>JAUMBL010000076.1:0-25146 GCA_032115775.1 Saprospiraceae bacterium | reverse complement strand
TCAGTGGGACGATCGGGCCTTCGAGCAGGAGTTTGGCTTGGAAAGGGCTGGCGGAGGCCAGTCCGGACAGCCGTTTGCGGTTGCCTTCCCGGGTTTTCACATCCACGATAGCCGAAATACGGCCGCCATAATCAGCATTAAATCCGCCCGTCAGCACATCGGCGCTGCGGATGAGTTCCGTTTCAAAAACAGAGAAGAAACCGATGCTGTGGAAAGGGTTGTAGATCGTCATACCATCCAGTACAATTCTGTTTTGTACCGGAGAGCCGCCGCGGATATAGAGTTGACCGCCCTGGTCGCCCGTAAAGATCACGCCGGGGAGCACGGTCAGGTACTGCGCGATATCCGCCTGCCCGCCGGCGGAAGGCAAAGAGCGGATTTGCTTGGGCGTGACGGTCAGTTTGGAAATCTGTACCTCGGTTCGGGCCTGTTCTTTTTTCCCGCTGATTACCACCTCATCTAGCTTGTTTCCGCTTTCTGCGATGTATATGTTTTTATAAAGAATATCACCAGCCTTGAGGGTCACGTCCTCCGTGTAATCCTCATACCCGAGATAAGATACTTTCAGGCTGTATTTTCCCGGTTCGACATTAGCGAGGGTGAAAAAGCCGTTCATATCGGTGGCGCCGCCAATACCGGCGCCGCTGAGTTGAATCGTGGCAAATGCGATTGGTTGCGCACTTTCCTTGTCATACACGTTCCCGCGAATAATGGCTTTTACGGGCTTTTGGGCAAGGCTGGAAAAGGAGGCAAAGAGGAAGAGACCAAAGAAAAATACCGGCAGATTACGCATGAGTTTGTTTTTAAACGGCGGCAAAGATAGCGCAATCCTGTTATTCGGCGGTCGCTAAAAAAAGCCCATTAATGACAAACTGCGCGCTTGATCTGCCGGCGTGCGATTCGGAAAAAAATGCATACTATTTTGCTGAAACGACGATATTCCGTCCATTCACGCGATTTATCCCTATTTTTGGCCAAAAATGGAACAAAACTGCGAACTGCTGCTTATTGGCGCTGAATTCGTCCGAGAAAAATCGGCAAACTGCGAAGTGACGGTACCTACCGCGGCCGCAGGGAAAACAGGCGCCAATACCGCACCGGATGCGCTTGAAAAGACCTAAACCGAACCGCCATGCGCGTCCTTTTGCACACCAATTCGCATTTCGCCTCTGCCAAACGGTGGATCGCTCAAGTCCTGCTGGAAGAAATGCTGGGGCTACAGGTCGAAATGGTCTTTCAAGACCCCGCAGACGGTTACCTGCTGGAATTTCCAAACGGCGGACTAATCCGGCTCGAGGATCACTTTTTCTGCTACTGCGACCCCCAAAATTTTCCAGCCTCCGCGCGCATGCCGATTGCGCCGCTGCGCGCAAACTCACTGTTTTCTCCAGACGAGACGCTGGTAACCTATTACGGACGCCCGCTCCTGGAGGTCGCTGCAGGCAGGGTGCATTGCGGACTGGATATCTGGGCATCCGCTTTTTTTATGCTTTCTCGCTGGGAGGAATACGGAAAAGCGCGCGGCGGTCGATTCCCGGCGGAAACCGCTTTTGCGGTGCAACACGGGCTGCTGCACCGGCCGCTGGTACAAGAGTATGCCGCTTTTCTGCGGGATTGCATGGGTGCGCTGGGGATATCCGTGACCTATCCCCGGCAAGCCGCCCGCTTGCATCTGAGCTGTGACGTAGATCATCCGCAGCTTTGGCGCCGACCCGCCGACCGGCTGCGGACGCTGGCCGGCAGCGTATTTCGGCGCTTTGATCCTGTAGAATGCGCGTATTGGCTGGGTGGACCGATTTGGCGGCGGAATGATCCTTTCGACGTTTTTGAGTGCTGGATGGATTTGGCGGAATCCCGAAACCTGCGCTGGCATTTTAATTTTTTGGCGGGCCGCGCGGCGGCGTCCGATTGCGATTATGACCTGGAGGACGTTTTCGTCCGCAAGCTGATGCAGCGCATACAGGAGCGGGGACACGCGATCGGTTTTCATCCGTCGCGGGCGGCGGCGGCGGATCCGCAGCGATTTCAGCGGGAATTAGAGGCGCTGCGCGCGGCGGCGCCCGGGTCGATCAGTAGCGGTCGGCAACATTACCTTCATTTTAGCGCACCAGAAACCTGGCGGTTCTGGGCGGCAGGCGGGATGGACTGGGAGAGCAGCCTCGGATACGCCGAACAGGCGGGATTTCGCTGCGGCATCGCCCAATCGTTTCCGGTATTCGACTGCGAACGCCAAACGCTGCTGCCCATTCGGGAATTACCCCTGATCGCAATGGACGTCACCCTCGCCCAATACTGCCGGCTTCGTCCTGACGAGGCCGGCACGACCCTGGAACAACTCGGCGGCGCCGTTCAGAAACACGGCGGCGAAATGGTCTTATTGTGGCACAATTCTTCCTGGAATACCCATTTTTGGAAGCCGTGGCAGCACGTTTTACTGAATACCATCCAAAAATGGTAATGCTCGAACGTGTGAAAAACCTGCTCTTCCTCCTGTTCACCCTCGCGCCCCGGCTGCTTCCGGCCCAGCTTTCGCCCATTCCGCTGCACGCGATTTCCGGCCGGATGCTAGAGCGCCTGTCCGTACTCTATCCGGAAACAGCCCCTTTCCACCCGGAAATCAAACCATATTCCCGGCAGGACGCCGTGCGCTGGGCGACCGCCCTGGATACCAGTCGGCAATCTGCGCGGGCGCGACAAGAAATTGATTACTTATTGCGCGATCACCTCGAGTATGCGGCGTCTGCGCGCGGCGGCAAACAACCCGGACATTTTTGGGGCGTGAACAGCCGGGATTTGATACTGCGGATTCGGCCGATGTTTCAAGGCGCGCTCGGGCGCTCCGACCGCGCCGGTTTTTTGTTTTTAAACCAGCGCGGACTAGACGTACAAGGCGTTTTGGACGACCGATTGTATTTTCACACCAGCCTGGTAGAAAGCCAGTGGCAACCGCAGGCGTACGTCGCCGACTACATCGAAAAACGCCGAGCTGTGCCGGGAACCGGTTTTTACAAAACCTACCGGAGCCGGTTTTTTCGGGTGGACAAAGGCTATGATTTCAACGTGGCCAATGCCGGCATCGGCGTTCGGGCGACCCGCCGCTTGGGCGTCGAGTTGGGACACGGCGTCCACTTTTTTGGAAACGGCGTTCGTTCGCTGTTTTTGTCCGATTTTGGATCCAACTATTTTTATCTAAAACTCAATGCCCGCGTTTGGCGCCTGCATTATCAGTGCCTTTGGATGGAACTGAGTCCGGTTTCTCAAAAAATGGTACCCGGAAACAGTTTGCTCCCCAAAAAATACGCGGCCATCCACTACCTCAATGTCAAAGCGACGCCCCGGCTTGCTTTCGGATTTTTTGAAGCGACGATCTTCAACCGAAGTCGGCAATTTGAACTACAATACCTGAATCCGGTGATTTTGTACCGTTCGGTGGAAGGCCTGATCGGTAGTCCGGACAATGTGCTCATCGGGCTGGACGGGCGCTGGGATCTTTTTCAGCGCTTTCGCCTGTATGGGCAGTTGATCGTGGATGAATTTCTGCTCCGGGCGCTCACCGACCGCGCGCGCCGGGGTTGGTGGGGCAATAAGTTCGGCATCCAGTGCGGTTTGAAGTACCTTAATGCTTTTGGTATTGCGCGCCTGGATTTACAGGCAGAGCGAAATCTGGTACGCCCCTACACGTATTCTCATTTTGATTCATTAAATGCATATATGCACTACAATCAGGCGCTGGCGCATCCGTTGGGGTCGAATTTTAAGGAAACCATCCTAACGGCGCGTTATAATCCTGTGAAGCATGTACTTTTGCAGGCGCGTTGGTTGCGCATCCGCGCCGGAGAAAACGACGGCGGCCTCAACTGGGGCGCCGACCCCGGCTGGAGCAATGCAGCGCGCGCGCAGGAGTACGCCAACCGGATTGGTCAGGGGAAAAAAGTAATCAGCCACCTTGCCGGATTCGATGCGGGCTGGCAGTTTAGGCATAACGGGTGGCTGGATGTGCGTTGTATATGGCGGCGCCGGCAAGCAGAATCTTCGGCAGCCCCGGAACAAGAAATAGTATGGCAGGGTGGCATTCGCTGGAATTTTTGGCCCGCGCCACTGGATTTTTGATCATTCAACATGGAAAAGCACTTTTTTTCACACCCCAGCGCCATCCTTGATGCCGGCTGTTCCATCGGAAAGGACAGTAAAATCTGGCATTTTTGCCACCTCATGGGGGGCTGTACCGTCGGTGAACAGTGCATATTGGGACAAAACGTATTCGTAGCCTCGGGCGTCCGGATTGGCGACCGCGTGAAAATCCAAAATAACGTCTCGCTTTATGCCGGCGTAATCTTGGAAAATGAGGTATTCATCGGGCCGTCTGCGGTGTTTACAAACGTGCTCAATCCAAGGAGCGGTATCGAACGCAAAGACCAATTCAAGACCACGCTTGTGCGCAAAGGCGCCACCATCGGCGCGAACGCCACCATTGTATGCGGAAATACGATCGGCGCCTACGCCCTTGTCGGCGCCGGCGCCGTAGTGACCCGCGACGTACCCGCGTACGGGTTGGCGATCGGCAACCCGGCGCGCCTGCAAGGCTGGGTGAGCGCAGCCGGCCATCGCCTCGTTTTTGATGGGTCCGGCCGGGCGCGCTGTCCGGAAACCGGCGAAATGTATCGTTTAGAAAACGGGCTGGTGCGGCCTGAAAATATACCGACGAATTGAAAAACATTCCCCCTCCGTATAATATGACATCAAAAAACGCCGCCGCGTACACCGCCGTACCCGACGCGTCCGAGGCGCGCTGGTATGCCGTGCGCACCCGCTTCAAATGCGAAAAATACGTCCAGCGACTGCTGGAAAAACAAGGTGTCGTCGCCTACGTTCCCCTGCAGCAATTTACACGCCGGTACTTGCGCAAAATAAAAAAGGTGGAAAAACCCCTGATTAGCTGCTATGTTTTTATAAAAATCAGCAGCGACCAGTACAAACAGGTGCTTGAAACCGAGCACGTGGTCGGTTTTGTCAAAACAGGCAATCAAATCACGGCAATCCCTGAAAAGGAAATCCAGATACTCCGGCGCATCACCCTCGAGCAAGACCTCGATGTACAGATCAATCCCCGAGAGTTTCATTCGGGCGATTGGGTGGAAATTGCGGCGGGCAACCTGATCGGCCTACAGGGTCGCGTGGTGCAATCAACCGGCAAACAACAACTGCTGGTGGACTTGGAGACCCTCGGTTACACCCTGCGAATTGCCCTGGACGCCGCTTTACTGAGCAAAATACAACGCGCATCATGAAAAAATTTGCACTCATCGGCGCCGCCGGCTTCGTAGCCGTCCGGCATCTGCGCGCGATAAAAGAAAACCACGGCGCCCTAGCGGCGGCGGTTGATCCGCACGACGCCGTGGGCGTCCTGGATAACCACTTCCCGGAAGCCGCGTTTTTCACCGAGTTTGAACGATTCGACCGGCACTTGGACAAACTCCGCCGTCAGGGTATGCCGACAGACTATCTCAGCGTCTGCTCCCCCAACTACCTGCACGACGCCCACACGCGATACGGATTGCGACAAGGCATGGACGTGATTTGCGAAAAACCCCTCGTGCTCAACCCCTGGAACCTGGACAGCCTCGCCGAGCTGGAACGGGAAAGCGGCAAAAAGGTGTACACCATCCTCCAACTCCGCCTGCATCCCGCCGTACAATCCTTGAAAAAAATGGTGGACGAAAGTCCGGCTGCCGATCGGTATGACATAGACCTGACGTACATCACCGCGCGCGGCAAATGGTACTATGCTTCCTGGAAAGGCGATACCGCCAAATCGGGCGGCATTTCTACCAATATTGGAATCCACCTCTTCGACATGTTGCAGTGGATATTCGGCCCAGCGCGTTCAGTAACCTTGCAATTGCGCAGCCACGACCGGGAGGCCGGAATTTTGGAACTCGAGCGCGCCCGGGTGCGTTGGTTTCTCTCTATCGAAAACGCCACGCTCCCCGCGTCCGTCCGGGAAGCTGGTAAACACAGCTACCGCGCGCTGCGCCTCAACGGCCAAGAATGGGAATTTTCCGAGGGATTTACGGATTTACATACCCTGTCGTATCGGGAAATCCTCGAAGGCCGCGGGTTTGGAATCGAAGCGGCGCGGCCGGCGATCGCCCTGGCGCACGATATCCGGACGGCGGCAATTTCAACAGATTGGCACGATGCGCATCCATTTATTCATTTACCTTTGCGTCCCCATCCATTTTTTGAGTAGCCGTCCGGCCGATTGGTTTTGAGCGGAAAGCAACGTTCCAAAAGGCCGAACCGGCTTCGCATTTTATCACCGCCACCACATCAGCACAAACGCCAGGTATTTTATGTCGCAACTACAAATGGTTGATCTTATCGGCCAATACCGCCAAATGCAGCAAGAAATTGACGAGGCCGTCCTCCGGGTCGTGCGCTCCGCGCAATTCATCGGCGGCCCCGAAGTGAAAGCTTTCCAGGAAGAACTTGCACAATTCAACGGGGTCGAACAGGTCATTCCCTGCGCCAATGGCACGGACGCCCTCCAAATTGCCATGATGGCGCTCGGGCTGCAACCCGGCGACGAGGTCATCGTGCCCAGCTTCACGTACGTCGCCACCGCGGAGGTGATCGCCCTGCTGGGGCTCAAACCCGTGATGGTGGACGTGCAGCCCGATGACTTCAATATCAACGTCGCACAAATCGAACCGGCCATTACGCCGCATACCCGGGCGATTGTCCCGGTACACCTGTTTGGACAAAGCGCCAACATGGAGCCGATCCTGGAAATCGCGCGCAGGCACAATTTATACGTGATCGAGGACAATGCGCAGGCAATCGGCGCCGCCTACACGTTCTCCAACGGCAGCAAACACCGCACCGGCGCGATGGGCCATGTTGGTTGCACCTCCTTTTTCCCTTCCAAAAACCTGGGCGGCTACGGCGATGGCGGCGCGATGATGTGCAACGATGCGCTCATTGCCGACAAACTCCGCATGGTGGCCAACCACGGCCAGAGCCGGCAGTACTACCACGATGTGGTGGGCGTCAATTCCCGTTTGGATGCCCTGCAAGCCGCCATCCTGCGCATCAAATTGCGCCGACTCGAAACCTACAACGCGGCTCGCCGACAGGCGGCAGATTACTACGACGCAGCCTTCGCGGAGGTCGCCGAATTGCAGACGCCCGCGCGTTTCGGACAATCCACGCACGTTTTCCATCAATACACCCTGAAGGTGATGGACGGCCGCCGCGACCAACTTCGCGAATTCCTCGCGGCCCGGCAAATCCCGGCCATGATCTATTATCCGGTGCCGCTGTACAAACAGAAAGCCTTCGAATCGTACTGGAAGGGCGGCGAACTGCCGGTGACTGAAGACCTGAGCCGCCAGGTGATCTCGCTGCCCATGCACACGGAACTGACGCCCGCAATTCAGGATCAGATCATCGAGGCTGTGAAAGATTTTTTCCGCGCTTAAGGGGTGTGTCACAAGTATTTCGCCGCCTCCGGCGGCGAAATAAAATAATGTTTGGTTGCCTGTTTTTTTGATTTTTTTTAGAAAAAATCAAAAAAACAGGCAACCAAACAAAATATTTTTTTGCTCGACAGATTTTTCACGGACTTATGATACACCCCCTAAGCGAATCGGCCGTAGGGTGTAAAAAGCCCTTTGATTCTTTTAAAGGAAAAATAATATTTTGAATATATGTCTTTTTTTGATTTTTTTCCAATAAAAAAAGACACCTGTTCATTGTTTTATTTCGCGACCGCAGGCGGCGAAATACTTTTTACAAACCCCTAATCAGCGTCTGCACGGACTGCAGCATTTCCATCCTCACTTGCCGTTCCGCGCCGGAAGCGTTATGAAAAGAAAAATTGTCCAACGCGGCCAGCGCGCCTTCCAGCGCCTGCAAGGATGGGCCTTCGCTGTACAGCGCCATGGATTCCCGAATAGCTTGTTGGAGATCGCGCTGCAAAATCAGCATTTCTTGCACATTTTCAGTTTGGATAGCCTGCGTGAGCAGCGCCAGTCGCCGCTCGAACAATTTGGCCGGCGTTTGTTCCGACAAAGCCTGGGCGCTTCGTTCGGCTCGGGTTTCTACTTGCGCCTGCAGGCCTGCGCCGCAGAGCAGAAAACAAAAACTAACTACAAATCGGTTCATCATATAAAAAATTATTAATAAAAATAAGCACTTGTAATAATCAGTCTGTCAAACCGAAACGCCCGCTTCCCAATTCGAAATCCTTCCATCCTTTCGCACCCACCACGCCTCATCCGCCATATTCAGCATGGCATGATCTGCGGCGGTATTTCCATACGCCACGACGCGTTCGAAATCCGCCAGATCATAGGTAGTCTGCACCCGGCGCACCTTTTCTTCTTTTCGGCAGTTGGGCGAGGCGAAACCAGTCCAACGATCCGCGCACCATGCAGATTGCGTACAGATCAGTTCCACGTTCAATTTATCGGCAAACGGTTGCAGCCAGATATCCACAGAGGCTGACACGATAGACACTACGGCGCCGGAATGTTGGAGTTCGCGCATTCTGCGCAAAATTTCCGAATTGTAATACTCCGGACTAAGCTGATCGCAAAAAATCGCCACCTCCCGCTCCCACTCTTGGCGGCTTTTCCGCCGCAAATGGGTTTTTAGCAGGGCTTCCTTCGCCGTATCGTGCGACAAGCGCCCCTGGAGCAACAGCGCCGCCCACCGCAGGAGTGTTTCCGGCGCGCCTTTTAGGGCGCCGGAAACGCCCACCATTTGGCGGAGGAATACGATCAGCGAATCGTATCGCGTAATCGTACCGTCAAAATCAAACAAAGCCAGCGTTTTGCCCATATTTTTATTTACCCGAAAAAATCACCCAAAAATGCGGCGTTTCTTCGAGAATCCGGCCTTTTTGGACAATTTCTTGCGTAAATTTCAACTGTTCGTCCTGTGAAAGCCGGTTTGCATAACGTTTTTCGACAAACCATACGGGGCTGGATC
The DNA here is from genome assembly GCA_032115775.1 of Saprospiraceae bacterium. Classification (GTDB taxonomy): domain Bacteria; phylum Bacteroidota; class Bacteroidia; order Chitinophagales; family Saprospiraceae; genus M3007. The sequence continues at coordinate 16,152 of JAUMBL010000076.1, read as the reverse complement.
GTTTTGCAGCCGCTTCTACCTGCTCCTGCGCGCGGGCTATTTCCCGCGCAACCACCCAGTCAAGGGGCAGGGGCGGCGGGGTATTGCAAAGATAATTCGCCTGGGGAAAAGACGGCAGGGTCTTGAAAACCGGATATTTTTTGCTCAATTTTTTCAAGTCGGCGTACATATCCCGATGCGCCGGACTCGTATAAATCCCGTGAAGCCGGGGAAATAATGCGCCCATCGGCGCCGTCATCCGGCTGCGCGGGCCGTCGCGATACACAAATTCATAGGCAAAGCGGAATAAACCCAACAAGCCGATCAAAACGCTCGCATGAATCCAGGGAAGTGCGCGATACCCGGTTTCGCGGGGAAAAACATCCGCCCACAAACGCTCGGAAATCTGCGCGACCGGCCAAATCAGCGGAACCGCAAACAAAACGGGCAAATTGTACCCCCAACTAATCGCCGCCGACCAGGAAATGAGCAACAGCCCCACCGCGGGCCGCAGGGCCTGCCAGGACATCCGGCCACGCCCCCACTCCGCCGACAGATAGGCGGCGGCGAGCCAACATAAAAACCGCGTCTGCGCAAACGGCAGCGTGAACTCCTGCCGCGCATAGATCGCCCAGCCGTAAGCGCCGGCTAACCAGCCGAGCGCCAATATCCAACACCATAGTGCGATATTGGGACGAATCGCCGTCCCGCCCCGCGCATATAATTTGCCCGCGACCGGCAGCAAAAGCAGGGCGGCGGGCAGCACCGCCACCGGATTTAATCTGAAATAATCCGTTAGCCCGTGCCGAAGCAGTTGCCCGCCGGAGGCCGCTCCGGTGGTTTGCATCCAGTAATCTACCCAGGCGTCGCTGGCAATCAGCACACCCGCCGCCGTCGCAAGCGCCAAAGCAAAACCGAACGCTGCACGCCCAACCCGACTTCCCGACTCCCCAAGCAACAACAGCGGCGCCAGCGCCAACAAAGGATAAAACGACTGCTTGCACAACAAAGCCGCCGCCAGGGCTGCACCGGCCAGGATATCCGTACCCGGCCGCTGCCGAAACCAGCACCAAACCGCAAACGTCGCCCACAAAATACCGTCCACCGTATGCCAGGCCGCCGCCGGATAACAATGTACGGATACGATAAACCCGGCAATCGCCAGGATCGCCCGACGCCGCCCCGACGCCAACACCGACGCGCCCAACCAACAATACAAACCTGCTTTGAAATAAAACAACCAGCGCTCCCCGAGCGCCGCCCAGGCGTCCGGCAATAACTGCATCTCCAGGTAGCGCATCCAGACCGGCAGCGGCGGCCGAACATACACAACGTCCCGGTACAATACTTTTCCGTTTTCCAACTGCCACGCCAGGGCCGTCAGAAAACCGCCGTCGGTCTCATTAACCCCAAAAGGCGCGTAATACAGCGCGTAGAAAAAAACGATCAGCAAAAAAAGGAGACGGTACCACATCCGAAGCAGAATTGGGCGTAAAATTGGTTATTTTCGGGCAATTTGCCCGCGAATCATTCTAACTTTGCGCACAATAAATTCATACATGCTAAGCACGCCCGAATCTATCCTCAAAACCTTGCGCCAAGCCGCTTCCGAACGTATTTTGCTCATTGACGGCGCCATGGGCACCATGATCCAACGATGCGGATTGAGCGAGGCGGATTTTCGAGGCACGCTTTTTCGCGATTTTCATCTCGACCTCCAGGGCAACAACGACCTGCTCTGCCTCACCCGTCCGGATGTCATCGAAGAAATTCACCGGGCTTACCTCGAAGCCGGCGCGGATATCATCGAGACAAACACCTTCAATTCCACCTCGATCTCCCAGGCGGATTATGATACGAGCGCGTGGGTGTATGATTTGAACGTATCGGCGGCAAAATTAGCCCGGGCGGCAGCAGACGATTACACCCGGCAAAACCCCGCCAAACCCCGCTTCGTCGCCGGCGCCATCGGGCCGCTCAACAAAACCCTGTCGCTCTCGCCCGACGTCAACAACCCAGGATACCGGGCCGTCCACTTCCACGAGGTGAAAGACGCGTACGCCGAGCAAATACGCGGGCTGCTCGACGGCGGCGCGCAGCTGCTGCTGGTAGAAACAATTTTTGACACGCTGAACGCCAAAGCGGCGATTTTTGCCATTGAAGAGGCTTTTGAAGCGCGCAATTACCGCCTGCCGGTGATGATCTCCGGTACCATCACCGACGCCTCAGGCCGCACACTGAGCGGCCAAACCGTCGAGGCGTTTTACATCTCCGTCCGCCATGCCCGGCCTTTCTCCATCGGCCTCAACTGCGCGCTCGGCGCCGAAGAAATGCGCCCGCACCTGGAAGCCCTGGCCGCCATCGCGCCGGAATGCCTGATCAGCGCATATCCAAATGCCGGACTGCCCAATGAGTTCGGACAGTACGACCAGACGCCGCATGAAATGTGCGGCCTGATTGAAGGCTTCGCCCGCGACGGATTCGTCAATATCGTCGGCGGCTGCTGCGGTACCACCCCGGAGCATATCCGCCATATCGCCGCCCATATCGAAGGGATCCCCCCGCGGCAAACTAAAAAAGCGCTGCTTTACCCGATGTACAGCGGGATGGAACCGCTGATCATCCGGCCGGATACCAATTTTGTCAATATCGGCGAGCGAACCAACGTCACAGGATCCAAAAAATTCGCCGATCTCATCAAGGCCGACGATTACCCGGAAGCGCTGAGCGTGGCGCGCCAACAGGTGGAAGGCGGCGCGCAAATTATTGACGTAAACATGGACGAAGGCCTGCTCGACTCAGAAGCGGCCATGCAGCGCTTTCTTTTGCTGCTGGCCGCAGAGCCGGATATCGCCAAACTCCCCGTAATGGCGGATTCCTCCAAGTTTTCCGTAATAGAAGCCGGCCTGCAATGTCTGCAGGGAAAAAGTATTGTCAACTCCATTTCTCTAAAAGAAGGCGAAGTGGCTTTTTTACAACAAGCCGCGCTGTGCCGCCGCTATGGCGCCGCGGTCGTCGTGATGGCCTTTGATGAAGCCGGACAAGCCGAAAGCATCGAACGAAAAGTCAGTATCTGCCAAAGAGCCTACCGACTGCTCACCGAAAAAATCGGATTCGACCCGCAGGATATCATTTTTGACCCCAACGTATTCGCCGTTGCCACGGGTATCGAAGAACACAACCGATTTGCCATCAATTATATCGAAGCAACGCGCCAAATAAAGCAAACCTGCCCGGGCGCCCTCATCAGCGGCGGCGTCAGCAACCTGTCGTTCTCCTTCCGGGGTAATAACAAGGTACGCGAGGCCATGCACGCCGCGTTCCTGTACCACGCGATCCAAGCCGGTATGGATATGGGGATTGTGAACGCCGGTATGATTGAGGTGTATGAAGCCATCGAACCGGCGTTGTTGCAAAAAATTGAAGACGTATTGTTCGACCGGCATCCCGGCGCCACCGAAGCGCTGGTGCAATTCGCCGAACAACTGAAAGATAAAAGCGGCCGCGTGCAAACCGAAGACCTGAGCTGGCGGGAAACCGGCGTAGCAGACCGCCTCCGGTACGCATTGGTCAAGGGAATTGATAAATTCGTGGAAACAGACGCCGAAGAGGCCCGACAAGCCTACGCGGAGCCGCTTCAGGTGATCGAAGGCCCCTTGATGGACGGTATGAACCACGTGGGCGATCTGTTCGGCGCGGGCAAAATGTTTCTGCCCCAAGTCGTGAAAAGCGCGCGCGTCATGAAAAAAGCGGTAGCCTACCTAACGCCTTTCATCGAAGCGGCAAAAGCCGGCGCCAAACAAAAACCTAAAGGCGCCATCCTGCTCGCCACCGTAAAAGGCGATGTCCACGATATCGGCAAAAACATCGTGGGCGTCGTGCTCGGTTGTAATAATTACCGGATTGTAGATTTGGGCGTGATGGTTCCGGCCGACAAAATCCTCCAAGCCGCCCGCGAGCACCAGGTGGATATCATCGGCCTTTCCGGCCTCATCACCCCGTCCCTGGATGAAATGACGCAGGTAGCCCGCGAAATGCAGCGGCAAAACTTCCAACTGCCCCTGCTCATCGGCGGCGCAACCACCTCCCGCACCCATACGGCCGTGAAAATCGAGCCCGAATACCACAACGCGCCGGTCGTGCACGTGCTGGACGCCAGCCGCAGCGTAGCGGTAGTGGGCGCACTGCTTACCGAAAATGAAACCGAAAGAACGAAATTCATCGAAAACGTCCAGGCGGATTACGCGCAAATCCGCGCCGCGCGCGCCGGAAAACAATCCGGAAAAGATTTTTTAAGCCTGGCGGAAGCCCGCGCTAATAAATTCCAGATCAACTGGTCGGCTTACCAGCCTCCGCCCCCCGCCGTGGATGGCGTGCAAATGTTCATGAACTATCCGCTGGACGAGTTGACCGCCTACATAGACTGGACGCCTTTCTTCCAAAGCTGGCAACTCGCCGGTAAGTTTCCGGATATTTTAACCGACGCTATCGTGGGCGAGGAGGCTACCCGGCTGTACCAGGACGCCCAAGAGATGCTCCGCAAAATCGTGCAGGAAAAATGGCTGACCGCCCGGGCCGTAGTCGGTATCTTCCCCGCCAACAGCACCGAAGACGACGATATCCTCGTCTATGCCGATCCGACCCGCGCCAAAGTGATCGCGCGCCTCCACCACCTCCGACAGCAAGTCAAAAAGGCGGCAGGACTACCCAATCTCTGCCTGGCCGATTTTCTGGCGCCGGAAGGCCAGGGCGCAGACTACCTCGGCGCCTTCGCCGTAACCGCCGGCATCGGCATCGAAGAACGGGTGCGCGCTTTTGAAGCCGCCCACGACGATTACCACGCCATCCTGCTCAAAGCGCTGGCCGACCGCCTCGCGGAGGCGCTGGCAGAATGCATCCACGAAAGAATCCGCCGCACATGGTGGGGCTACGCGCAAAATGAGTCCTGTACGCCGGAGGACCTGATTCAGGAAAAATACCAGGGCATCCGCCCGGCGCCGGGATACCCGGCCTGTCCGGAACACAGCGAAAAAACCACCCTTTGGGAACTGCTTTCGCCCGACCGACTCGGTATCACGCTCACCGAAAACTATGCCATGTACCCCGCCGCCTCCGTCAGCGGCTGGTATTTCGCCCACCCCGAAGCCAAGTACTTCGGAATAACCCGCATCGGCCAAGACCAGGCTGCTGATTATGCCCGCCGAAAAATGCTGGATATCGCGGACGCCGAACGCTTGTTGGCGCCGGTTTTAGACTGATCGAACCGCGCGTTTGTCCGGCTGTTCGAGCAAATTCACGATGTGAGCAGATTGCGCAGGACGTAAAAACTTAGCCTGAGACCGAATCGCTGACCTTATTCCAAAATATCTGTTCCGCAAACCCCAAAAAATACGTAACCGGCATAATAATGTCACCCCTTCGGGGTTTTGACGGCAAAATGCCAACTGAGCTAGAATAATGTCACCCCTTCGGGGTTTGGTTAAGCGGTTATAAAAAATGTACGTATTTAGCCGGATCGCCGTCGGGCGGCAATAGTCCTATTTTTTGATTCAGACGCGACTGGCTAAGTAGTTACCGCAGGACTAAATAATCGGCAAAAAGAGCCCACTTTTCCTGCAAAACGACCGTTTGCAGGCGCTGCGGCTGCAAATTCAAGCCGGGCGTTTTTACCTTTGTAGCGAGCGCAAATGCAGACAGTTTTCTGCTTGAACCAAAAACAAGGGTAACTACTTAGTCGGTCGCGTCTGAGACAAAAAAGGATCCATTTTTTAGGCCAGACAGCGAGCTGGCTACGTAGTTACAAACAAGGACTGTTTTTGAAAGGTAAGAAAATTCGAGCGTTAGGCGCACGCTGCATACTGCCTGTGAGCCGCCTTTGCGACTTATCGGTAGCGAAGCTTTTAGCATTTTATTTGTTTTTCGCCGTATTTTTCGTCTCCGGTACGTTCTTATCTATTACCGGTTGAATGGACACTATTTTATAAATCGCCACTATCGCGCATGTTTGATGAATTTTGCAAAAAGGAAAAAAGTATTGCCGTGATCGGACTCGGGTACGTAGGGCTGCCCCTCGCGCTGGAACTTGCCCGGCATTTCAAAGTGATCGGCTTTGATATCAAAAGCGCGCGGGTGGCCTTGATGAAGCAACGCACAGACCCCTCTAAGGAGTTGCCGCCTTCGGCATTTGAAGATTGCGATATCCGGTTTACCGATCAGCCTGCGGATATTCGGGAGGCCTCCTTGTTTATTATCGCCGTGCCGACCGATGTAGATCGGTACAAAGTCCCGAATTTAAGTCCGCTCCTGCGCGCCTCTGAGTTTGTTGGAAAAGCCCTAAAACCCGGCGACTGCGTGGTCTATGAAAGCACGGTTTACCCCGGCTGCACCGAGGAGGACTGCGTGCCGGTACTGGAAGCCGGCAGCGGATTAAAACTCGGAAAAGATTTTTCTGTGGGCTACTCTCCGGAGCGCATCTCGCCGGGAGATCACGCGCATTCGGTTCGACAGGTCGTAAAAATCGTAGCGGCTTCCGACCCACAGACGCTGGAACTGCTGGCGCGGGTGTACGGCGCGTTCGTTCAGGCCGGAATTTACAAAGCGCCGACCATCCAGGTCGCAGAAGCGGCAAAAGTGATCGAAAACACCCAACGCGACCTGAATATTTCCCTGATGAACGAACTGGCCATTATTTTTGATCGCATGGGGATAGATACCCAGGAGGTGATCCAAGCGGCCGGCACTAAATGGAATTTTCTGAAATTTTACCCCGGCCTGGTCGGCGGCCACTGCATTGCCGTAGATCCGTATTATCTGCTTTATAAAGCGAAAAAAACCGGTTATGATCCGCAGGTCATCCTGAGCGGTCGGCGCGTAAACGACGGCATGCCGGGGTTTATCGCCAAAAAACTCGTCCAAACGCTCATCGCAACCGGAAAAAATCCTGCCCAGTGCCGGGTGCTTGTCATGGGAATCACCTTCAAAGAAAACGTCTCCGATATCCGGAACTCCAAGGTGGTGGATCTGGTGCGCGAACTCCTGGCGTACTCCCTGCACGTACAGGTGCACGACCCGCACGCCGACCCGAACGAACTGGCGCGCGCCTACCAGATCCATCTGACGGATACGCTGTCTGGAGGCTACGATGCGGTTGTACTAGCCGTTTCCCACCAAGCGTACCAAAACAAAGACCGGGCGTTTTTTCTTGAACTGATGCAGGGAAAACCCATTTTATTCGATATAAAAGGGATTACGAATCTGAAAAATGATCCCGATATCCTCTACTGGCGCTTGTAATATCTGAAGCATGTTCGGCGCATTTTATAAAAGAGCGCCGGCCGATTTCGGCGTCCTCCGCGCGGATATGCACGCGCATATCCTGCCCGGTGTGGACGATGGCGCGCAAACGCCGGAGGAAAGCCTGATTTTGCTGAACGCGCTGCAATCTATGGGCTTTACCCAGGTATTTGCCACGCCGCATATTTCTAGAAACTTCTACCCGAACTCCCGGGAAAACCTTCTGCCGGCCGCCGCGCAGCTGCAGCAAGTCCTGCGCGACCGGGATATTCAATTGCAACTCGGCCTTGCGGCGGAATACTACCTGGACGAGCACTTCGAATCGCTGCTGAACCAGGATACGCTGCTCACGCTGCCCGGAAATTATATCCTCTTCGAGATGTCCTATTTCCATGCCTGGCCTGGATTGAACCGCACCCTGTTCGAGTTGATCCGCCGAACCTACCGGCCGATTTTGGCGCACCCGGAGCGCTATCCGTATTTTCAGGGGAAATATTTTTACCTGCTTGAAGATTTGCGCGACCGGGGGATTTCATTTCAAATCAATCTGTTGTCCTTGCAGGGTGTCTATGGCCGGGAAACCCGCCGATGCGCCTTCCGAATGCTCGAGGCCGGACTGGTTGATTTTCTCGGAACCGATGTGCATCACGTGCGACATTTGGCCGCCCTGGAGGATTTCCGCCGCTCCGGACGCTGCCACCGGTTGTTGGAAAAATATGAATTCCAAAACGGAACTTTGGCGGCAAGCGCCCGTCCAACCCGCTAATCTCAGGCGCATGATCCGTTATTTTGCCGTACTCAGCCTCTCCGTTTCCCTGAGTTTGGGCGCTTGCGTCCAGCACCGACAGCTGGTGCGCTTCAACGAAGGCCCAGCCTTCGAAAATCTAAGCCCGGAATTACCGGACGCTGCCGTGCGCCTGCAACCCGGCGACCTGGTTGAAATCCGGATTTCTTCTCCGGAACCGATGGCGGATCAGGTATTTCAGCCGCCCGGGGATCGGCCGGAAATATACCGTTTAGACGGCCAGGGGCAGTTACGACTGCCGCTCGTGGGAACTGTCCGCCTGGGCGGACTCCACGAGGCAGCCGCGCAGGACACGCTGATCGCCCGCCTGGGGCGCTATATCCGAGAACCGGTTGTGCAACTTCGTCTGTATAATTTTCGCTTTACGGTACTGGGGGAAGTGGCGCGCCCCGGCGCTTTTTTGCACTCCGGCGATCAACTCAACGTATTGGAAGCGCTCGGGACAGCCGGCGACATTGGGCCTTATGGCAACCGGCGGCAAATCCTGGTCATTCGCCAACGCGCCGGCAGGCGCGCCTTCGCGCGCCTCAACCTGCACGATCGCGCGGTGTTCGATTCGCCCTATTTTTACCTGCAGCCCGGCGATATAGTCCTTGTAGAGCCGATGAAAACCAAAACTGCCGTCACGGCAGATCCCGGCGCGAAAATGCTGCAATGGCTTGTACCGATCTTATCTTTTGCCTCCCTCCTGGCCACTTTGTTGAATTGATGCACTTACAAAATTTTGATTTAAAAACAGGGATCTATCAGTATGTTATCCGGTACTGGTACCTCTACCTCTTTTTTCTAGGCAGCGCAATCACCCTGTCCTGGCTTAACATACGGTACGCCACCCCAATTTATCAGGTTCGAAGCACCTTGCTCATAGAGGATGAACAGAGTAAAAGCGCTTTTGTCAGTGAAGAGGCGATCTTCCGGGATCTCGGACTGATGCAGGGCGGGCCGCGCGTATTAAACGAAATTCAAATCCTCCAATCCAAGCCGGTCATGCAGGCCGTCATTGCGCGCTTAGGGCTTGATGTGGAATACTATACTCTGGGACGCGTACGTGCATCCGAATCGTATCCCCGCGCGCCGGTATTTGCCGCCGTGCATGAAGTGCTCGAACCGGGTTACGATACGCCGTTTGAATTCGACGTGACAGACTCGGCGTTTTACAATTTGACTTTGGCTGGACACACCACCCGACGCCGATTCGGCGAACTGCTCGAATTGCCGCAAGGTAAATTTGTATTCACGCTCCGGGAATCGCCCGCCAAAGAAAACAAGTACAAAATAATTTTCCGCCGACCGGCCGCCATCGCGGGCGCCTACGCGGGCAATCTGAAGGTCAGTCTGATCAATAATTACTCGAGCGTCCTGGAAATGACCTTTAAAGGCCCTATTCCCGCTAAAAGCGCCGATATTCTCAATACCCTGGCGGCTGTGTATAACGAAACGACCCTGGACGCCAAAAACCGGGTAGGGAAAAATACAATCCGCTTTATTGACGAACGAGTACAGATTCTCGCTGCAGAACTCGCGGAAGTAGAGTCCAGTCTGGAGAATTATAAACGCAAAAACAAAATTTCCACGGAAATTTCCGCCTCTCGGAACCTGCTCCTCGAACAGATGCAAGGCGCCACCGAACAGCTTGCGCAGGTGTCGTTGAAGATAAACCTGCTCGAGGCGCTCAAAATATTCCTTGCCGACCGCCTCGATGCCGATGAACCCGCGCCGATCCATTTGCTGCCGGCCGACGACCCACTTCGTCAAATTACGGAGCGCTACAACGACCTCCTGCTGGAAAGAGACCGGGTATTAGCGCATGCAAGCCCGGAAAATCCGGTCGTGCAAAATATGGATCGCCAGATTCAAGCCCTGCGACAAACCCTGCGACAAACGATTGATCAAAACCTGGCGGAATTAGCAATCAGCCGGCGGCAGGCGCAGGAAAAAACTGGGGCATTCGACGGGCTACTCAACGATTTCCCTCGAAAAGAACGCGAATACCTCGAAATAAAACGCCAACAGGGCATAAAAGAAAGCCTGTTTCTGTACCTGCTTCAAAAGCGCGAGGAAACGGCGATTGCCCTGGCGGTTGCCGCGCCCGGCGCCCGAGTAGTGGATCCGGCCATTTCGGAAGGCACGCCGATAAGTCCGAATAAACGTTCGATACACCTGTTGGCCGTGTTGACCGGCCTGCTTATCCCCGCAACCATCGTCTATTTGAAAAGCGTGCTCACCACGACGGTTCAAACGGAGGCTGATATTACCGCCGGCGCAGGCGTGCCTGTGGCCGCTTGTATCGGTTTTGACCGCCGCGCCGCGCCGGTTGCCGTGAAGCCCGGCAGCCGCTCCGCGCAATCGGAGCAGTTCCGCTTGCTGCGCGCGAATATTCAATTCCTGCAGGCAGGACGCCCCAACCAAGTCATGCTGATTACCTCCGGCCTCCCCGACGAGGGAAAAAGCTTTATCACCCTCAACCTGGGCCTCACCCTGGCGCTCGCAGACAAAAAGACCGTACTCTTAGAACTGGATCTCCGGCGCCCCAAACTCTTGCGCTACCTGCAACTGGAGGCCGCGCGCAGCGTCGGGATTTCGACCTACCTGATCGGACAACATTCGGCGGATCAATTGTTAAAGGCTACACAGCTTCATCCGAATTTGTATGCCATCAGCAGCGGCCCGCTGCCGCCCAACCCGGGCGAGTTGCTGCTCCATGCCCGACTCGACGAATTGCTCGCACAACTCCGCCGGCAGTTTGATTGCATCCTGCTCGATACGCCGCCGGTGGGTATCGTGGCGGACGCCTTGTTATTGGGCAGGCTGGCGGATAGCGCCTTGTATATCGTCCGCCATAACCAAACGCAGAAAAACAGTTTAAGCGCCTTACAGGAAATTCAGCGCGACAATAAACTGCCCCAAGTCGCCGCAGTATTCAACGGCGTGAAAATGCAGCGGCACGACGGTTACTACCGAAAATACGGATACCGGTACGGCTATTACGATGACAAAAAGGCCGGGAATTCCTGGTGGAAACACTGGTTTTAATGCGCGAAAACCATGTATGCATCGAAGCCGGTCGAACGGAAAAGAATTACTGGCAGGATCTGTGGCGGTATCGGGAGTTGTTATACATACTCTGCTGGCGCGACCTCAAGGTGCGCTACAAGCAGACCGCCTTGGGGGCCGCCTGGAGCATCGTACGGCCTTTGCTCACGATGGGCGTTTTTACGGTGGTATTCGGTCGGATTGCCGGACTGCCCAGCGAAGGCAACGCGCCCTACGCCCTGTCCGTGTATGTCGCGCTGCTGCCCTGGCAGTTTTTCGCCAACGCCTTAGTCGAATCCAGCAGCAGCCTGATCGGCAACGCCAATCTGATCACCAAAATCTATTTCCCCCGCATGATCATTCCGGCCGGCGCCGTGATTACCGCGCTGGCGGATTTCGCCATCGCCTTCAGTATGCTGTTGGTATGGATGTTGTTTACGCAGTACACGCCTTCCTGGCGCATGGTATTCCTGCCGGCCTACATTCTATTAGTATTTTTTACCGCCTTCGGCGTCGGTTTATTCCTGACTGCCCTGAACGTGCAGTACCGCGATTTTCGCTACATCATCCCCTTTATCGTACAGATGGGACTGTATATTTCGCCGGTGGGCTTCAGCAGCGGCGTGGCGCCGGCGCGCTGGCGCTGGGTCTATAACCTCAACCCCCTGGTCGGAATAATTGACGGCTTCCGGTGGTGTATGCTGCCCGGCGCCCCCATGCCGACGGCAAGCCTTGCCTACGCGGTCGTACTGACCGTTTTCGTAACCTGGCTGGGAGTATCTTATTTCAGGCGGATGGAAAAAATGTTTGCGGATGCGCTTTGAAGAATTCGTGCGTTTTTCCGCTGCGTTGCTCCGCGGTTACAATATCCCATATTGCGCCCTTCTCGCGCCTTGATGAAGACAAAATTTGTCTCCCCAATTCATACGCTATTCACCGGAAGGGGTTGTGTAATAAGTCCATGGATGACCCGCCAAACAAAAAAACATTTTGTTTGAGCGCCTTTTTTTTGATTTTTTCTAAAAAAAATCAAAAAAAAGGCGCTCAAACATCATTTTATTTCGCCGCCGGAGGCGGCGAAATACTTTTTACACAACCCCGTCCCCGCATTTGTTTACTATACCTAAAAGCCTTTGAGCGCACCGGCGGGATTGAAAAGGTGAACCGCGCGTTGCTGCGCGCGCTGGCCGACTGGCAGGCTGCCGGACAGGCAACGGTAGAAGCCTGGTCGCCCTACGAAAGCCGAACGGATCCGCGGTATTTCCCCGCCGACCGCTTCCGGGGCTACGCCGGCCGGCGCCTGCTGTTCCTGCTGGATCTGCTCCGGCGCCCCCCGGAGGCTGACATCCTGCTCGTCAGCCATATCAACCTCGCGCCCGCAGCCCTGCTGCTGAAACTCCGCTATCCGCGCCTGCGCATTGTTGTCTGGACGCACGGCATCGAGGTGTGGCGATCCCTCGGCCGGCTGAAACGCCGCCTGCTCCGGCAGGCAGACCAAATACTGGCGGTCAGCGAATACACCCGCAGGCAGCTCATAGCGCGGCACGGGATTGCGCCGGAACGCATCGCCGTGCTGCCCAATTGCCTGGATCCGTATTTTTCGCCGCCTACTGATTTCGGCAAGCCCGCCTCCCTGCTTCAGCGCTACGGCCTGAAGCCGGAACAACCCGTCCTGCTCACCATCGCGCGCATGCACCGCCGGGAAGCCGATAAAGGCTACGACCAGGTATTGGCCTGCCTGCCCGAATTGCTGAAGCAGTTCGCAGGCCTGACGTACCTGCTCGTCGGCGCGTGCGATCCGGCAGAACGCGCGCGGCTGGATGCCCTGATCGCGCAACACGGCATCCGGCAGCAGGCGCTATTTACGGGATTCATCCCGGAAGAGGAACTGACCGCGCATTACCAACTGGCCGATTTGCTCGTCATGCCCAGTAAAAAAGAAGGTTTCGGCCTGGTATTTATGGAGGCCATGGCCTGCGGTACGCCCGCCCTCGGCGGAAATAAAGACGGCAGTCCGGAGGCGCTCCGACCCGGCGAATGGGGGTATGCGGTGGATCCGGATGATCGGGATGCCCTGCGAACGGCGATTGCGGAAGCGCTCACCCGCCCGCCCGGGCATAGGGAATTGCAGGAAAAAGTGGCGAATCGGGTTCACTACAAACAATACGCTTCGCAACTTTGGCATATTATTTCATAACTAATTAACTGGCAGCGTTTTAGCAATAACCTTATGCCCATGATCCGTGTAGAAAACCTCGGCAAAAAATACGCCATCCGGCAAGGGCGCCCGGAGCGGTACGTGGCCCTGCGCGACGTCCTGACGCAGCGGGTAACCAAGCTGTTTTCTTTTCCGAAGCCGCTGCGGGCACAAAAGCCGGCCGCGGAATACGCGGAATTCTGGGCGCTGCAAGATATCCATTTTGAGGTACAGCCCGGTGATTGCGTGGGCATTATCGGGCGCAACGGCGCCGGTAAAAGCACCCTGCTGAAAATTTTGAGCCGGATTACCGAGCCTACCACCGGCCGGGTGGAACTCCGGGGCCGGGTGGCCAGTCTGCTCGAAGTAGGCGCCGGCTTTCACCCAGAACTCACCGGCCGCGAGAACATCCTCCTCCACGGCGCCATCCTGGGTTTGCGCCGCGCCGAGATACGCCGCAAGTTCGACGAGATCGTGGACTTCTCGGGTGTGGAGCAATTTCTCGACACCCCCGTCAAGCGCTACTCCTCCGGCATGTACGTCCGCCTGGCCTTCTCCGTAGCCGCACACCTTGAACCGGAAATTTTAATTGTGGACGAAGTGCTCGCCGTTGGGGATGCCGAGTTTCAAAAAAAATGCCTGGGAAAACTGGAGGCGGTACGCGCGAAAACGGGACGGACGGTGCTGTTTGTCAGCCATCACATAGGCCTCATCAGCAGTCTTTGCAACATCGGAATTTATCTTCAAAACGGCCGAATAGCGGCGCTTGGAAGTATGCAGGACACTATTACCCATTACACCGCGTCCATGGCGTCTGAAATTCAAAAAATAGACGCATTGCGCTGGGAAGGCCCTTCCAGTCACAAAATTGCATTTACCAACCTAACCATCAACGGCCTGGAAATTGGCTGCCAGGAATTAATCATCCGGCCGGCCGAAAAGATCCATATCCAAGTACACTATCAAACCGCCGCTTCGATGCATCCTTACCGGATAACCTGCGCCCTGTTCTTGGGCGGCGTGCGCTTGTTTTCCGTGCACGACACGCCATTTCCGGTGAAAAATCAGGAGACAACCTTGATTTCCGAATTTACGCTGCCGGGTTATTTATTGCGGCCGGGCGTGTATCAGGTTGGGCTCGGCGGGCATGAAAACGATGATTTAAGCGCCTGGTTTTGGTGCGCGCAGGTTTGTTCGTTTACCATTTTAGAACAATGGGATGCCTGTAACGAGCCTAAAAACTTCGGCGTGATCAATGTACCGGCGCAGGGTAGAAGATATGCGCGTACTTCAATAGTTGGTGAAAAATTTCGAGATTTCTGAGGTGGTCGGATATGATTGATAAATAAGAGCGCATAATTGGAGTTTTCTGCCGAAGGCAAAAATAGAATCATTTTTGGTCAGTTTTTGCCTTTTTGAAGGAGCATAGCCGGGGCTACGTGCCTGAAAAATGGTGGAAAATGGCTATCCCTGTACCTGCCGGAAGAATTAATTCCAGAGCACATAGCCACTGTAAAAAACATACATGGCCGGCGCTGGGATCCCGAGCGCAAGGAGTGGCGATTGCCCTATACTTTGCTCACCATCCGGTTTTTGCGCAAGTATTTTTCGGGCAAGATCGAGTGGACCTTCGAGCCGGCGCTTGACCGTCCGGAGCGATTGCCGGAAACCGGCACGCCCTACACCGGCGTCAAACGCGAACCGCCTGCCGCCCGGTACGAGGCCGCCGTGACGGCCCTGGAGCAATGCCTGATGCTGAAGCGCTACAGTTGGCGCACCATCAAGGCCTACAAAACTGCTTCCGGCAATTTATCCGGCATTACGACGACCTCAAGCCGAGCCAGATCACGCGTAAGCAGATAGACGCCTATGTGTTCGGGCTGATCAAAGAAAAGAACATCTCGGAATCGCACCAGAATCAGATACTCAGTGCGATCAAGATGTTTTATGCGGAAGTGGTGGAGCAGGAAGAAAAAGTGCGGAATATCATCCGGCCGAAACGGCCGCAGAAGTTGCCGCATGTGCTGGCGGAGGCGGAGGTGGTGCGCTTGTTAAAGGCAACCGACAATCTGAAACATCGGTGTATTCTGATGATGATCTATGCCGCCGGCTTGCGCTTGGGAGAAGTGCTAAACCTTCGCATTGCCGACCTTCAGCCCGAGCAGAAGAGAATATTTGTCCGTGCCGGCAAAGGCAAAAAAGACAGATGCACCCTGCTCTCGGAAAAGGTATTATCAGAATTAAGCACCTACTTCGATCTTTATAAACCCGTTGAGTGGGTTTTTGAGGGGCTGGATGGAGGAAAATACTCCGAGAGAAGTGTTCAGAATATATTTATTCGAGCCAAACTCAAGTCTAAAATCAACCCCTACGCGACCGTACATACATTGAGACACAGCTTCGCAACTCATCTGCTGGAGAAAGGCGTTGACCTCCGGTACATTCAGGAATTGTTGGGGCACGAATCCACCAAAACAACTGAAATTTATACACATATTACACACAAGGGCATGGACAAGATAAAAAGTCCGCTCGACGAATTGGATATCTAAAGAAAGAACCTTATTTTTCGCACAGTTTCAAAATACACGCCATAAATGGCTTATATCAATCCTACGGGGTGTAGATACACGCCATAATCGTGGCGGGAGTACACTAGTTGTGTCCAATAATAGAATAATAAACAATTCACCCACATTCTCTAACTTTCAAACTTTTTCAATGGTTCGTGAATAAATCAAGCGGCCAATTGAGTATAACTATTTGAAAATAAGAGTTCTTTGATTTTTGGGTTGTTTTTTATTTCGGTTGGGTTGAGATTCAAGGCGATCGAAAATCGTTCAAC
>JAUMBL010000075.1:0-2728 GCA_032115775.1 Saprospiraceae bacterium | reverse complement strand
ACATCGTACGCAAACCGCGCAATGATGCCGGCCA
This sequence comes from Saprospiraceae bacterium, assembly GCA_032115775.1. Taxonomy (GTDB): domain Bacteria; phylum Bacteroidota; class Bacteroidia; order Chitinophagales; family Saprospiraceae; genus M3007. The sequence continues at coordinate 2,694 of JAUMBL010000075.1, read as the reverse complement.
CAACCACCAAAAAAACCTTCCGCACAAACGCATTTCCCCGCAACACGGCCATTCTGCTCCCCAAATACGACCCGGCCACATTGCAAACCATCATCGGCAAAGCAATATGCAGCAACACATATTTATGCATAAAAAAATAAACCAGCGAGGAGACATCCGCCGCCACATTCGTCACCTTGGCAATCGCAGAGGCGCGCAAAAAACTGTATCCGACCACGCTCACAAAACCGAACACCAACAAAGTGCCGGTTCCAGGTCCCACTAAACCATTGTAAAAGCCTAATACGCCGCCGACTGCCGCCGCGTACCAACCGATTTGCGCCGGCGCGCGCAGCGACTCCCGGTGGCCGAAATCTTTTTTCACATAGGTGTACACGGCAATTGCTACAATCAGCGCCAAAATCAGCGGTTTCAGCAACGCCGCCGGCAACAGCCCCTGCACGGTAGCGCCGGTGTAGGAACATATCGAAGCCGCACCGGCCGCCCACCACACCGTATTCCAGGGAATCGGCGCAGTCCGACTGTAGTTCCACGCAGCCACCGAAGTGCCCACGGCCGAAGCGAGCCGGTTCGTGCCTATGACGTTCGGCACGGGCATCTGGGGGTACAACACAAAAAATGCCGGCACCTGCACCAACCCGCCACCGCCCACAATGCTGTCTATAAAGCCGGCGATGAAAGCAAATGCGCAGAGAAAGTATATTTCCATATAGACTGCAAATGTAACCCAAAATGCGGTTTTGGCGCGCCGTCCGACGGACTTACGCCTTTTTATTGAATAATCCGGACACACTAAAAACTATTTCCCCGATTTCACGCGTTTTGCTACCCGAAATCATTGTCTAACAGTAACTACTTAGCCGAATAAAGAACCACCCGCTATTTGCATCCATCTAGATCCTTTCCATGCCGCTTTTGCCCGCTGTTCCCGCGCTCTTCTGCCTGTTCGCTGCTGTTTTATCCCCGGTTGCAATACAAGATCCGGCGCCCGTTCCACCCGCCCCTAAGACCAATATCCTCGGAATGATCTTGCTGGAAAATACGGAAAAACTGGATTTTGCCAAAATTGCAGATACCCTCGGCGCCCGGTGGCAACTCAACGCCAAATGCCAGCCGGCCAGCACGGACGCCGCCATCCTGCTTTTAGAAGGCTACACCGCCGCCATCGCCTACCTGCCTTTCCCAATTCCCGGCGATGCAGTCGCCCAAACCGCCGCATGCAACTTTTTTTGGGAAAACGGCGCAACGGAAGCGCCCAAACATAAAGCCCATATCGTACTTTCTCTACAAGCAGCGGGGAAAGACCCACTCGCCGAAAATATCCTCTTCACCAAACTGGCCGACGCCGTACTCCGAAGCACGCCCGCCACCGGTATCTATCTCGGCGACCGGACGCTCGTGCTGCCAAAAAAATTTTACCTGGATCATGCGGAGAATTTGCAAACCGGCGAACTTCCGCTTCTGAACTGGATCTATTTCGGTTTCAGAAAACACAAAAACCGGTTCTCCGCCTTCACCTACGGAATGCAGGATTTTGGAAAATATAACCTGGAAATCCTCGAATCCCACCATTCACCGGACGATCTCCACACTGTGCTCTACAATGCCGCGCATTTTATGCTGGCTTCGGATGCCGAACTCATCCCGGGCGAAAAAATCGCCGTGTCGGATAAACAACAATGCAAGGTCAAACTGTCCGAAGGCCGCCATTTGAGCGAAAATACCATAAAAATAGATTATTAATACCGCATCCGGCGCCCTGAACCGGCTCGCACCGACGGGTATCGAACCGGCCAGGATGCCATGGATGCCGCTATTCCGTTTGAATCATCGTTTTGATTTCGCTGTCCGTGCCAGTCGCTACTTTGTAGAACAGGGCGCCGGAACCGCTTACCTGGGCGCGATCTACCGTGAAGGCGTTGTAGCCCTTCGCGAAGTCGCCCGTTTGCGTGTACAGCAGGCGGCCCGTCTCGTCGTACACCGTCAGCGTCGCCTCGGCGGCTTCCGGAAGGTGGAAGCTGATTTGCGTGCGGTTGATCCACGGGTTCGGCGTGTTCTGGTACAGTTCGAAGCCTACGCCGGATACCGTCGCGCCGTTGAAGCGCAGCGCCACATCCAGGCGTTGACCGCTTTTGTACGCCTCCGCTTTCGTGATCCGGCTCGACACGCCCAGCAACTTGCTCAGGCGGCCGTCGGTTTCCGCACGGAAGAACACCGTGAATTTCGGCGCTGCAAGCGAACCTGCCGGTACGTCGAAGGAGGTGGTGATCGCATCCGCGAACACTGCGAAGTTGTTCGACTTCATACCCTCGCCCGGTTCGATATCCAGCACTTCCAGCCCTTTCAGGTTCAGCGTGTACTGGTACCCGATCACCTGCTCGGCGGCCGTGAAGGTCACCGCGAAGGTCTCTCCGGCGCGTACCGTCCGGTCTCCGCTACCCTCTCCATCTGGAGAGGGGCTGGGGGTGAGGTTTACGTCGAACAGCAGCGTGCCTTTCGAGCGGTCGTCCACTTGCATCAGCGCGTTGGCGATGGCCGAGCCGTTCACGTCGCCCACTTTCACACCTACGAAGTCGTCCGCCACCTGGCTTGCCTGGATATCCGCCACCGATTTGAATTCGGGGATTTGATCCACGAACGGATTGGCGGCGTCTGTGAAGTTCCAGTCTTTGTCCACGAAGCGCCAGCTCGTAT
>JAUMBL010000074.1:0-24288 GCA_032115775.1 Saprospiraceae bacterium | reverse complement strand
AATTCTCATCAACTACAACGGCACTCCTGAAGACCGAACCGTCGTCTGGTTCGAAGAGGACGGCCGCAAACGCTGAAAACCCTTCCTGTATGTCCGAAGAAACATCCGTTGAACTCAATTACGAATCAGCCTACGCCGAACTCCAGCGTCTCCTCCACGATCTTCAGGAGGAAACGGTCAGTATTGACGAACTTGCCGCCAAGGTGGCGCGCGCCAAGGAACTGATCCAGTTTTGCCGGGAAAGGTTGCGGCAAACGGAAGCGGAGCTGCAAGGGCTGGGGATGTAAGATTTGCGATTTCAGATTGTAAGATTTTCGATTGAATCGAGGATCCCAATAGGCTTTAAAATCCAATCGAAAATTGCGTAATCGCTCATCTCAAATAATCTTCATGCTCAAACACGGTTTGTTTCTCTTATTTTTACTGGCTCTTTCCCTCCCCGCCAACGCCCAAAATCTCATTCCTTTCCCAGGATCAAACGGTCGGTATGGTTTTGTTAATGAGGCCGGCCAGCCGGTAACGGCTCCACAATTCAAACGAGCCTGGCTACCGAACGAGCAGGGCATTACGCTGGCGTTGGATGAAAAAGACTCGCTGCGTATCATCCGGCAGGATGGCGTGGTGTTACCCGGTGCGATTGCCTGGCAATGGTTGGGCTACGACCCGCAGGTATTCCATGCTCAAAACGGCCGGGATACGGTGCCTGGCATCTGGTGTGTACGCGGCGGTTATAACCAGGATTTTCTCCTGGTACGCAAGGGCTCGGCCGGTTGGGAGACCCGGAAGTATCTGTATTACGACCGCTTAAAATCGCCGGTGTCTATTTACGGCAATTACCGCCCGGAGAACTACAGTAGTTTTTTTGAATGGTACAACGGCTACTGCCGCGTGATCAAAAGCGAGCGCCGGGTTAATTTTGTAAACACCCGTCTGGAAGAGGTTTTTAAAACCGATTTTGAAAACGGCGCGGTATTACTCAATGGGCATTTCGCCCTGGTATCGCCTGACGGACAGTTCGCGCTGGGTGATGAACGCGGCCGTATCCTGACGCCTTTTCAATTTCGTAACATCATCGGCACGCCGCGGAAAGGCCATTTTGTAGTCAATTACACGCCCGGTCAAGCCAGTGCGCATGTCGGACTGCTCCGCGCAGACGGCGCTTTTGCCATCGATACGGTCTATTCTGAACTGAAAGCCGCCACCGATCAAGTGTTGGTCGCGGGGAGCGGTGCTTTTTACGGCCTGCTCAATTACGCGGGCGATACCATTTTGCCATTTGAATACACATACTTGGAATACACACGTGATGACTATTTCATTGCTTCCCGGGAATTTCAAGGTAAAATCATTATCAACAGCCGCGGGGAAACCTTGTGGGAAAAGCCGCAGGAGCATATCCGGTTTTATTCGAATTATTCAGAAGATAAAAGACTGGATTACTTTCAATTGGAGGAAGATTACGCTTTTTCTTTTATCACCTTGCTGGATTCCAGTCTGCACCTGATCTATGCCGACACCTTGCGCGGGGTGGAACGTAGGGGTGACTATTTCAAAGTCACCGCGAAAGGCGGCAAACGGCAAGGTGTGATCCGGAATGATGGGAGTTTGTTGGTGCCAGTACAATATCTGCATATTGAAAGATTTCCGGCAAACCAGGGATTTCTGGTCAAAAACGACACGCTGTCCGGATTGTACACGAAGGAGGGCGTCGAGGCGCTTCCCTGCCGTTACAGGCGCCTGGTATTCCAACAGGCCGGCGACTCCATCATCATTTGGGCGAACCCGTACAGCGACAAAAATCTGTACACAGCATTCAACCCGAAAGGCAATCGCCTGCCGATCCCCGAACAGATCGCGCCCACCCTGGCCGCGTTGGAGATGCAAAACTGCTTTTTCCCGGAAATGGAAAACGGTCGCTGGAAACTCACGCTACCCGACGGCAGTTTTATCTTCAAACCCCGCGAATACCCCTACAACAACCGCAATATAGGCACCCCCGACGGCTGCGTGATGGTGGAGTGCGCCGATGGCCGCTGCGATGTGCTGAACGCTTACTTCAAATCTATCCTGCCCACCGGATTCTATATCCCGGAAAAACGCTACCGCGGTCCGTATATCAAAAACGGACTGATTCCCGTGACGAACAGCCAAAACCAATGGGGCATCCTCAATACAAAAGGTAAGTGGGTGCAAAAACCGGGGAACTTACAGTATCATATCCTGCGGCCCGATCTGTATTCCGAACACAAGGGCGAACCGCGCCCAGAGGATATGAACGGGATGACCATTTGCAAAATCACCCAGGAAGGTATTCAGCGAACGGAAGTGCACTTTATGGATGATAAATTCAGCGATGAAGGCTATTTGGTGATCGGGCGCTTGTTTGACGACGCGCCGGAGGAGATTCGGCAAAAATACTGGTACGGTGGTAAAGTGATGAAATACGCCCTGATGGACACCTTCGGACGGGTGATCACGCCCTTTATCCTGCAAAAATTCCCGGAGCGCATCCGCGGCTTTTGGACGGCTAAGGTGTACGAACCTGATTATCAGATCAAAACGGTGTTATTCGACAGTCTGGGAAAAATCCTGGCCGATTACGGCCAGGAACCCATCGAATACTACGATCCGGAAAGGCACTGGCTGTATTTCACAACGAAAGAACATTTTACGGGCATTCGGGATACCCTGGGCCGGGAAATTTTACCGGCTAAATACCGCCGATTGAACTGGAACATCCCCGGACGACTTTTTAATCACGAACTAAGCGAACAGGAACGGCAACTTTGCGATGCCAAAGGGAATGTGGTACTAAGTGGCTTTCAGTATGTCAATCTGGCAAAAGACATCAGCGACGGCTTTTGCTATGTGGTCACGCTGTCGAAAGACGGGGGATATACCTGTCATGTCTTGTCGCCCGACAACCGCGTGCTGTGCGCGCTTCCCGGCCGGGATGTAGAGCGCGTGGAGCGCTTTCCCGATTTGTTGAAAGTAGAAATGGAAAATCGGGAAGTGCGGTATGTGGATTACAAGCGCGGGTTGGCGTTTGGACAGTAAATGGAGATTTAAAAATACAAACAATTGTCTTTTTATAACTACTTAGCCGGTCGCGTCTGAGCCAAAAAAGGATCCATTTTTTGCCAGACGAAGCGATTTTTTGCAGGCCGTAGCAGCGCTACGGTCAAAAAAAATTGCGAAGTATAGCGGAAAATGGGACTTTTTGGGCCAGATAGCGAGCCGGCTAAGTAGTTACTTTCGAAAATAATGAAAGGACTTTTTACCCCCCTGGGGGCTATCTCCTACGTCTTTTTCGGCCGTCTTCCTCCTCCTTCTTCTTCCAAAACTTCCACCTCGGCTGCGGCCTTTCCCGTTTTGCCAGAATATACCGCACCGACACCGAGGCGCCCGGCCATTCAAACGGATAGGCGGATTCGCCGATCAGGTGGAGTTCGGGCTTCAGATCTACCGATACATTGAGGCGGCCGATGGATAGTTCCGCACCGCCGATCAGCGACAAACCGGCTACGTTGTCGGTGATTTGCCCGTCGCGGCGGCAGTGGTCGTTTTGCCAGTAGTAGTGCGCCCCCGCGCCCGCGTAGAGGTTCAGCCCGCGAAAAAGGATCTTCTGATATTTTTCGGCTAATAACGTAACGCCCACATCCTCGGCGCCGATGGGCGCATGCAGGATGCCTTCCAGCGTCCATTTATCGGCAAGGTGTTGTTTGACGGTGAGGTTCACGCCGTTGTCCACGCGCACGCCGACGGCGGTTTTAAAGGTTTGGGCCGACAAGCTCGGCAGCGCAACGGCGATCAGCAGGGCGGCGGTCAGCAGGAAACGAAAGATATTCATACGTCGGATTTTGTTTTGATGTAACTACTTAGCCGGTCGCGTCTGATACAAAAAAGGATCCATTTTTTGCCAGACGAAGCGATTTTTTGCAGGCCGTAGCAGCGCTACGGTCAAAAAAAATTGCGAAGTATGGCGGAAAATGGGACTTTTTGGGCCGGACAGCGAGCCGGCTAAGTAGATACGTTTTGATGATATAAGAAAAAACGGGCAACAAATATGCGCATTGTCAATTCAGGCTCTATTTAAGTTATTTTTAACTGTTCGTATCCACGCCGGACGCGACCGGCGAAGTACTTACAAGTGTGCTTATCTTTGCCAGCAAATCGCGTTGTATTGCTTTTACAAAAATCATTTTACCGATTGGGCGCCTGGATTCGCTTCTACGCGCAAGCGGCGACTAAATACCGCATTCATTCCCCGCTCGCCTTCGAATGGGCCAACGAGGTACTAGAAGACGATCGCTTTTACTATTTTTTCAGGGACATCGAGCGCCGCCGCCGGGCGCTGAAAGGGGCCCGCGCCTCGCACCTCCATATCGATTTCGGAACGGGCAAATCCGGCGTGCGCAGTAATCGCCATATCTTGCAAAGCGCGGCATCTACACCGGAAAAAGGCCGGTTTCTGTTCCGCATGGCGCGTTGGCGACAGCCCGCATCGCTGCTGGAGATCGGCGCATCGCTCGGAATTAGCGCCCTGTACCTACACAATGCCGTCCGAAAATCGCGGTACATCGGCCTGGAAGGCTGCCCGGAATGCGCGCAAATCGCCCGGGACAATCTGTTCCGCTTTCAATTGTGCGCGGCAGAAATACGAACCGGCAATTTTTCAGAAACGCTGGCCCTGGCGCTTGAAACGCTCGGCCGGGCAGATATCATTTATTTTGATGGCGACCACCGCAGCGCGGCTACGCTGCGCTATGCAACGCAATGCCTTCCCTTTGCCACGACAGATTCGGTTTTTATCTTCGACGATATCTACTGGTCGCCTGATATGACCGCCGCCTGGGAGCAAATTTGCGCCTTGGAACAGGTGACGCTCAGCATTGACTGCTTCCACTTCGGTATCGTCTTTTTCGATCCGGCCGTCCGGGAAAAACAACACCTCAAAGTTATCCGCGCCGCCTGGAAACCCTGGCAGAAATTTATCTAGGTTAGATGGGGGTGTATCATAAGTCCGTGAACGATCCGTTAAGCAAAAAAATATTTTGTTTGGTCGCCTGTTTTTTTGATTTTTTTAGAAAAAATCAAAAAAACAGGCGACCAAACATTATTTTATTTCGCCGCCGGAGGTGGCGAAATACTTGTGACACACCCTCATCCCAATCACTCGCTTTTGACGATTTTTCGTACAATCTGCCGTTTATCCACCTGCATCACCAGCGTGTACACGCCCGCGGGCACCGCCTGCAAGTCGAGCGTTAGTTTATTCGTCCCTGTACTGTGTCGCGCGCTTACTTTTCTTCCAACCAGGTCGTACACAGCCAGATCCGTCTGCGCGTTGCGCCAGGATTCAGGCAGCACGATCTGTACCAGCCCGCTGGTGGGATTCGGGAAAATCCCCACGGCGGCTGCCCAGTCGGGCTCGTTCGCGGAAACCAAACTTTGTACCACAATACCGCTGAGCGTTGTGGTACAGCCATTTTCATCCGTGATCGTCACGGAATAGGTTCCTGCCTGGAGGTTGCCTATATCCTGTGTAGTATTCGAGATACCCTGACCGTCTTTTTCCCACTGATAGCTGTACGGCGACAGGCTTCCGCCGACGCTGATCCGGATGCCGCCAATGCCTTGGTTTGCGATATCGTTGATGACCGTATCCACGTTGGCGACGAGGGGCGTCAGGATCGTCACTTCGAAGGAACAGGCGCCGACATTTCCCTGGCCATCGGTATAACTATAACTGACCGTGGTGGCGCCCTCCGGAAACTCCGAGCCGCTCGGCAGGCCGCTCACCAAGGCAAAACTGCCGCCGGCGCCGAGACAGTTGTCCGTGGCCGTCGGAAGCGGATACGTGACGGTTGCATTCCCCGCGCAGCGCGTGACACTCGGCGAGCAGGTCAGGGTAGGGGCCGACAGGTCGGCGATCGTAACGGTGATGGTCTGGCTCGTCGAATTGCCCGCTGCGTCTATGGCTGTCAGGACGACTACATGCGCGCCCAACTGGTTGCAATTGAACACATTCGGCGAAATGATCTGCGTTACCTGCGGGCAATTGTCGGTAATGGACGCGCCCAGTACCAGCGGCGTCAGGGTCACGGAGCCGGAAGGGCCGAGTGCAACCGTGACATCGGACGCCGTGATGACCGGCGGAATCGGGTCGTTCGCGGAGACCACGACAAGGGCGGTTTGCGTGCAACTGTTTTCGTCGGTGACGGTTACGTTGTAGGCGCCGGCAACGAGCGCAGTAGCGATCGGCCCCGTCTGTCCGTTGCTCCAAAGATACGTGAGCATACCGACGCCGCCGGCGGCGGAAGCGGTAATGGCGCCTTCCGGACTATTCGCGCAGGCGACGTCCACGATGCTGGTAATTTGCAGATCCAGCAGCGGCGGTTCGGACAGCGTAATCGAGTCCGTAATTTCGCAGTTGCCGGCATCTGTCACGGTAACAAAGTACATGCCCGCAGCCAGATTGTCGGCTGTACTACCGGTACTGCCATTGCTCCAGGTGTACGTGAGCGGCGGCGTGCCACCGGCGATCACGGCCGTGATTTTACCGTCCGGGTTCCCGTGGCAGCGGGGTTGTATGATGAGGAAATTCGCGAGTAGGCTGCAATTCCCCGTTTGTACCTCAATGCTGTCCGTGGCGCTGCAACCATTATTGTCCGTGACCGTTACGACATACCAACCGCCGGGCAAATTATCCACGGACGCTTCGGTGTCGCCGGTACTCCAATTATATTGGTAGGGCGGGACGCCGCCGACCGGCGCCGCGCTCACGGATCCGTTGGATGCGTTCGGGCCGGAAGTCGGATTCGCGCTCGGGTTTGCGGAAAGCAGGGGCGGTTGGGTGATCGAAAACACCAATTCGAGCGGGCAATTTGCCGCGTCTGTGATGGATACGGTAATTGTGCCGGGGCCAAGGTTTTCGACCGTTTCCGTTGTATCGCCGGTGCTCCACAGGTAGTTAAAAGGCGCTTGTCCGCCAGTAATCGTCACGGCGGCAATGCCGTTGCCGGCGCCAAAACAGGCGATCTGCGTAGGATTGGGGACGGCGTTGAGCAGGCAATTAAACGGATTGACATTCACCGTTTCCACGCTGGAGCAGTTGTTCGCATCCGTAACGGTTACGGTGTATGCGCCCGGGAGAAGCCCGGAAATGGACGCCGTCGTATCGCCAGTTTCCCACAGGAAGCTATAAGGCGGTGTTCCGCCACCCGGATTCGCGCCGGCGCTGCCGTCCTGGGCGCCGTTGCTGCTTTGCGGCGTCGCGAAAGCGTTGGCGCTCAGCAGATCGGGCTGGCTGAGGGTGGCGGTGGCGGTGGCGGTGCAATTTTGTCCATCGGTGATTGTCACGGTGTACGTCCCTGCGTTCAAGTCGGTTACGGACGACGTGGAGGCGCCGTTGTTCCAGGTAAAGGTGTACGTGCCGTTGCCGCCGCTTGCGGCTGCATGCAGGACGCCGTCGTTCGCACCGAAGCAGCGCGGGTTTTGGGCGTCTTCGATCGCGGCGCCGACATTTTCAAAGCGAAGCACTTCAATCGTATCCGTACTGGTACAGCCATTGACGATATTTGTAATCGTCACTGCGTAAACGCCTGCTGCCGCAGCAGCATAAACGGCCACCGTCCCGGTCGTATCCTGGGCGCCTCCGGGCAACGACCAGATATGCAGCAAATTGGCCGGGTTGGCATTGCTGGTCGCGATGATATTCACGGTACTGTTGAAGCAGTTCAGGCTACCAGAGACCGACAGGTCGGCGCCCGGCGGCGTATTATTCAACGATACCTCGGCGTTTGCCGTGCTGGTGCAACCATTTGTGCCAGTCACCGTGACGGCATATTCGCCTGCCGTCTCCACCGTAGGATTTTGCAGGCTGGAGGTGAAGCCATTCGGGCCTGTCCAGGTAAAGCTTGCGTTTGGTGCGGGCGTGCCGGCGTTCAGCGTGATGCTGTCGGCCAGGCAGTTCAACACGCCTCCGGTTGCTGTGGCGCCCGGCGGCGCGTTATCAGCCAGGACAGTTGCCGTCGCCGAGCTGGTACAGCCCGTAAGGCTGTCTGTTACAACGAGCAGGTAATCTCCCGCTGCTTGTACCGACGGATTGCGCTGGTTCGCACTAAATCCGTTCGGGCCGCTCCAGGCATATCCCGGAATTGCGGCATTGGTCGTATCCTGCAGGATGACGGCGGGCGAGAGGCAGGTGAGCGTGCCGCCCTGCACGTCCAGGCTCGGCGGCGTGTTTTGCTGGCTCACGCTGGTAATCGAGGTCGCGGAGCAACCGTTCTGCGTATTGGTGACGCGCAGGGTGTAGGTTCCGGTTGCGTTGACGAGGGGTGTTAACGTATTACCGCCGGAAACGATATTGCCGCCGTTGGAGGCCGTCCAGAAATAACTGAATGACGACCCGGTAGAACCGGCGCCCTGCAGTTGAAGTTGGGTGACGAAACAATTGAGCACTTGCGGTGCGCCGGCAGAGGCGCTCGGCACCTCGAGTGCGCCGGGTACGATGACCGTGGCGGTATCGCGGCAGGCGCGTCCGCCGCCGAAATTCGTGACAATCAGCGAATATTGCCCCGGAGCGGTCGCAACGGCGGTCGGGCCGGTACTGATCGTTTGTCCGGCAGCGTTAATCCAATTATAGATGACCGTATTGCCCGTGGTGGAACTGTCGCTGGTCAGCGTCACCGTCGGAACTGCGCAGGTGATGGTGTCCGGCTTTTGCACAACGGCGCGCACCGGTATTTTTATAAGGGTAAACACGACCAGGCTGTCGCAACCTTGCGCAGTGGTCAGTAATTCCTGGTAGGTTCCGCTTTCGCAATAGTCAGCGCCGTTGATGGTAAAACATTCGCCTTCGCAGAGCCAGCTGGGCGGCAGCACCCTTGTTTTCAGCGGCAGAATCGTAATTTTTTGCCGGACGATGCTGTCGCAGCCTAGAAAAGATTTATAAGGCGTGGAGGTCAGGGTATAGGTTCCCGGGAGGCCGAGGGTCGTGAAAGGTTGTTCCGGCCAAGCGTAAGGCGCTTGCTCATTGCAAATGACTTCGTCCGGAAGTTGGGTAATGGCGAGCGGCGTGTTACTGACCGGCTTGCACTTGGTAACCGGCGGATGGCAGGGGTTGGATGCGGTGACGCATACCACGCCGCCGACGCTGCCGAATTTAATTTCCGCCTGAAAACCGTTCAGGGCGGGCAACACCGCCACGTTAGAGCCGCCGTTGATGGAACTTCCGGGGGGCGCCGTCCAGAGATACGACAGCGCATTCCCGACGGCGGGAATCGAATAGGTGACCGTAGCGCCCGGGCAAACGGCGCTCGGCCCGATGATCGAATCAATCGGCGTCGGCGGCAGCGGGGAGGCGGAGCCGAAGAGTATCGAAATTTTGTAACTGCAGATGCCGCCGTTTAAGCCGTCCACGACCAATTGGTAGGCTGCGCCGACGACCAACCCGGGTCCGTTCAGTATCACCTGATTACCGGGGCCGGGGGCTTGCGCGCAGGCGACCGGAAGACCGCAGTCGAACAGCAGGGCGGCTTCCAAAACACCGCTGCCGGTGCAGTTGATGGGTGTGATGACAATCGTGATGCCCGGACTACCGGCAATGAACTGGTACCACCGAGGGTTTTCGAGCACGATGGTGCCCCCGCAAATAACCGGCGGCGCGCTCCCCTGGAAAGGCACATTGTTGATGTCCTCTAACCCGTTGATATCGCAATAGGTGCACGCTTGCGCACAGTTGGAAGCCCCGGGTACGTTATTATTGCAAGCGCCGAATTGGGCATGTAGCGAGCCTACAGCAGCCCAACAACAGAATAGAATAATTAAATAAACTCTGATCATAAACCGGTTTTGATGAATGGAAAAATAAGTTTCTTTGACACAGAAATATTTGTTCCAATACAGCATTTAAGGGATTAAAATGTAATTAAAACACACGCAATGTGTCGTTTAGCGGATGTTTAGATTCTAATTATGTAACTACTTAGCCGGCTCGCAGTCTGGCCTAAAAAGTCCCATTTTCCGCCATACTTCGCAATTTTTTTGACCGTAGCGCTGCTACGGCCTGCAAAAAATCGTTTCGTCTGGCAAAAAATGGATCCTTTTTTGTCTCAGACGCGACCGGCTTAGTAGTTACCTAATTTTGAGGCGAGTGCAAAAAAAATTTGTTTTAAAAAGGTGGAATTTATGGCCTTATCCGGGGGATGAAGGCGAAAAATTCAATGTATTTTAAAATAAAATTTGCCGCGCGGAAACAAAAATCTGAAATTCAATGATACTTCGGCGGGATTTTGAACAAAAGTAGCGTTTCCTGACCAATTTTTTTCATAAATAATGCAACGGGATGGAAGATTACCTGTGAAAGGGTAGTGGCGCAGCGTTCCGGGGGGCGTTCTTTTCTAAATATTTCGTCAATAGTCCTCCTTTTTCCCTTAATTTGGATTGATAGCCCTAATTTTGGCGCTTCATTTTAGAATATTTTATTTCCTATGCCTACAAAGGAAGATTTTATCGCTGAAATCCAGGCCGGCTATACGTTTAAAGGCGCCTCGGTCGTATTAGGCGGCGCCATGCTCGATAGCGAAGCAATTCCCGGTTTACAAATCACCGTGCCGTTGCGGACCCTCAACCGCCACGGTCTGATTGCCGGCGCCACCGGTACTGGTAAAACGAAAACCCTGCAGGCACTGGCAGAGCAACTGGCCGCCAACGGCGTCCCCAGCATGCTGATGGATATCAAAGGCGATCTTTCCGGCTTGGCGATGCCGGGTACGGATAATCCTAAAATCACGGAAAGATGTGGAAAAATCGGCGTTTCCTGGCATCCTGTTGGTAATACGGTCGAATTCCTGACGCTTTCCGGTGAAAAAGGCGCGCGTTTGCGTGCTACCGTCACGGAGTTCGGTCCCGTGCTCTTCAGCCGGATTCTGGCGTTAAATGATACCCAGGGTGGGGTAGTATCCGTCGTTTTTAAATACTGCGAAGACAACAACCTGCCGCTGCTGGATTTGAAAGATTTCAAAAAAGTGTTGCAGTTCCTCGGGAATGAAGGGAAGGCCGCTATGGAGGCGGAGTACGGACAGTTCAGCGCCGCCACCGCCGCCACGATCCTGCGAAAGGTGGTGGAACTGGAACAGCAGGGCGCCGACGCCTTTTTCGGCGAGTTGTCCTTCGACGTACAGGATCTCTGCCGCATGGACGAAAACGGCCGCGGCGTGATGAGTATCGTGCGCCTGACGGACATCCAGGATCGTCCGAAATTGTTCTCTACGTTTATGCTGCAAATGCTGGCGGAAATTTACGCCTCTTTCCCGGAAGAAGGCGATCTGGAGCAACCCAAACTCTGTATTTTCATAGACGAGGCGCACTTGGTTTTCCAAGAGGCCACGCCCGCGCTGATGCAACAGTTGGAGGCGATTATCAAACTCATTCGCTCCAAAGGAGTCGGGGTATTTTTCATTACCCAAAATCCGGCGGATATCCCCGATAGCATTCTCTCCCAACTGGGCCTTAAAATCCAACACGCGCTGCGCGCTTTTACCGCCAAAGACCGCAAGGCAATTAAATTGGCCGCAGAAAATTACCCGCTGACCAGCTGGTATAAAACGGAAGACCTGCTCACGCAAATGGGAATCGGCGAAGCCTTTGTCAGTGTACTCAACGAAAAAGGCATCCCAACGCCGCTGGCGCACACTTTGATGCGGCCGCCGCAAAGCCGGATGGATATCCTGACGCCCGTGGAAATCGACGCCCAAGTCGCGCAGTCCGCCGTCGCCGCTAAATACAACCAGGCGGTTGACCGCGAAAGCGCCTATGAAATACTCAAGGAAAAAATTGCAGAGGCACAGCAAATAGCCGCTGCAAAACCCGCCGAACAACCCGCAAAGGCAAGCCCTCAAAAAGAAAAAGAGGATGACAGTATGGTTGAAACCATTATGAAAAATCCAATGGCCCGGCAGGTCGGCCGGGTAGTTGCGCGCGAACTGACCCGCGGACTGCTTGGCGTGCTCGGCCTTGGCGGCAGCAGTACGCGAAAAAGAAAAACCAGCCTGTTTTAAACTGCCGAGAACTTCGGCGCCCTGTATTTTGTTTCCTTCAAATTTCTGATCCGTTTTATGCACAAATTTCTGCTTATTCCGGCTTTCTTTCTGTTCGCTGCGGTATCCTTCGCACAACTGACGCCCCAGCAGTGGCAGGCTGATATCGCTTTTCTTAAAAAAGAATTGCCCGCCCGTCACCCCGATTTTTTTAAGCGGATCACGCCGGAGATGTGGCATACAGCCCTCGACGGGATAGCAGCCGGCGTCGAACAAAAATCGGATCTGCGGGTCGCGCTCGAACTCCAAACCGCCGTAGCGCGCGCCGTGGATGCAAAAACCCGACTCGAGTTCGTCCAACTGCTGCAAACCAATAAGGTGATCCCAATCGCATTCGGTTGGTATGCCGACGGTTTGTACGCAAGCGCCACCGTGCAAAAATTTGAACCCGCATTAGGAAAAAAAATTCGCACCATCAACGGCCTGGATCCGGAGACCGCGCTGGAAAAACTCAATATCTACGTCGGTAGTGATAACCAGGCCGGACTCAAGCGCGACGGCCCGATGTGGCTCCGTTTTCCCTTGGCATTCCGCTTAGCCGGCCTCAGCCGCAACGACTCCCTGGCACTGGAATTAGAAAATCCAAACGGCGAAACGACTACGGTGTTTGTGTACCCGCCGGATATGCGTAAAGCCGGCCGGTCGGACATGATGCCGGCGCAGCTGTCCCCTAAAAATCCGGATCTGCGCTGGCAACCGGTTTCTATCGAAGAACTGTACAAGTATATCTGGATGGAAGAACAGCAGATATTTTTCCTACAGTACAATATCTGTCTGAGTCGGGAAATGGCAGAAGCGCGCGGCGATATGGAAAATACCGGACAATTGCCGCTTTTCCAGCCGGTGGTGGATTCGTTGCTGCAAATTATGCGCGCTTATCCAGACGCCCGATTCTTCCTCGATCTGCGTTTCAACCGGGGCGGACTGCCGGAAGACGGTATTGCGCTCGCGAAACTGCTCGGCGCCGAGAAAGAGATCAATAAGCCCGGCCGTCTGTTTATTGCGATAAACGGCTACACGGCGCCGGCGCCCACGCGCATCGCCCTGGCCTTCCGGGAGTTCACGAAAGCCCAACTCATCGGCGAGCCGACCGGCGAACGGCCGGTGTACACCGGCGAAGAGGATAAATTCCAGTTGCCGAACTCAAACGTGTTTGTCGTGCATCCGCGAACCCTGCTCGCGGCTCCTAAAAATACAAAAGACGCACTGTACCCCGACGTGTTGCTGCCCCTGCAATTTGCCGATTTTCGGGAAGGCCGCGACCCGGTGCTGGACTATGTCCGGCAGTTGCAACCGGGCTCCGTAAAATGAAAAATCTCTTCCTGCCGATCCTGCTTCACAGCGCCCTGTTGCTGCGTGCCCAGCAATGGCTGCCGGTACCCGGGCGCGCCGATGATCTTTCCATCGGCTTCGACGGGCGCGTCTGGATCGTGGATACCGCGCGTACCATCGGAAACATCGCCCTGTGGCAGGATACGGCCTGGCTGCCGATGCAGGCCGAGGGCGTTCCAGCCCGCCGCGTTGCCGCCGGACCGGCAGGAAAACTCTGGTTCGTTAGCGCCACCGGTTCGGCTTATTACCTGCAGGACGGTCGCTATTTCCGGGCGCCGGGAACCCTGTCTGATATCGCCGCCGGCGCAGATGGCAGCGTGTACGCCCTGGGTGCGGACCAACTACCAGGCGGTCGGGGCGTCTGGCGTTGGACGGGCGCCGGCTGGAACGCCCTGGGAAAAGGCGCCGTGGATTTGGCTGTAGATGCCGACGGACAAGTCTGGATCGTGGATGATGCCGGGCGTATTGCAATGGCTCCGAATGGCAAGAACCAGTTTACGGACATGCCTGGGGAGGCCCGAGCCATCGCAATCAACGGACATCATGTCTGGATCATCCTGCCGGATGGTACGCCGGCGTACCGGAAGGGGAATACGTGGAAAAAGAAAAAATGCCCATTTGCCGCTCGAGCCTTGGCAGTAGATACAGCAGGGCGGCCCTGGATTGCAGATATGCAGGGGCGCATTTTTAGACTGAAACGCTGAGATCAGTCCAGTGCCGCGTCCGGCAAATAGCGTATGAATATGGCGGCCCAATTTTCCCTTCCTCTGCATTGCTCGGCGGTTACAATATCCCGTATTGCGCCCTTCTCGCGCCTTGATGAAGACAAAATTTGTCTCCCCAATTCACACACTGTTCACCGGACGCGGCACTAGCGCTTTCCGAAAAAAATCATTCAACGGTTTCGCACTTTGGAAATGGGCCGCTGCCAAATCGGGAAAACCGGGTCCGAGCGCCAGTTCCGGATCCAGCTCGGCCATAAAATAATACTGCTTGTTGTACAACAGCGGCTCTTTGGCTGCCGCCGCTTTAAATTCAGGCGGTAAGATCTTGTTCTTCTCGCCTTGTAAGCCGCCGTATTTTTGCTGGAATTCAGGCGCTTCGATCAGGCTTCGGAAAGTGTCCGGGTCTTGCGCGATCGCCGTGCGCATTTTATGCAGCGGCTCTTTTTCCAGAAAATACGCGCCGCCGCCGAGTTCCAGCGCGCCGTATTCTACGTGTAGGTAATAGCCCGGATGATGCAGCGTCTGCCGGCCGCGGGGGGTAAAGACGGCGGCGATATGCGTTTTGTACGGCGTTTTATCGTTGGAAAAACGCGTATCGCGATGCATTCTGAACACACAATCCTTGGGCGTGATTCGGAAATCCGGCTCGAAGACCTGAATACACTCGATGATAGCCGCTACGGTTTGTTCGAATGGCTTTTTAACCGACTTTTCGTAGCGCGGTTTGTTTTGTTCGAACCAGTCGCGGTTGTTATTGCGGCTCAGATCGTAGAGGAACTGAAGGGTGTCGGAAGAAAGCATGGCAGGGAGACGATTGCTGCTTGAACAATGTCCCAAAGATAACCGAATTCCAATGTTTCCGGAGAATTATTTGAGTATCTCGCGGGAGATTACCAACTTCTGAATTTCGGAGGTGCCTTCTCCAATCGTACAGAGTTTGGAATCGCGGTAAAATTTTTCCACCGGAAAATCCTTCGTGTAGCCGTAACCGCCGTGAATTTGCACCGCGTCGGTACTGACGGCCACGGACACCTCGGAGGCATAGTATTTGGCCATCGCCGATTCCTTTGTGCATTTTTGTCCGGCATTCTTCAGGTCGGCAGCATGGCGTGTGAGCAATTCGGCTGCCTGAATCTGGGTGGACATATCCGCGATTTTGAAGCTGATGCCTTGGAAATTGGCGATGGGCTGACCGAATTGATGGCGTTCTTTCGCGTATTTAACGGACGCTTCGTAGGCGCCTTTTGCAATACCCAGCGAGAGGGCGGCAATAGAAATACGACCGCCATCCAAAATCTTCATAGATTGGATGAAGCCCTCGCCCTCCTGGCCCAGCAGTTGGCTTTTGTGGACGCGGCAGTTATCAAAAATCAGTTCTGCGGTTTCACTGGCGCGCATACCGAGTTTATTTTCTTTTTTTCCGCCGCGGAAGCCCGGCGTATCGCGCTCTATAATAAAAGCCGACATGCCTCGGCTGTCGAGCAATTCGCCGGTGCGGACAATGACGACTGCCACATGCCCGCTGATGCCGTGGGTAATCCAGGATTTTGTGCCGTTGATGACGTAATAATCGCCGTCTTGGTGCGCCACGCACTGCATGCGCCCGGCGTCTGAGCCGGTATTGGGCTCCGTGAGACCCCAGGCGCCGATCCACTGACCGGTGGCCAGTTTCGGCAGATACTGTTGTTTTTGCGCTTCGGTACCGAATTGCAGGATATGCCCCGTGCACAACGAGTTATGCGCGGCCACGCTCAATCCGATAGACCCGCACACTTTAGAAATTTCTTCAATGACCGTAATGTATTCCTGGTAGCCTAGTCCGGCGCCGCCGTATGCTTCTGGAACCAAAACGCCGAGGAATCCTTGTTCGCCCATCTGGTGGAAGAGTTCGATGGGGAAGTGTTGCGCTTCGTCCCATTCCATCAGGCGCGGACGGATATGCGTTTCGGCGAAATCCCGGGCGCTTTGTCGGATCAACTGCATGCTGTCCAGATGGTCAATTTTGTGCGTCATAACGTATAGTGGTATTTTTTCAATGTCAAAGGCAACCGAAATGTCGGTTTTGGATAAATATCTTCTTGAACGGTAAAGGTACGCTAAATGTTTATAAGGAAACTTAATTGCGAGGCGATTCCTGTTCTTTTTGTACCTTTAACCCAGCAAAGAATACGAATACAAATGCGTTTATAATGAATACGACCCATCAAGTATTATCCGACCGCGTATCGCAACTGGCAGAATCCGAGACTTTAAAGATGGCCCGCATGGCGCGCGAACTCCGTGCATTAGGCCACGATGTGATTAGTTTAAGTTTAGGCGAACCGGATTTTGACACCCCGGATCACATCAAAGAAGCCGCTTTCCAAGCCTTAAAAGACGGCTACACCAAATATACGCCGGTAGCCGGCTTGCCGGAACTCACCCAGGCGGTCAGCGAAAAATTCAAACGCGATAACGGATTGGATTATCGCCCGGATCAGATTGTCGTGAGCAATGGCGCCAAACAATCCATTTACAATCTCTGCCAGGCACTGCTTGATCCGGGCGATGAGGTGGTGTTGTTTGCGCCGTATTGGGTTTCCTATTGGGAGATTATCCGGATGTCCGGCGGCATTCCAAAACTGGTGTACGCCGGGGTAGAACGGGAATTTAAGCCTTCGCCCGAGCAATTGGAGTTGGCGATCACCGAGCGCACAAAATTTGTGCTGTTTTCATCGCCCTGCAACCCAACCGGCGCGGTATTTGATCGGAAGGAACTGGAGGCCTATGCCGACGTATTGGCCGAACATCCGCATGTCTATGTGGTGAGCGATGAAATTTACGAGTATATCAATTTTACCCACGAACACGTTAGCATCGGTTCCTTCCCGCAGGTGAAAGACCGCACCATCACGGTCAACGGTTTTGCCAAGGGCTTTGCGATGACTGGCTGGCGGCTCGGATACCTTGGCGCGCCGAAATTTATTGCCGACGCGTGCACCAAAATTCAAGGACAGGTCACCAGCGGCGCCTCTTCTTTCGGCCAGAAAGCGGGTGCAGTCGCGCTTTCCAGCAGCCTGGCGCCCACCGACGCTATGCGGGAAGCCTTCCGCGAACGTCGGGACATTGTGCTGTCTATGCTGTCTGAAATTCCGGGTATGCACACCAACCATCCGGAGGGCGCATTTTATGTGTTTCCCGATATCAGCGCATTTTTTGGCAAGAGCGACGGCCACACGGTGATTCGGGACGCCGATGATTTTTGCGATTACATCCTGACCAACGCGTATGTTGGGCTGGTATCCGGCGCTGCGTTCGGCGATCCCCGGTGTTTCCGCCTGAGCTATGCAGCCTCGGAAGCGCAGTTGCGGGAGGCTATCCGGCGTGTGAAAGCGGTGTTGGGGAAATTGCGGTAAACTGAAGAACTGCAGGATCAAGGCTTGATAAGCAGGGTGTTTTCTCCGAAATACTCTTTAAAAGCGATCGCGAAGGAACCGCCATTGCTAAAGCCAACGAGTTCCGCCACTGTTTGCGGCGGCGCGGCGCGATTTTCCAGCAACGTTTTTGCTTTTTCCAAGCGCATTTCCCGGATTAGTTGAGCCGGTTCCTTGCCCGTCAGGGCGCGGAGTTTTTTCGTGAAATGCTGGTTGCTCAGTTGCAGTTTTCGAGCCAAATCATCGGCCATAAAATCCGGATTGCTGAGCTGCGCCTCAATCAGTGCCACCGTTTTTTGAAGAAACGCATCCGGAATGGTCGGGCGGTTGCTCGTAAAATACAAGTGCATGAACCGCGAAAAAGCGGCCTGTTGTTGTTTTTGTTGTTCCAGCATACGTTGGACGGATGCGTTCAGCGCATCGCCGGAAAACGGCCGCACAAACCACAGGTCTGCGCCGGCGCGCAGGGCGTCCAATTTCCCTTCATTCCCGTGCCGTTCGGACAGCAGAATGACCGGGATATGGCCGGTTTTTTCAGACAATTTCAGCTGTCGGGCGATATCTATGCCGGAATGTCCGTTTAAAACGGCGTCGCACACGATGAGATCGGGTAGCAAACGCTCGGCAGTTTGGATGCCCTCCGGCGCCGAGTGGGCGGTCTCTACGTGGAAGCGATCCGACAGCAGCGATTTCAGGTACAACGATATTTGCCGGTTGGGTTCTATGACCAGTGCGGTTTGCCCCGTACCCTCCACGCCTTTGAAGTAAGTACGCGCCGGCTCCGTCGGGCCGATTTCCGTTTTTTTCTGCGCTTCCGCTACGAACGGCGGGACGGATTCGATACTCGATTGCAAGTTTGCCCGCAACAAATCCATCTCGATATCTTTGTGCAACAACCGCCTGCGCCAGCGCGCGGCATTCCGGTAGTTGCTGATAGACAGCGCGCCGAGCAGCGCGATTAGAACAAAAGCGGCGATGACCGCTTCTAAGCGCCCGACGTGCAGAATGCGGTCTCCGGCGCGGCGCTCCAGGCGGCGGATCTGCTGCAGCGAGTCCAGTTGCTGTTGCCACAAAGCAGATTCTGTCGTCAGGCGCCGTACGCTCAGCGTATCTTGGACGGTTGTAAGCAGTTTTTGGTTGGATAACGCCCTGGCCGGTTCGGCCCATTCCTCGAAAGCGCGCACCAAGGCGCGGAGCAGCGCGGCCTTTTCTTCGGATGCGCGCGCATACCGGGCGTCTATTTCAGCCTCTCCGAGAAACCGCATGGCGCCCTGGGTATTGCCGTTTGCGCGGTAAACGCCCGTGACCAGCGGCACTGCTTCTGCAGGGCAGGGCAGAGCGCTCTCGTCGAGGTAATTTCTGAAATTACCCGCTTCAATCTCTGCTTTTTCAAACTGATTATTTCGCGCCAAATCTTCTAATACCGCCAGGTAGTAGCGGCTGGAGTCAGGCTCAACCGCTTCCTGCGCGCGTAGCGGCGCAGCATGCAACCCCAGTAACCCGGAAAGCAGTCCGGAGAAGAAAAAAAGGCGGAAAATATCGCGCGGCGTCAATCCCATAGTCAAAACTCGCTCTTGGCAATTCGTTTGATTTTATGCTTTACTGCGGGGTGGATTTCCGAGTTTTCTTCGGATTTCGCGCACCGCTTCTGCATTTGCGCATTTTGTCCCGCAATAGTACGAAATCAATCTTAAAATCCGGTTAAAATTCTGCGGATTCGCGTGTTTTTTCCAAAAAAAACATGTCAATCGCGCCTCTGTTTTTAACCGGTTGCTTTCCGAGGTAGGCGCGCCTGGAGTCCGGTATTGAGACCGGTGCTCCGAAGCGCGTCAGTATTGCCCCCAAAGGCAACTCCCCGGGCGTAAATAAGGTGATGGCGAAAACATTGAACCGTATTGCAATGTTTGAAAGGATCTGGCGTATCTGCGAAAACAACCACCGCTAAAAATGTCAGAGATATGGCATAGCGCCAATCCTAAACGTTGTAATTTTGCGCACGCCGTTGCAGGCGATCGTACCCTTTTTCAAAGATAAAATTTCGCATGAAAAAATCACATATTCTCGCCATTCTCGTCGTAGCCGTCGCGGTCGGCATTCTGATTTCTGCCAGCAAAGATGTAACGACCTACGCCAATTTTGCGCAGGCTACTGAAAACGGCGACCGGGTCAAACTGGTCGGCCAACTAGTTAAAGATAAACCGGTGGAGTATAACCCCGAGAAGGATCCTAACTTTTTGTCGTTCTATTTGCGCGACGATGCGGGCGACGTCCGGAAGGTGGTGCTGCTGGCCGGTAAACCGCAGGATTTTGAGCGTTCGGAACAGGTTGTGCTGACCGGCCAGATGCAGGGCGATCATTTCGCCGCCTCGGATATGCTGCTCAAATGCCCCTCGAAATACCAGGATCAAGAGGTGTATATCCGCGCTGAAAAGGGCACCTAAAGGATTGCGACCGCAGGCCTGTGCGTATCGCCGCGGGCTGTCTGAGATGCTGTTTCTATTACACAAAAACTACCCGACATGGAATATATTGGCGAACACCTCCTGCCCGGACAACTCGGCCACCTGCTGGCGGTGCTCTCTTTCGTGGCCTCCCTGCTGGCCGCCGCCGCTTTTTTTGCCGCTACGCAACGCCGGGAAACGGCGGAATACGCCGGCTGGCGGAAAATCGGCCGGATTTCGTTCGGATTGCATGGAGCGGCTACCTTCGGGGTAATCGGCGTCTTGTTTTTTATCCTCGTCAATAAGTATTACGAATATCAGTACGCCTGGGCAAACGTCTCCAATGATCTGCCTTTTGAATACACCTTTTCCGCCTTTTGGAAGGAGCAGCAAGGGAGTTTCCTGTTGTGGAGTTTCTGGCATATTATATTAGGTGGCGTCCTGATGGCCCGCGCCGGCAAGTGGGAGACGCCGGTGCTGGCGGTGTTATCGCTCGCAGAAGCGTTTATCGCTTCGATGATTCTCGGATTGTACTTCGGCGATTTCCGGTTGGGCGCCAGTCCCTTCGATTTGCTGCGAGATATCATGGACGCGCCTATTTTCAAACAGGCGGACTACCTAAGCCAGATTACCGGCAACGGCCTCAACCCCTTGCTGCAAAACTACTGGATGACCATCCACCCGCCGACCTTGTTCCTGGGCTTCGCCTCCACGATTGTGCCGTTCGCCTTCGCCATTGCAGGACTTTGGCTGAACGCACACCGGGAATGGCTGAAACCGGCTCTGCCCTGGTCGCTCTTCTCCGGCGCAATTCTGGGTCTGGGTATTCTCATGGGCGGCGCCTGGGCGTACGAAGCCCTGTCTTTCGGCGGCTATTGGGCCTGGGATCCGGTGGAAAATACGTCGCTAGTACCCTGGCTGACGCTCGTGGCCGGCATTCATACCAACCTGGTGGCGCGCGCGACGGGCCACTCGATCAAGAGTACCTACGGCTTTTACCTCCTCTCCTTTCTCCTGATCCTCTATTCGACCTACCTCACCCGGAGCGGAATTTTGGGCGATACCTCGGCGCATGCTTTCACGGAAATGGGGCTTGGATTCCAATTGGTGCTGTTTATTGCCGCATTCTCGCTGCTGGCGCTCGGAACTTTTTTCGCGCATTCCCGCACCGTGCCGGTTGTGCAGGAGGAAGAAAGCGCCCGCGCGCGGGAATTCTGGATGTTCATCGGCGCGTTGGTTTTGTTGTTTTCCGCCGTGTTGATTACAGGCGCCACCTCGCTGCCGGTGTGGAATAAAATCATGCAGGCTTTTAATCCGGACTATGTCGGCGCGGCGCTCAAAGATCCGGTCGAACACCATAACCGATATCAACTTTGGATCGCGGTGTTCATCGGTATCCTGACCGGCATCGGGCAGTTTACGCGGTACAACGAGCGCAACTGGTCGGGCTGGGCGCGCAAGTTCACCGCCCATATCGGCATCGCAGCCGGAGGCGCTCTATTGCTTACGATGGTGAATGCCTTGTGGCTGGATATGCGCGCCTGGCAGTTGTTCGCGCTGCTGTTCGCGGCTATGTTTGCACTCGTCGCCAACATCGATTACCTGATTACCATCGCGCGCGGCAACCTGAA
Source organism: Saprospiraceae bacterium (assembly GCA_032115775.1). Lineage (GTDB taxonomy): Bacteria > Bacteroidota > Bacteroidia > Chitinophagales > Saprospiraceae > M3007. The sequence goes on along the minus strand of JAUMBL010000074.1, from coordinate 2,645 downwards.
AATGGCCGGCTCGGCGGTGTCCCATTTCGGATTCGGTGTGTTAGTACTCGGGGTCCTGAGCACCGGACTCAATAAAATCTGGCTTTCCTCCAATCCATTTGCCATGGAAGGCCTGATCGAAGGCGCCGACAGCGAGGCGATGCAAAAAAATGTCCTCTTGATGAAAGAAGCGCCGATGCCGATTCGGAATGAACTGGAGGTAACCTATGAGCGGGATACGGTGGTGCGCCAAACCCGCACATTCCAGGTGCGTTTCAAAAAACGCGACGCCTCCGGAAATTATACCGGCGAATCATACGTATTGACGCCTAACGTGATGTACAATCGGCAATTCACGGAAATCGTCGCGTCCAACCCCTCCACCCGCCACTACTGGGATCGCGATATCTTTACGCACGTCACCTCGCTGCCTAAAGCGGAATTGGATACCGAGTATGCGAAGGCTCAGGAGGACAGCCTGAAGTGGATCACGTATGAAGCCCGCATCGGCGATACCATTTTTACGACGAAGCACTATCTGGTCGTAGAAGCGCTGACGAAAAAACCGGAACATTCCGATTACAAACCCAAACCAGGCGACTTGGCTTTCGGCCTGAAGATGCGCGCTTATTCCCTCGAATCGCCGCAGGCCTACCCCGCAGCCCCGGCTATGTATATACGTCCGGGCGAGGGCGGATTTAGCCATCCGGCAAACATCGGGCCGCTCCAAATGCGCATCCGGCTCTCTGAGGCCGCGATGGAAAAAATTTTTAAGACGGAAAGTGATTTAAAATATCAGGATTTTCCGATAAAAGAGGGCGGGTCTTTTACCTTTAACGGCTACCTCGTGCGGTTCACAAGTGTGGAACGGGCGCCCCGGCACCCAAATTACACCCCGGAGGAGGGCGATATCGCCGTGGCCGCCCGACTCGAAATCACCGCGCCGGACGGCAACCGGGATACGGCCGCGCCGGTGTATCTGATTCGCGATAACCGCCCTTACAGCCTCAAAGATGAGGCGTCGGCGTTCGGACTGCATTTCCAGTTTTCCAGTATTGACCCCAATAAAGGTTTGCTTACCATCTCGGCCGCACAGGCGACGGACGCGCAGCGGAGTATCCCGGTCGAAATTGCAGAGGACGCGCCGCGCTCAGATTATATCGTCCTGGAGGCGATTCTGTTTCCAGGTATCAACTTGGTCTGGATCGGCTCGCTGGCGATGTTGCTCGGCCTGGCGATCAGTCTCTGGAGAAGGCTGGCGATGAAAAACGGATAACAGGGCGAATGCGGGTAGTGTTTATGCGCGCGCTTTTTGGCAACGGCCTTCTTTTATTGCAAAATGCGGCGCGCTTTTTGCCAAGACAAAAATAGACGCTATTTTTGTTCTACGCTATTCCTCACCTTTTACCCCGGCTCGAACATGACAAACGAACGAACAATCCGTATCCTCAGCCTCGACGGTGGCGGTATCCGCGGCCTCCTCACTGCGCGTATCCTCGCCGCGTTGGAATCCAAACTAAACGCGCGCTGGAAAAACTACCATAAAGCAGATCCCGCCCATCCGCTCCGAATCGCACATTTTTTCGATATGATCGCCGGAACTTCCACCGGCGGTATCCTGACCTGTATTCTGCTGACGCCCAGTCAGAACGATCCGAAAACACCCCAGTTCGCCGCCTCCGAAGCCGTGTCGCTTTACAAAGATTACGGCAGACAAATTTTTTCCAAATCCGCCGCCGGCCGAATCCCCCTGATCCCGGCATTCAAATGGCCAAAGTACACCGGCGAACAGATCGAACGAATTTTGGCAGAACGACTGGGCGATAAACGGCTCAGCGAGCTCATCCGGCCCTGCCTGATTACCAGCTACGATATCGAACAACGGCGCGCGGTGTTCTTCACCTCCCATGATGCGCGGGAGAAAGGGCCGATGTTCGATTTTTATTTGCGCGACGTAGCCCGCTGCACCTCCGCTGCGCCCACGTATTTCCCGCCGCACCAAGCGCGCTCCGCCGATGGCCTCGTGGCAAACGCCATTGACGGCGGACTCTTTGCGAATAACCCCACCATGTGTGCGGTGATCGAAGCGCTGAAACTTTTTGGCGAAAAAAAGGATAGTGGCGACGTGGAATTGCTCAACCCCGCGCGCATGTTCATCGTGTCCGTAGGTACCGGCGCGGTGAAAAAATCATATCCGCGCAGTAAAGCCGTGAACTGGGGTACGATTTCCTGGGTAGAGCCTATCATAGACATCATGATGAGCGGCGTCTCGGAAACGGTGGACTACCAGCTCCGAAAACTCTACTCTTCGATCGGAAAAAGCGATCAGTATCATCGCCTCGTGCCGGAGTTACACACAGCCGATCCGGAAATGGATAATGTCTCGGAAAAAAATATCGCGGCGCTCGATCAGGCCGGTATTCAAAATGCGTACGATATGGACGATCAGCTGAATGAAATTGCCGATCGGCTGATCGAAGCGGGGATCGTTCCTGAAAAACAGTATTAAAACCATAAAGCCATAAAAAACTATCCGGAAGCGACGCCCTACGGCAAATTTTTAAGCGCTGGGGCGCAGTGGACGCTTGCCGTTTTTCCCCGCAGGCCGCGCCGCATCGGACATGCTCCTGTTCGTTCAGGGGGCTAAATAGCGTCTGCAAACTATT
>JAUMBL010000073.1:0-79173 GCA_032115775.1 Saprospiraceae bacterium | reverse complement strand
CGTGGGCTTGGGCGACGGTCGTGCTCGCATTTGTTATTCTGCCTGCCCTCGAGGGGATTCTGCCGCAATCCGTGTGGAATGTTCCGGACTCGGAAGAACCGCAGGAGTCCGGCCGGATTTGGTTTGATTGGCTGCTGTACCTGAATGCGCCGCTGCTATTTGCCATTGTGGGGCAATATCTTTTTACCATCACCCGGCAATCGCCGACCGATTCGGAATTTACGGGGCTGACCTTGAGCGTGGGCATCATTGTCGGCGCCTGCGGGATCAATGTCGCGCACGAATTGGGCCACCGGAGCGATCGGCGGGAGCAGGCGTTGGCCAAGCTGATGTTGCTGCCGGCGCTGTACCAGCATTTTTTCATCGAGCACAACCGCGGGCACCACAAGCACGTGGCCACGCCCCTCGATCCGGCCACGGCGCGCTACGGCGAGTGGTTGTTTACCTTTTGGATTCGCTCGACCGTCGGCGGTTGGCGGAACGCCTGGAAATTGGAGGCCGAGCGCCTGTCGAGGGCCGGCCGGCCCTTCTGGTCGTGGCAAAATGAGATGCTGCGCTTTCAGTTGTTCCAGTCGGCCTGGCTCGGCGGGGTGTATCTGCTGTTTGGCCTGCAAGGGCTTTTAGGCGCGGTTTTGATTGCCGTGGTAGGCTTTTTACTCTTGGAAACCATCAATTACGTGGAACACTACGGATTGCAGCGGCGCATGCTGCCGTCCGGCCGGCCGGAACCCGTGCGTCCGGCGCATTCGTGGAACAGCGACCACGAGATGGGCCGCATCTTCCTGTACGAACTCACGCGCCACAGCGATCACCACTACAAAGCCTCCCGCAAATACCAGATACTGCGCCACCTGGATGAGAGTCCGCAGCTCCCCCTCGGCTATCCGGCTAGCGTGATTTTGGCGCTGGCGCCGCCGCTGTGGTTTTGGGTGATGAATCCGAGGATACGGGGTTTGGCGCCGTCCTGATTGCGCGATCGTTTTAAACATGCGGTTAAACTGCGTATCTTTGCTATAAAATAGTGAGCAGGTGTCTTTTTTTGATTTTTCTTTTAGAAAAAAATCAAAAAAAGACACCTGCTCGAAATATTATTTTTCTTCGAAAAGAATCAAAGGACTTTTTACCCGATTTTCATTAAATAAAGATTTATTTTGTTTCACGGGTCGTTCACGGACTTTTTAAAGAACCCCGTTTACGCACAAACACCGCTGCTATGAAAATTCTTAAAATCCTGCTCTATCTCGTTTTGGCTATCGTTGCGCTCATCGTCGCGCTGGGTATTTTTGGAAAAAAATCCTACCATGTGGAACGCAGCATGGAGATGGCCGTTCCCAAAAACATGGCGTATGAATACGCGCGTTTTTTCAAAAACTTCAACGAATGGTCGCCCTGGTCGCCCCTCGACCCTAAAATGACCTCTTCCGTCACCGGTACCGACGGCGAAGTCGGGGTGGTGTATGCCTGGAAGGGCAACGAGGACGTCGGCGCCGGATCGCAGAAAATAACCGCCCTGGAAGCCGATCGGATTGCGTACGAAGTGCGTTTTTCCGAGCCTTTTGAAAGCGTTTCTCCGGTTTTTATGCAGTTTGAAGATAAGGATTCGCTCACGAAAGTGACGTGGGGCTTCGATATGCACCTTGCTTTTCCCTGGAACGGCTTTGCCATGCTCACGGATATGGACGCTGCCATCGGCCGGGATTATGAAAAAGGGCTGGAAAACATGAAAATAATCCTGGAGGCCAAAGCCCGGGCGCGTTATCTCGGCCTCCGCGCGCGGGAGGAGCAGATGCCGCAGCAAACGTACGCGATCGTCCGGCAAATGGTGGAAATGCCCGCAGCCGGCGCGTTTTTCGCCGCCAACCTGCCCAAAATCCTGGAGGCCGTGCAAAAAAGCGGCGGCGTCATCAGCGGCCCGCCTTGCGGACTCTACTGGTCTTGGGATGAAAATTCGAAAAAAACGGATATGGCCGCTGCCATCCCGGTGGCTGAAGCAAAAAATTTCGGCCGAAATATTCAAACCCTCACCCTCGATCCCGCCTCGACGATGGTCATAGATTACTACGGCCGGTACGACAGCATCGGCAGGGCGCACCGCGCCCTCGACGCCTGGATTTTCGATAAAGGCCGTACGCAAGGCGCGCCCGTTATCGAATCGTATGTCACGGATCCGATGGCGGAGCCTGATACCGCCAAGTGGCTTACCCGGGTGATCTATCGGTTAGAATAATGTCACCCCTTCGGGGTTTTAACGTCAAAATGCCAACCGAGCTAGAATAATGTCACCCCTTCGGGGTTTTATCCGAAAATATAAAATCTTGTGACACACCCCTTTGAAAAAAGAATTCAAATAACTGATCAGCCAAAACCCCGAAGAGGGTGTATCATAAGTCCGTGAAAGAGATGTTAAGCAAAAAAATATTTTGTTTGGTCGCCTGTTTTTTTGATTTTTTCTAAAAAAATCAAAAAAACAGGCGACCAAACATTATTTTATTTCGCCGCCGGAGGCGGCGAAATACTTGTGACACACCCCTTTGAAAAAAGAATTAAAATAACTGATCAGACAAAACCCCGAAGGGGTGACATGATTCTATCCGCCATGGCACGCATCCACACCGACCTCCTTGTCCTCGGCTCCGGCATCGCCGGCCTCACTTTTGCTATCAAGGCTGCCCGGCAGTTTCCGGAGCGGCGGATTCTCGTGCTTACCAAGACCGTGGAGGGTGAAAGCAACACCCGGTATGCGCAGGGCGGCGTGGCGGCCGTGTGGGACGCCGAAAAGGACCACACGGAGAAACACATCGCCGATACGCTCGACGCCGGCGACGGCCTGTGCAAGGAAGCGATCGTGCGCATGGTCGTTGAGGAGGGGCCCTTGCGCGTGCAGGAAATCATTGACTGGGGCGCGCGGTTCGACAAGGAAAAGGACGGTAACCACTACGACCTCGCCCGCGAGGGCGGGCATTCCGAACACCGCATCCTGCACTACAAAGACCTGACGGGCTGGGAAATCCAGCGCGCGCTGATGGCCGAAGCCGCTAAATTGCCCAATATTGAGGTGTTGGAGCATTATTTCGCCCTGGATCTCATCACCCAGCACCACCTCGGCCGCATGGTGATCCGCGTAACGCCGGATATCGTATGCTACGGCTGCTATGCGCTGAATAAAAAGAATGGCGAAATTGATACGATCTTAGCCCGCGCGACGATCGTGTGCACCGGCGGCGCCGGACAGGTGTACAAATCCACCACCAATCCGGTCATCGCCACCGGCGACGGCGTTGCGATGACGTACCGCGCAAAAGGCCGGGTAGAAGGTATGGAGTTCATGCAGTTTCATCCCACGTCGCTGTACCACCCAAACGGCGAAAATCCCGCGTTCCTCGTCTCGGAAGCGGTGCGCGGATTCGGCGGCGTTCTGAAAACCGCGGAGGGCGACACTTTCATGGAGCGCTACGACGCGCGGCTTTCCCTCGCGCCCCGCGATATCGTCGCCCGCGCTATTGACTCGGAGATGAAAAAACGCGGGACGGATTGTATGTACCTCGACTGCCGGGGCCTGGACAAAGACGCGTTTGTCGCGCATTTCCCCACGATCTACGACAAGTGCCGCGAAATCGGGATTGACCCGATGGCGGACATGATCCCCGTAGCCCCTGCCTGCCATTACATGTGCGGCGGGATTCAAACCGACGCCCACGGCCGCAGCAGCATCCGCCGCCTGTACGCCGCCGGCGAGTGCGCCGGCACGGGCCTGCACGGCGCCAACCGGCTGGCCTCCAATTCCCTGCTGGAAGCCCTGGTGTTTGCGCACCGCATCTTTGAAGATATCAAACCCCGGCTGGACGAGTGGTCTTTCCAGGATCAGATTCCCGATTGGAACGCCGAAGGCACCACCGATCCCAAGGAAATGGTATTGATCACGCAAAGCATGAAAGAGTTAAAAGAAATCATGTCGTATTACGTCGGGATCGTGCGCTCGAACGTCCGCTTGAAACGCGCGCTCGACCGGCTTTATTTGCTGTATCAGGAAACGGAGGAGCTGTACCGCACCACTACCATTTCCCCCCAGCTCATGGAGCTGCGCAACCTGATTACGATTGCCTATCTGATTACGCGCTCGGCATCCCACCGGCGCGAGAGCCGGGGATTGCATTTTACGACGGATTATCCGGATCAACTGCCGTTTATTGAACATTTGGCACTTTAAACGTAAAAAGTATTTCGCCGCCTCCGGCGGCGAAATAAAATAGTGAACGGTTGTCTTTTTTTGATTTTTTTCTTAAAAAAAATCAAAAAAAGACAACCGTTCAAAATATTATTTTTTCTTTAGAAAAAACCGAGGGGCTTATTACAAAACCTCTGTGCTCGATCGGAATTTTATTTTCCGAATGCTTGTCGGTAAATGCGTAGGAGACCGCTTCAATTTTATCCCCGCTCGTCGTTTCACCGCAGTTTGAACAAGCGTTCGTAAAACCCGGGTTTATTGGAAGAAATCACATAATCGAAGCGCTTGGACACCACATATCGCTGTTGCGGCATTAGCAGGAACACCTCCGGCGCGAGTTCGTGAATAATTTCCTGTGCCCGGACGTACGCTTTGTTACGCGCCGCTTCATTTTCCGTACCGCGTACCTGTACGATTACTGCGTCCAGTTCCGGATCCACCACGCCGCTCCGGTTGTCGCCGGCGGGAATCAGGCTGGCCGAGTGGTAGTACTGGTAGAAATCGAACAGCGTGGGCGGCGGGCCGGCGGCCAGCAGGGCCGTCTCGAAATCGCCGGCGCGGGTATCTTTGGAAATTTTAGCCAGTTCTGCCGGGACAAGGAGAATTTTCACGCCGGCGGTTTTGGCGGATTCGACGATGGAATTTGCGACCATTGTGGTGGTGGCGCTGCCCGGACTGTAGAGGGCGGTCAGTTCCAGCGGCGTTTTTTTGCCGTTAATTACTTTATCGAGCACCCCGTCGTTGTCAGAATCCGTCCAGCCGGCTTCGGCGAGCAGCGTTTTTGCTTTTTCCGGTTCATATTGGTACAGGGGGACGTTTTTGGCGTAGTAGGGTTTATTGGGCGGGATGGGGCCGACCGTGCGGTTTGCCAGCCCGGCGGAGACCGTTTGGATCAGGTAGTCGTAGTCCACCAGTTGGGAGAGCGCCTGCCGCGTCTTTACATCGGCCAGTTTGGGATTTCGCGCGTTGAACAGCCAGCGGGTGAAGGTGGACTGCCACATCGTTTTGAAGTCGTAGGCATTGCGGAGGGCGGTGTCCTGTTGGAGTTCGAGGAACGTATTGGCGTTCAGGTTGAGGGCGATATCCAGTTCGCCTGATCGGAGCATATTGGCAGTGGCTTCTTCCGATTTGACTACCCGGTACACGAGTTTTTCGGGATAGGCGGCCAGGAGGGGATTATCCCGCACCGCCTGATCGCCCCAGTACGCGGTTTTGCGCGCGAGCGTGAGTCCGCGGTCGCTGTCCAGCGATTCGAGCGTATAGGGCCCGCTGCCGGAGATAGAAGCCGGGTCGGTGGCAAATTTAGGATCGGTAAATGCGGCGGCGAACGCTTTCTGTTCTTCACGGCCGGCGATTTCTTTGGCTTTTTCCGGATTAACCAGGTCGGACAGCGACACATCGCGCAGCGCGCCGGTCGGGTCGTAGTGATAGGCCGGGTAGATAGGCGTCAGGCAGAGCCCTTCGACGGCCAGGATATAATATTCGCCGAGATAGATCGTGAATTTTTTAGGATTGTTCGGATCCACGTCCACCCCTTTCATCTGTTCGAGATACCCTTGCCAGATGCCCGTGGGCAGGAGCGGGTGGTAGATGAGTTTGTAGGTAAACAGCACATCATTGGCGGTGATTTCCGAGCCGTTGTCCCACACGGCTTTGGGGTGAATTTCAAAATCATAGGCCAGCGTGCCGGCGTAGGGGCCGGCGTTTACTTTGCGCGCTTTGGGCACGGCCGTTGCGAGCAGCGGTTTCAATTCGAGCGATTGCGGATCAATAATTCCCAGGCTTTGAAAAACCTGTTCCGCGGCATAGCGGGAATATCCGACCGCGCCGGCCATCAGCGGGTTCAGGCTGGTGACGGCCGCTTCATAGCGGATGTACACCGTGCCTGCCGGTTCCGGAATCGGCGGTTGGCAGCGGTGCAGCAGGAATAGAGATGCGAGGCATAAGAGCGTCGTTTTCAGGGGGAAAGCATATTTATTCATAGTGGGTTGATTTGTAACCAAGGTTCGTAACTATCCGACCCGCTCGTGCTCCCGATATCAAAAGGCGTTTCTTATTTAAATAAATCCGGCCGGATAAGATGGGGGTGTATCACAAGTATTTCGCTGCCTCCGGCGGCGAAATAAAATAATGTTTGGTCGCCTGTTTTTTTGATTTTTTTAGAAAAAATCAAAAAAACAGGCGACCAAACAAAATATTTTTTTGTTTAACGGATCGTTCACGGACTTATGATACACCCCCGGCAGCCGGCCGGCCTTCAAAGCCTATGCCCTTCGCTATCCCCTTTTGCGCGCTTTCCCTTTTCCGCCTTTATCGCTCCATCCGCCTTTATCCCACTTTCTCGCGCTGCCGAAGTCTTTTTTGCCCTTTTTCCCGCTGGGGGGCGTGGCGTCGTCCACTCGTACGGTGCGGCCGTTCACGGAAAATTCCTCCAAGCCTTCTTTCAGTACGGGGATATAGCCGGCTTCCACCTCGACGTGCAGGCAGGTTTTATTGATATCAATTTGGCCTACGGCTCGGCTTGGAATACCGAGTTCTTTGTCGAGTAGTTTGAGAAACTCACCTTTTGTGACGCCGTCCATAGAACCGATATTGACGAACAGGCGTTGCAAGCCGCCATGGCCGGTTGGCGCCGGTTTGCCGGCGCCGGATGCTACGCCGGATTTTTTCCCTTGGGCACTGCCGGGGTTGATATCCGGCGCGTTGCGGTAGTATTCGAGGAAGCGGTTGAACTCTACGCTAGCGAAGCGTTTGATGAGTTCCTCCTTGGAAATATCGGCCAGGGCCTCATAAATCCGGGGCAGGAACGGTTCGATCGCGGCGTGTTCCACCTTTTGGTCGTGGATATTCTGGATAATGTGGAAGAGTTGTTTTTCGCAGACTTCCTTGCCGGTGGGGATCGGTTTGCGGGAGAAAGGCACGCGCAACTTGCGTTCGATTTGGCGAATGCGCTCTTCCTGGCGGCCGGTCACGAGGCTGATCGAAATTCCTTTGCGACCCGCGCGGCCGGTACGGCCGCTGCGGTGCGTATAAATTTCCGATTCGTCGGGCAGGTTATAATTGATCACGTGGCTGATATCACTCACGTCTATTCCGCGGGCGGCCACGTCGGTGGCTACCAGCAGTTGCAGATTGCTCTCGCGGAAGCGGTTCATGACCCGGTCGCGGTCGTCTTGCACCAAATCGCCGTGCAGCGCATCCGCGTTGTAGCCGTCGCGGATCATTTGCTCGGCGACCTCCTTGGTCTCGTTCTTGGTTCGGCAGAATACGAGGCCGTAAATACCCGGCGTGGCGTCCACGATGCGCTTGAGCGTAGAATAGCGGTCGTCGGCCCGGCACACGTAATAGATGTGCTCGATGTTTTCGTTCCCTTTATTTTGCGGCCCGGCGCTCAACTCCTGCTGATTTTTCATGTACAGCTTGGAGATGCGGCGCACCTCTTCGGGCATGGTTGCGGAGAACAGCCACACGGCGCGTTTTGGGGGAATGGCCTCGAGGATAATGTCGAGCGCTTCGCGGAAGCCCATGTTCAGCATTTCGTCCGCCTCATCGAGCACCACGCGCTCGACATGGTCGAGGCTCACGACTTGGCGAGCCAGCAGATCCACCAGGCGGCCGGGGGTCGCCACGATGATTTGCGCGCCGGATTTGAGTTGGCGGATTTGCTGATCAATCGGCGCGCCGCCATATACGGCGACGACCTTGTACTGGTGCGCGGCCTGCGCGTAATTCGCCAGATCGCCCGCCACCTGCACGCACAGTTCGCGGGTAGGGCACAGAATGAGCGCCTGCACGTGTTTTGCCTCAGGGTTGCTGCGTTGCAGCAGGGGCAAACCGAATGCAGCCGTTTTACCCGTACCCGTTTGGGCCAGTGCTACAATGTCGTCGTTGGTGGTGAGTGCGGTAGGAATTACAGATTCCTGGATTGGCGTGGGGTTTTGGAAACCCAGGGCGTATATACCCTGCAGGAGCTTGTCGTTAAGACCCAGCTCTTCAAATGTCATCATCAAAAAAAGTATCTACAGAAAAAAATCAGGCTGCGAAAGACACGCGACCTTTATAACAGGCTGCAAAGTTCGGTATTTTTTTTAATAATGTTCAATTTTTTTTTGTAACTGCTTAGCCGGTCGCGTCTGAGACAAAAAAGGGGAGTGTCTAATTTTGGGTGACAATGAACGTTTTTGACTAACAGGGGGTGTGCAATAATCCCTTTGATTCTTTTTTAAGAAAAATAATATTTCGAACGGGTATCTTTTTTTAATTTTTTTCTTAGAAAAAAATTAAAAAAAGATACCCGTTCACTATTTTATTTCGCCGCCGAAGGCGGCGAAATACGCTCTGCGAAAAACGTCATTCCAACACCACGGTTCCGTTGCGCATATACGTTTTACTTTCCACGCGGTAGAAATACAGCCCGGGCGCCAGGTCGCCGATCGCAACCTGGGTTTGGCCTTCAAACGGCACGCGGCGCAGCCGGCGACCCTGGGCGTCGAACAGGTAGCACACGCAAGGCTCGGCCGTATCCGTCTGCACGGTAAAATACGCGCCGGCGGCGGGATTGGGGAACACGCGGACGCGCAGTTCCGGTTCGGCTTGTCGCGCGGTTGCTTGCGGATGCGCCGGATTAGGCGGCGTTTCGATGGCGAATTGCCCGAAGCTGACCACGTTGTTGCCGGCGCCGAAGCGCACGCTGCCATCGGGGCCGGGCGTTACGCTTTCCGCGCTGCCGTCCAGCAGCGTCCAGATGGAGCCATGTCCGACGGCCTCCCTGCGGTAGAGGCGGTAATCGGCCGGCTGGCCTGTTATGGGTCCCAGTTGGTCGAACCGCAGTTCCGTCGGTTGCCCGAAGTTGCTAAAAGCGCCGAAATTATGCACGGCCCAATAGGCGCTTGCGGTGGCGAGGCCGGGGGCGGTGTCCGGTTGAATTTGAATCCGGGTGGCGCAGATTTCGCCGAGCGGGTAGGCGCTGTTGGGCGGAAACTGCACGCTCAAGCCGACGCCGGGGAAGGCATACGTGCCGGCGCCGCCGACCGTCAGCCGGGCGCTGCGGCCCGGACCGATGGGCGCGGTGGACTCGACGCGGGCGGCGCTGCCGGCGAGCGATCCGTGGCGGGTGGCCACGCGGTCGAAAGCCGGACTGTTGTCCGATTCATTGAATTGATAGTAGGCCAGCAAGGCATTTTCATCGGCAGGAATCCGGCGCAGGTGCATTTTTTCGCGAATTTCCGATTGGCTCAAGGACCGGTTATAGACGCACACCTCGTCTATCTGGCCTTGTACATAACGGCCGTCCCAGCCTTTGTAATTTCCGATGCGGGCGCTTTGGTTGAACAATACCGGGGCGACTTGGAAGACCTGCGTCGCCCTTCGGCCGTTGAGGTAAATGGAAACGCTGTCGGGCGTGACCACCATCGCCACGTGCGACCACTTGCCCGCGGGCGCCGACAGGCCGCTGTTCCACCACCACTGTCCGCCCGGCCAGTGATAGCCCAGGCCGTTCAGTCCGGGCCGGAAATTGAGTCCGGCCGCTACCGGACCGTCCAGCATAAAGATCGCGCTGTACTCCGGCTGGGTTCCTTCCGGTTTGATCCAAGCGGAGATGGTCAGGGTATTGGTTTCGATTTGAAGTGGCGGCAGGCCGACGTATCCCGGCGCGTTGTTGCCGCCTAGGCTGAGCGCCTGTCCGGGCACCGAATCCGCTTCGCAGCGGTTGCTAACGGTAAGGTGCAGGGTATCAAGGAAGACTCCCGTCGGCGTTTGCAGGCGCATTACGGCCGCGTACGTACCCGGGGCGCCGTACACGACCTTGGGCGTGCGCGTTTGCAGTCCTTCGGCATACACCGCGCCGGGCGTCAGCCAGCTCCATTGCGCGCCTTCGTGCCGCAGCACCGAGTAGTCGTTGAAATAGACTGTATCGCGGGCGCAGCCGACCTCCAGCGCGCTGCACATCGCCTGTGGAATGACCGCGGAGGGTTCGTACAGATCGGCTTCCCACACGCCGAAGCCCCAGCAGCCGTTTCGGATTTTGCCGTCGCGGTAAAAAGGCTTCAGGCGGTTGGTTTCCGCGCTCAGCGGGAGGCCTCTGCTGAACGGCTGCCAGTCGCTGTGGCTGTTGTTGCGGTAAAACACCGCGCCGTCCCCGCCGATGTACACCCCGCCGTCCGTTCCGTATTGCGCCAGGATATTGGTCAGTCGGATGCCGTCGAGCAGCGGGGTGGTGAGGTTGATCCAGCTTTCGCCGCCGTTTTCGGATTTATAGATTTTTTTGCCGTTAGAGCCGTAGGTGACGAGCACCCAGAGGACGTCGGCATTTTCGGCGCTGACGGCCATTTTTACGCGGTCGTTGTTGTTGGGCAGGGGCAGGGCGGTCAGTTGCTCCCAGGTTTCGCCGCCGTCCCGGCTGCGCCACATCGCATCGTCCACGCCGCCCCATTGCGAGCAGTAGATGACCGACGGATTAGAGCGGGCGATTTCGATATCATAGACCTGGCGGTCGGCATTTCCTGGGAAATTATGAAGCAGGGCGAAGGAACCGCCGCCATCGGCGCTTTTCCACAGGCCGTTGTCTTTTCCGATATAGACGATATTCCAGCAGCGCGGATCCCAGGCCATTTCGCTGTTGGCGTAATAGGCGTAGGATTCGTTGGGGAAAAGTCCAACCGGAAAATCGCTGACCTGCCGTGCCAGGTTTCCGTTGAGTTGTTTGCCGCCGAGATCGGAGAAATACAGTTTGCGGTTGTCGCCGGGATTAACATACCCGGTAGGCGATTCGGCGCCGCCCATGCGCAGGAAACCGCCGGGGAAGAGGCTTTCATGCCAGGCCATATTGCCGTTGTGATACCGGCCGCCGACGAGCACATCTTCATTCCAGCCAGCGTCGAAGCCCCACATATCGGAACCGGAGATGCCGTCCATGCGCGCCTCGATCGTTTGGGCGAAATTGTCGGAATAGTTCAATCCGCCGTCGCTGGCGATCCACAAATCCTTGCCGTGCGCAGCGCACCACTGGATATCCGGGTGGCTCCAGGAGAGGCCGCCCACGTAACTGCCGAGCGCGTTCCAGGTCGCGCCGCCGTTCGTACTTTTGAACCAGGAAGTGCCGCCGGCGATTAGTTCCTGGTCGTTGAGCGGGTTCACGACGATGGCCATGTCGTAAAACCCCTGCTCGAAGCCGCTGAACTGGCCGTTGGAGGTCATCAGGTTGGTATGCGCAGGAATGGAATAGGCGACCGGGCTGTTGCCGATGGCGTTTTGCGGGTGGGTATTCGTCCAAGTGTCGCCGTTGTCGTTGCTGACGAACACGCCGACGTATCCTTTCAGGTTGGCGCCGCTGCCGATCAGGTAAGCATAAATTTTGGAGGGGTTGGAGGGACAAACGGCGAGGAGCGCGCCGGTGACCGTTTCGCCCGAAGCGGGCGACCACCAGTTGGCGCCGACGGCCTGCCAGCTAAGTCCGCCGTCGGAAGAGCGCATAAACTGGCTGCTGTTGCCGTTTTTGCGCACGGCGAAGGCGGTGGAGGCGTCGCCGGGTTTGTATTTCAGCGTCCAGGTTTGGTTGCTGAAGAGTTTGGTCCAGGTAGCGCCGCCGTCGGCGGAGCGCAGCAGGCCTTTATCGGTGGCGGCGAGCACGATTTCGGGATTGTCCGGATGGATGCCCATATCTGTGGCGTACATATTGGATTCTGCGTACGCCTGCGTCCAATTTTGGCCCCCGTCGGTCGTTTTCAGGATACGGCCGTCGGTACCGAAATAAACGATATCCGGGTTCGTCGGGTGGATTTTCACGGCGCCGATCGAGTTGTGGCGCACGGCGGCGGTCAGGAGCGTCCAGGAAAGTCCTTTGTTATCGGTGCGCCACAAGCCGCCCGTTTCGCCGCCGGCGTAGAGGATATTCGGGTTGGAGGGCGCGATATCAAACGCGTAGATATTTGTTTGCCAGGTTACCTTGGTTTTGTCTTCTGTGTGGTAGGTGCGTTTGGGGCCGACGAAGCGCCAGCCGAGTTTGGATTGGCGCGCCGATTCCGACTGCCGAAGTGCGCGCAGGCGGTCTTCCAGTTCGGCGGATTCTTTACTCGTTGGGAACTGCAGCGAACCGTCGGGTTGCGTAAAGGGTCGCGCCCAGTGCATCCAGCGTTTAAAATACTGGGTGTAGCTGTTTTTTTCAAACGGGCGCTCCGCGTACCAGTCGTCATATGCCTGCTGGATCGTCCGGACATTCGGCGCGTCCGCCTGCAGGAGCTGCATCCAGTGCGGCGCGTCGGCGTCGAGCAGGATGGGGGTCGGTTTTTCTTGCGCGTGCAGTGCGGCAGTGCTGCACAGGAGGATCAAAAAAGTGGAAAAAAGCAGACGCATAACAAGTGTATTTTGGCGACAAAATAGGGAGATTCTGTATTTTGCGTGCAACCTTTGCGTTGAAAGCGCATTTTTACGGAACCGCACAGGCGATGCGGCGCGGGAAACGCGTGCGCCGGCCGTTGCGCATGATTTTAAAACCGCTTGTATGAAGCCATTACTCGTTCGCGTGCTTTTTTCGATTCTGTTGGGTGTCCAGCCGCTCCTGCCCTTGCGCGCGCAGTCTGATACCCTCGGTCGGTGGAGCGCTTTTTTGGAGCGATTCGTCCAGGAGGATGCGCCGGCCGACAAGTCCCGGTTGTTATTTTACCCCACCTTTGCTTTTGCGCCGGAAACCAGTCTGGAATTGGGTGTAGCTTCCGCTTTGCTGTTTCACGCAAAAAACGACGTGGTAAAAAACCGCCTGTCAGAGATTACCGCGTTTGCTTTTTTCACCTTTCGATCGCAGTACGGATTGTGGATTGACAACGCGGTTTATACCGACCGCGACCGGTGGCTGCTGTTGGGCAAGGCGCGTTTTCAGCGTTTTCCGCTGTTGTATTACGGGATTGGGCCGGATACGCCGAAAGACAATCCGGACATTGTGGACGGCTTTGGGGTGCTGGTGCGCCAGCGTATTTTCCGCCAGATCAAGGGCAATTTTTTTGCAGGGCCGCAGGTGGATTACCAGTCGCTCGCCGACGTGCAATTCGGGGAAGGGGGAATTGCCCAGCGGCCGCTGCCGACGGGCGCTGCGGGTTCGCGCAGCGTGGGTATCGGCCTGGGGGTGGCGTACGACAGCCGGCCCAATGCGCTGAATACCCGGAACGGGCTGTTTGCTGAACTGGGCTGGCTGCGGTACGATCCCGCGATTGCCGGCACGTCGGATTTTGAAAATTTCAACGCGGATCTGCGCTGGTATAAGTCTTTTCGGCCGCAACAGGTGCTGGCGGCGCAGCTGGTCGGGAACGTCGTGCTCGGGACGGCGCCGTTCAATCAGATGAGCCTGCTGGGCAGCGAAATGATCATGCGGGGATATTACACGGGGCGTTTCCGGGATCAGCAGTTTTATGCGGCGCAAGTGGAGTATCGTTGGCTGCCGCTGCCGTTCAGTCGGCGGTTTGGGGCGACTGCCTTCCTCAGCGCGGGCGGCGTGGCGCCGACGCTGGAGGCCTTGAGTTGGACGGATCTGCGGCTGGCCGGCGGCATCGGCGCGCGGTATTTTCTTTTTCGGAAAAAAGATATTTTTCTGCGGTTTGATCTGGCGTTTACCCGGGAGGGGAGTGGGTTTTATATTTTTACGGGGGAGGCGTTTTAGGGCAGATTGGGAAACCCCGGCCGGTGCAATTTTGCGGCATCCCGCTGCTGTTTTTCTAGGATCGGTTCAGAAAAATGCGCGTCGCATCCACCGTTTACTGGTATCGTACCTGAATTCGCCGTTTCTTTGCGGCCACCAAGTGCGTATCTAAAGTCGCCACTCCGACCATCATGCAATTTAACAATACCCTTTCCTACGCCCAAGCACGCGATCAGGCAGATCCCCTGCGCGCCTATCGAGATCAATTCATTTTTCCGCAACACGCCGGCCGGCCGGTGTTGTATTTTTGCGGCAATTCGCTCGGATTGCAGCCGAAAACGGTGCGGCCCGCCTTGGAACACGAGCTGGATCAGTGGGCAACCTACGGCGTGGAAGGCCACTTCCGCGGCGAACTCCCCTGGATGTACTACCATAAATTCCTGACCGAGCAATCGGCGCGCCTCGTGGGCGCCCTGTCGCAGGAGGTGGTGGTGATGAATACCCTGACGGTGAACCTGCACCTCATGATGGTGTCGTTTTACCGCCCGACCGCCCGGCGCTTCAAGATCATCATGGAAGCCGGCGCATTTCCCAGCGACCAGTACGCGATGGAGACCCAAGCGCGCTGGCATGGTTTCGCGCCGGAAGAAGCTATTGTGGAACTGTCGCCCCGCCCGGGCGAGCATACGCTGCGAACGGAAGATATCCTCGCCGCGATCGCGCAGGCGGGCGATACGCTCGCGTTGGTGATGTTCGGCGGCGTGAATTACTACACCGGGCAGTTCTTCGATCTGGAGGCCATTACCAAGGCCGCGCACGCCGTCGGTGCCTACGCCGGATTCGATCTCGCGCATACCGCCGGCAATCTGCCGTTGCGTTTGCACGACTGGGGCGCTGATTTCGCCGTCTGGTGCAGCTATAAATACCTGAACGCCGGTCCGGGCGGCCCCTCCGGCGCCTTCGTCCACGAACGCCACGGCAACAACCCCGCGCTCCCGCGTTTTGCCGGCTGGTGGGGACACGACGAAGCGGCGCGCTTCCAAATGCGCAAAGGATTTATCCCCATGGAGGGCGCAGCCGGCTGGCAACTGAGCAATGCGCAGATTTTCTCATTTGCCGCCCACAAGGCCGGTCTGGATCTGTTCGACGCGGCCGGCATGGACAATTTGCGTGCAAAGAGCCTGGCACTCACGGCGTTTCTCGAATTCATCCTCGACGAGATCAACCGGGAAAAACAATTGTTTAACATCATCACGCCCCGCGACCCGCAGGCGCGCGGTTGCCAAATTTCGACCCTCACCGACCACCGCGGCAAAGCGCTTTTCGATTTTCTTACGGAAAACGGCCTAATTGCCGACTGGCGGGAACCGAACGTGATCCGTTTCGCGCCGGTTCCGATGTACAATTCGTTTGAAGACGTGTATCAATTGGGACAAGCGATCCGGAATTTTTCCTGACACCCGGCAGGCAGGCCCTATCCCTGCACGTACACCACATATTTTTCTTCAAAAAAAGGCTCCGAAAACCACTGGTTGATCGGGAACACCTCCGTGTACGCCGACCCGTTTCCAGGCAGCGCGGTGATTTCCGGCTTCAGGTTGCCGCCCTTGAGGGCGATCAATCCGTTTGGATACGCGTGCCGGTGCTGCCTCCGCAATAACGGCTGACTCCAGAGCAGCAGGCGATCCAGGGGCGCTACCCCGCGCGACAGCACGAAGTCGAAACGCCCCGGCATTTTGATCTCCTCTACGCGCCGGTGCGCCGCCTGCACGTTCGCAAGCCCCAGCGCCGCGCTAACCTCCTGCACCACCCGGATTTTTTTGCCCGTCCCGTCAATCAGCATAAATTGCGTTTCTGGAAATAAGATCGCGAGCGGAATACCGGGAAAACCGCCGCCGGTGCCCAAATCCAGCAACTGGGCGCCGGCCTGAAACGTAAACGCCTTGGCAATCGCCAGGGAATGTAAAACGTGGTGCACGGCCAGGTGCTCGATGTCCTGCCGGGAGATCACATTGATCCGGGCGTTCCAATCGCTGTACAGCGGCGCCAGTTGGTCGAATTGGGCCTGTTGGCGCTCGGATAATTCGGGGAAATACGGTTGAAGTATAGATAGCATACGATTAGGTGTGCGCCGGGGTTATTCCGACAATTCTTCCAGCATTTTTTCCGCCTGCTCGCGGCGTTTCGGGTCTTGGGTTTGTTCCAGCAGGCGTTGGATCGCCCGAACCGCCCGGGGGCGCAGGTCGCTGTCCTGCGCGGATAATTTAACGAAGCAAAGCGCCTGATACCAGTACACCTCCTCGCCGAACTGTTCCAGGTTGTCAATTTTTACAAAACACTCGAGGGCGGTTTGCGGATCGTCCAGTTTCAAGCGGATAATGCCCAGGTAAAACCAGGCATCGTTTCGGCAGATATTTTCAGACGGATCGAGCGCGATCAACAGCAGGGCGTCCTGGGCTTCCTCCCATTGTTTTTTCCGGTAAAATGCATCGGCTTCCCGGATCATGCGGGTGCATTGATTGGGGCGTGCCGACACGGAATCGTTGCTCAGGGCGCCGTCGTAGCGGGCGCGCTGGTCGGCCGTCAGGCTTTCGGGCGGTGTAAACTGTTCTTGGAAGACTTGTCCGGCCGATTTGGGCGCCCACCAGTACACGTAGGCCATATAGCCCAACGTGGCGGCTAGGAGCAGGAAAAAAATTACACGAACCAGGTTACTTTTCGCCCCGGAAGTCGGCGCGGCTTCCCGATCGGGCGTGTGCAGCGCCTGCCAGAGCGCCCAGCCCTGCGCGTCGCCCAGGGCAGCCGCCACCCAGTCGGGCCATTCGCCGTCGGGCAGGCGGAGGCCTTCCCGCAATTCCGCCAGGTACTGCAGTTTTCGGGCGGCAAACTGCGCCGGGCGTTGCCCGAGCGCGGCGGCGACTGCGGCATCGTCCCAGGATTCGCCCAAGACGGCGAGGGCGGTCAGGCGCGCCTCGCGCGATATTTTGAGCAATTGGTTCCAGACGGTGATGCGCTGTCTGGTTTGCCGGAGCGCCGCATCGTCCGGGACAGGTACCTCTTGCGCCGGCGCTTCCGCAATCGGCGTTTGGCCGCGCTCCCGCAGCCAGCTTTGAAATTGCGCTACCGCCAGCGTTTCCAGGGTCAGACGCCAGGCATCCTGTGCCGGCGGCTCCGCCAAATTGAGGAGCGTTGCCAGCGCCGTTTTGTAAAACACTTCGCCGTCGGCAAACGTACCCCCCGCGCGTTCAACAGCTTGAACCACGCCCCGGTAAAAATGAGTCTTAATTTCCGACAAAATAGCCGGATCGGCAGCTTGAAGCCCGGTAAAATACGCGCTTCGGTGCGATGCGTCAGGTATGGATTCCACGTAAAAGACGTTTTAGCATAGGGTTGTTGAATAAGTGTAGGAACGGCCTCTAAAACCAAAAAACAGGCTGTTTAGGTGCCTGTTTTTTTGGTTTTTTTTAAAAAAAAACAGGCGCCTAAACATTATTTCACGGGGTTGTGTAATAAGTCCATTGACGACCCTTTAACCAAAAAATATTCTGTTTGGGCGCCTGTTTTTTGATTTTTTCTAAAAAAAATCAAAAAACAGGCGCCCAAACATCATTTCATTTCGCCGCCGAAGGCGGCGAAATGCTTTTTCCAAACAACCCTGCCGGCCTCAAAACCGCAAAAATAAGGGAAAACCCGAAAGTAAATAGATATAAAAAGAGCCAAGACATTACTGCCCTGGCTCCATGAAAACACCTAAAACCCTATTAACTAACCTTATGAAAACTGCTTAATAATCAATTAGCCGAATGCGCGCGCAGCGGTTTTGTCTTCCTGGCGTATCGCAAAACATCCTGAAGCGTTTCGTCCTTTGCGGGGACTTGGTATTTTCGGGTGAAGCAGGGCGGCGCAGGCCGCAAAATTTGACTGATTGTGTCGCTTTCGCACATCACGTATCGTGCAAAAGCATAGTTTAAACCGGGAATCTGCGATTTGGTTGTTGCAAACTGCCGAAAACGGGCTGTTTTTTTCCGATTTAACAACTTGTTAACAAATAGGCGAATCAGCCGGCTTAGGCGACTTCCACGGTGCGCGTCAGCGGTTTGCGCTCCGGCTTGAAGGCCAGGGTGACGCGCAGGATGCCCTGTTGGTAGGACGCGGCGACCGTTTCGGGGTCTATGTTGTCCGGCAGGCGGAAGGCGCGTTCGAATGATGCGACGGCAAATTCCCGGCGACTGTACCGCACCGACGCGTCGCTTGCGTCGGCCGCCTGCTTATTCGCGGAAATCGTCAGTACGTCCGCTTCCAGGTTGATTTGAAAATCTTCGCGCTGTAGGCCGGGCGCAGCGAGTTCAATTTCAAAGCCTTGCACAGTTTGCGCTACGTTTACGGCCGGTCGGTTGAATGCGGCGAAAGTGCTGTTGATTTGGGGCGCAAATGCTTGCGCAGGCACGGTCTTAAATTTTACAAGTGTCATAGATCTATTGTTTGTAGTGGTTAGAAATTTTGTATTGCCTGTTCAATTTGCGTACCACCGCGCCGCCAGCCCTGTTGATCCGAAATTTTGACAAAAAAATGCGACATTTTGTCATTGGTGCGCTATAATTAACAGTCATTTTGTCATTAATGCGATCATGGAGCACTTCGGAATTTCTCGCCGGGCGCTCAAAAACCGCAATCCGCCGTCGCCGCCCGGAAGGAAATGTTCGTACCTTCGCCTCCTCAAAACCCACACCCGCATGCAAGTCCACTTCCATCTCTATTACCGCACCCAGCCCGGCGAATCGCTCTGGCTTCGGCTCGGCTCGGACGCGGAGCCGCTCCTCATGGAATACCTCAACGAGGAAATGTGGCGCCTGCGCCTGGATATCGCCCCGGACGGCGCCGACGCGCTGCCGTACCAATACCTGTTCCAGGATCGAGACGGCCATCGGGAGGCGGAATGGGAAACGCGTCGAACGCTGCCGCTCCGAGATCTCCCCTTCGATACGATCGCTACCTTCGACGCTTGGAATCCGCCCGGCGCGCCGGAAAACGCATTTGATACGCAACCTTTCCGCAATATTTTTCTGCGCCGGCCGCCGGCGGAGAACCGCCCGGCGCCGAGCGCGTACACGCATGTGTTTCGCGTGAAAGCGCCGCTTCTGCAAGCCGACGAACGCGTCTGCCTGCTCGGTCACGGACCGGCCTTGCGCAACTGGGATACGGCGGCGCCGCTCGTGCTCCGGGAGGAGGACGGCTGGTGGACGATCCGGCTCGACCTCGCCCGCGAATACTTCCCCCTGGCATATAAATACGGCGTCTGGAACGCCCGCACCAATAAGTTCCTCGGCTTCGAAA
This sequence comes from Saprospiraceae bacterium, assembly GCA_032115775.1. Taxonomy (GTDB): domain Bacteria; phylum Bacteroidota; class Bacteroidia; order Chitinophagales; family Saprospiraceae; genus M3007. The sequence continues at coordinate 59,986 of JAUMBL010000073.1, read as the reverse complement.
CAGGCGATAACCGCGCGCTCTACCACGCCGCCGCCGGCTGCCTGCTCCACGACGGGTTTGCCCGGCTGCCCCACGATACCTGGCGCGGCGCCGGCGTGGCGATCCCGGTCTTTAGCCTGCGATCGGAACAAAGCTGGGGCGTTGGCGAATTCGCCGACCTGCCGAAACTCGCCGACTGGGCGCAAAGCGTCGGCCTGAAACTCCTCCAACTCCTGCCGGTCAATGACACCTCGGCTACCGGCACAAAATCGGATTCTTATCCCTACGCCGCCATCTCGGCCTTCGCCCTGCACCCCATGTACCTGCACCTGCCATCCGTGGCCGGGAAGAAACACGCCGCCCTGCTCAAACCCTTCGCCAAAGAAGCCAAAAAACTCAACAGCCTGCCGGCGGTAGATTACGAGGCGGTCATGCAACTCAAATGGACGGCAATCAAAACGCTGTTTGAGGCGCAAAAGACGCAGTTTCTGGACGATAAAGCCTTCAAAGCCTATTTCCAAACCCAGGCGCACTGGCTCAAGCCTTACGCTGCCTTCTGTTGCCTGCGCGACCAGTTCGGTACCACGGATTTCAATCAGTGGCCGGAATACCAGGCGTATCAGGCCGACCAAATCGAGCAACTAAGCGCCCCCGGCTCGAAGTATTTCGACGGCGTCGCGCTCCACTATTTTGTACAGTGGCAGCTGCACCTGCAACTGTGCCAGGCCGTCGAACACGCGCATGCAAAAGGACTCGCCCTCAAAGGGGACATTCCGATCGGAATTTACCGGTACAGCTGCGATGCCTGGACGGCGCCGGAGCGCTATTTCATGGATCAGCAGGCCGGCGCACCGCCCGACGATTTTGCCGAAAAAGGCCAAAATTGGGGCTTCCCAACGTACAACTGGGCGCAAATGAAGGCAGACGACTTCGCTTGGTGGCGCAGCCGCTTCCAACAAATGAGCCTCTATTTCGACGCTTTCCGCATTGACCATATTCTCGGCTTCTTCCGAATCTGGAGCATTCCCGCGCAGGCGGTGGAAGGCATTCTCGGGCATTTCGTGCCCGCAATTCCGGTGTCGGAACAGGAACTCCGCCAAGCCGGCATTCCTTTCCACTACGACCGCTTCTGCCGCCCCTGGATCACAGGCCGCATCCTGGCCGATGAATTCGGCGATCTGGCCGAGACCGTGAAAGCGCAGTTTTTGCGCGAACCGCGCGCCGGCGAATTCCAATTCCGCCCGGAATTCGACACGCAAGTCCAGGTGCGCAATCACTTCGCCGCGCTGCCGGATACGCCGGAAAATCGCCGACTGCAGGCGGGCCTCTTTAACCTCCTCGCCAATGTCCTCCTCCTCGATACGCCCGAGCGCCCTCCGAATCCCGACAAGGGCTGGCATGGCGCTTTCCGCTTCGGGATAGAAAAAACCCGTACTTTCCAGGATCTGGACCACGCAATGCAAGCGCGCCTGCAGGCTTTGTACGTGGACTATTTTTTCCGCCGCCAGGACGATTTCTGGCAGGCCGAGGCGCTGGAAAAACTCCCGGCGCTGAAACGCGCCACGGAGATGCTGATCTGCGGCGAAGACCTCGGCATGGTGCCGCATTGCGTGCCCGACGTCATGGCGTCGCTCGGCATCCTCAGCCTGGAAGTGCAGCGGATGCCTAAAAAAACCGGCGTCCGCTTTTTTCACCCCAAAGACGCCCCCTATCTCAGCGTCGTGACGCCTTCTACCCACGATATGAGCACGATCCGCGGCTGGTGGGAAGAAAATCGCGAACTGACGCAGCAGTTCTACCAAGAAATCCTGGCAGAATCGGGCCGCGCGCCCTTTTTCTGCGAACCCTGGATCAACCGCGCCATCGTGCAACAACACCTCGAGTCGCCCGCTATGTGGGCCGTCTTTCAACTCCAGGACCTCCTCGGGATAGACGGCAGCCTGCGCCGCGAAAATCCGCAGGAAGAACGCATCAACGTCCCCGCAGACCCCAATCACTACTGGCGCTATCGCATGCACCTGACGCTGGAAGCGCTCGAACAAGCCGATCAGTTTAACGGCGCACTGGAAAAAATGGTTCGATCGCGGAATAAAGATTGATGCGCGCGGATCCAGGGCAATTCGGGGGGGGCGTAAAAAGCCCCTTCTTTGTTTTTGATAAAAAATAATATTTTGGAGGGTGTGTCATAAGTATTTCGCCGCCTCCGGCGACCAAACAAAATATTTTTTTGCTTAACAGGTTTTTCAAGGACTTATGATATACCCTCTTTGTTATTTTTTTTGCTTTCGGAGGCGGCAAAACACTTTTCCTAAAACCCGGAGAAACAACCTGTATCCGCTTTAAACTATCATTGGCAAACCCCAATCCGCCATCTCCAACGCCTTTGTTTTGGATGAAAAAGTGAAAAACAGGTGTTGATTACTGCAAATTTTGTAGTTTCACAGCGAAAACACGCGAATCCGCTTAATTTTGCACCCGATTGCCCTCTGCGTGCTCGCCTGTTCCGCTTCAATTCGTCGCCATGCGCTACTTAATCTGGTTTTCGTTTCTGCTCCTTGCCTTGGCTGCCCTGCCGGCCTGCAAGGAAGATGCTGCATCCGAAGGCCAGAAATCGCCCGCAGCGGCCAATCCCAACCCCTGGAAAAGCAACGGCTGCGAACTGGTGACGGACGAGGAGGTAGAGCAAATTTTCGGCATGCGCCGCAACGAGGATATGCTCAATACGCAGTCGCTGCCCGACAAATGTTTCTGCCTCCGGATCTGGAATAAACCCGATTGGCGGGCACGCGAAGCCAATAACGAAAAACCCGGGATGCCTTACCGGGAACCCCGCACCACACTGGTCGTGCAGGCCTTTGATTACGGCACGGAGGAAACTGCACAAAACCAGTTCGATATGCTGGCGCGCGACCGCCGCGATACCTATGAGGCGGAAGTGCAAGGTATCGGCGACGCGGCGCTCTGGAGCAGCTCCACCGCTACGCTCGTCGTCCGCCGCCGCCAACTGATTCTCAATATTACGCTCGAATACGCCGATGAACCGCAGGAAAACCTCCCCAAAGCGCGGGAAGTTGCCGCTGTTGCATTGAAAAAAATATAGCACCTGTTTAGCCGCTCGCCGCTAAACAGGTGCAAATTCAATTTGCCGCGTGGAGCCCTAACTACAAATATGCGCTCTAAATCCAGCTCTGCTCTTATGTACACGCCCGACCAGGAACGCGCGCTCTTCGAACGCTCCAAAGATTTGCTTGCCGCTGCAAAAGATGCCCTGCAGGCCGAAGACCTTGCCGGGCTTGCATACGACCTGCGCCGCGTCCTTCGGTACCACGAGTGGCGCTATTACGTGCTCAACGACCCGCTGATCAGCGATTATGAATACGATCAACTCTTCAGCGCCCTGGAAACGCTGGAGGAGTTCCACCCGGAACTGATCGCGCCCGATTCGCCTACCCAGCGCGTCGCGACCGACCTCTCGGCGGACTTCGAGCAGGTACCCCACCTGACACCCATGCTTTCGCTCGCCAACTCCTACAATGCGCAGGATCTGCTCGACTTCGACGAGCAGGTGAAAAAATGGTGCGGACTCCCGAAGGACGCCCGCGTGGTTTATGCCGCCGAACCCAAATTCGACGGCGGAACGATCGCGCTGGTGTACGAAAACGACCAACTCCAGCGGGGCGCTACCCGCGGCAACGGCGAGGTGGGCGACGATATCACCGCCAACATCCGCGCCTTGCGTACGATTCCGCTGCAGGCCGATTTTTCCCGCTACGGCATCGCCCGAGCCGAGCTCCGCGGGGAAGCGATTATCCGAAAAGATGTTTTTGAAAAAATAAACGCCCGCCGCGAAGCCGCCGGCGAAGGCAGCTTCGCCAATCCCCGAAATGCGGCTACGGGCGCTTTGCGCATGAAAGACCCCAGGGAAACCGCCGCGCGCGGCCTGGAGGCCTTCGTCTATCAACTCGGATTCGCGACCGATGCCGAGGGCAAGAACCTGTTGGAGCAATTCCCCAACCACTTCGACGCGATAGACCTGCTCGGCAGTCTGGGCTTCAAAACGCCGATCCGGGAAGGACGGCAGGGCGCTGCCGCGGACGCCGCGCCGCCGGAACGACGAATTTGCGAGGGCATCGAAACGGTCGTTGATTTCTGCGACCGCTGGCAGGCCTACCGCGATAATTACCCTTATGAAATTGACGGGATCGTCGTGAAAGTCAACAGCCTCGAACTGCAACAGCGCTGCGGCTATACCAGCCACCACCCGCGTTGGGCCATGGCGTTCAAATTTAAGGCCCGGCAGGCCGTTACGCGCCTGCGCGAGGTCGAATTCCAGGTGGGTAAAACCGGCGCCGTCACGCCGGTCGCCAAATTGGAACCGGTTCAATTAGCCGGCGTCACCGTGTCCAATGTGTCGCTGCACAACGAAGATTTTATCAAAAGCAAAGATATTCGCATCGGCGACCACGTACTCGTGGAACGCGCAGGCGACGTCATTCCCTATATTGTCAAGTCGCTGCCGGACCTGCGCACCGGCGCCGAACAGCCGGTGGAATACCCCAAACGGTGCCCGGTGTGCCAGTCTGCGCTCGTCCGGCCGGAAGAAGAGGCGGTCTGGCGTTGCGTCAACGCCGAATGCGAAGCCCAGGTGGTGCAGCGCATGATTTTTCACGCCTCTAAGCACGCGATGGACATCGAAGGCATGGGCGAAAGCGCGATTCTGCGTTTTTACAAACTCGGCTGGCTGCGCTCGATCGCCGATTTGTACCGGCTCGATTACGCGGCCATCGCGCAGCTCGAGGGCTTCGGCGAAAAGTCGGCCGCCAACCTGCGCCAGGCGATAGAAAAAGCAAAGAAAAATCCCATTTATCGCCTGCTGCATAGCCTGAGCATTCACCACCTCGGGCAGCGTTCGTCCAAATTGCTGGCTGCAGAAATCGAGCATATACTGGATTTGCAGGGTTGGGATTTGGAGCGCTATCAGGAAATCAAGGATTTTGGCCCGGTGCTAGCCCGCAACGTGCACCATTTTTTCCAACAGGAATCCAATCTCGAATTGCTCCGGACGATGGAGCAGCTCGGCGTCAACCTGACCCAAACGCCGGAAGACCGGAAACCGGAAATCGCCGCTACGGGCCCCTTCGCCGGCAAAACGATGCTGTTTACGGGCGTCCTGCGCAACCTGACGCGGGAAGAGGCCGAAGCGCTGGCCGCCGCGAACGGCGCCGCGATCGCCTCCGGGGTTTCGAAAAAACTCGATGTGCTGGTTGTGGGCGATAAAGCCGGCTCCAAATTGAAAAAAGCCGAGGCGCTCGGCTCCGTGACAATCTGGACGGAAGCGGAATTTCTTGCGCAGCTGGGATAAATCGTTTGATGCCCGTTTTTTGATTCTTTAAAATCAAAAAACGGGCATCAAACCCCTATTTTTTGCCGCCGGAAGCGGCAAAAATCAAGACCTGCTATAATTCGGCGACTCCTTGGTGATATTCACATTGTGCGGATGGCTCTCCACCATACCAGCGCTGGTGATTCGGACAAACTGTGCATTTTCCTGCAAATCCGCCACGGTGGCGGCGCCGCAATAGCCCATGCCGGCGCGCAGGCCGCCCACGTACTGGTGCATGACTTCCGCGATCGAGCCTTTGAATGGTACTCGACCCTCGATGCCCTCCGGCACGAGCTTTTTTAAGTCGTCTTCCACGTCCTGGAAATACCGGTCTTTGGAGCCGTGCTGCATGGCGCCCAGGCTACCCATGCCGCGGTAGGTTTTGAACTTGCGGCCGTCGAAGATAATCGTTTCGCCCGGCGCCTCTTCTACGCCGGCGAAGAGCGAGCCGGCCATGATCGTACTAGCGCCCGCCGCCAGCGCTTTGACGATATCGCCTGTGTAGCGGATGCCGCCGTCGCCGATTACCGGCACGCCGCTGCCTTTAATCCCTTGCGCGGCGTTTAATATAGCGGAGAGTTGCGCAACGCCGACGCCTGCCACCACGCGGGTAGTGCAGATACTGCCGGGGCCGACGCCCACCTTCACGGCGTCCACGCCGGCTTGTACCAGCGCTTGGGCGCCTTCTGCCGTGGCCACGTTGCCGCCGATGATCTGGAGGTCGGGATAGGCTTTGCGCAGGTTTTTGATGGCGTCCAGCACGCCTTTCGAGTGCCCGTGGGCGGTGTCCACCGTCACCACGTCCACGCCTGCCTTTACGAGTGCCTGCACGCGGTCGAGCATGTCTGCCGTGACCCCGAGGGCGGCGCCCACCACCAGGCGGCCGAGCGGGTCTTTGCAGGCATTGGGGAAATTAACCCCCTTCATGATATCTTTGTAAGTGATCAGGCCGATGAGATGAAAATTATCGTCCACCACCGGCAATTTTTCGATTTTATTGCGTTGTAGGATCAGTCGGGCCTCGTCGAGGGTGGTGCCTTTGGGGGCGGTGACGAGGGTGCGTTTCGTCATGAGTTCGCGCACTTCGCGCTGGACGTTGCGTTCGAATCGAAGGTCGCGATTCGTCAGAATACCCACCAGGCGGCCTTTTTTGTCGGTAATCGGAATCCCGCCGATGCTGTATTTTTTCATTTGCGCCAGCGCGTCCGCCACCACGGCGTCCGGATGGAGTGTGACCGGGTCAATGATCAGACCGGCTTCGGAGCGTTTTACCGCGCGTACCTGGTCGGCCTGCTCGTCAATGGTCATATTTTTATGGATCATGCCGATGCCGCCCTGGCGGGCGATGGCGATGGCCAGGTTTTTGTCCGTGACCGTATCCATCGCGGCGGATACGATGGGGACGTTCAGGCGAATGTTGCGGGTGAGGCGCGAGGAGATATCCACTTCGCGGGGGAGTACTTCACTGTAGGCGGGAACGAGCAGGACGTCGTCGAAAGTGAGTGAATCGCCAACAAATTTAGGGCGAGCGGGGATGCCGTTTGTTGATTCCATGCGCAAAGGTCGTTTTTCGGCCTGAAAAATAGAACTTTGACGGCTAGATTTTTTTATTGTTCGCTCAACGTTTTTAAAAAACGATTGTCCGCCAACAGAACTGTATTTTCCGGCTGAATCTGCTTTTATCCGGCCTGCATCCGGTTTAGCCTGCACAAAAACGCCCTTTCCGTTTATTTCCAGACTTCCAGTCGCCTGTCCCACATCAGAATTACGGCGCCGTCGCCGAGCCAGGCGCGGTCGGCCGTCGGCGGGAAATCCCGGCAGTGTTCGGGCGGGGGCGGGATAGTGAGCGCGCGGGCGCAGTGTTGGTGGTCGCGGATATAAAAAACCTCCCGACCTTTGAGGACAAACTGTTTTACGCCGGACAGCGCTACCGTGCGCGCGTACTGGCCGTAGGGATCGAATTGCAGGATACCGTAACGGGCCTCGGCGACGAGCACACCGGTCTCATTTTCCCGAATACAACTGATTTGCAGCGTTTGGTCGAAGAGCAGGTTCATATCCTGACTTTCGAATAGCGGCTTTCCGTCGGCGCCGATTTTTCGGAGCCGGAATCCCGCCTCGTCGTACAGCCAGAGGTTGCCATCCTGGGCGGCGGCCACAGTGCGCACCTCGGGATAACCTGCGTCAATGAGGTTGAGTTCGCCGAGGGTGGTCAGGCTGCGGTCGAGCCAGACGACCGTCCGGAAATCGGCGTACCACACCAACACTTTCAGCGGGTTGGTTACGTCGAGCAGCGCCGGCATGCCGAGGCGATTTTGCGTGTAGCGCGTCAGCAGCCGCCCGTCCGGCGCGTATTTTTCGACCGCCATTTCCGGGCTGATGATATACAGGTTGCCGAGCGGATCGGTAACGGCAAAGTCGGCCCGAACCGCCAGCGACAGCACCGGTCGCAGGCTGTCGCCCGACGCCTGCGCAGTGGCAAATTTGGGCGTAAGACCTGTTAGGACTAATCCGCAGATTATCGGGAAGCAGAAGGATGGATGCATGAATAGAAGTGTTTCGGATTGGGATGGCGCGTAAGTATCTAATGGCAATTGGTAGGAAAATAAAATTATTTCGCCACCTCCGGCGGCGAAATAAAATAGTGTTTATGCGCCTGTTTTTTTGATTTTTTCTAAAAAAAACAAAAAAACAGGCGCATAAACAAAAAATATTTTGTTTCACAGGTCGCTGATGGACTATTTTCTCAACCCCTTTTCCGCCAAAGCTTCAAACAGAATTTCCACCGGATGTTTCGCTTTCCGCCCCGTTCCATCGGCGATTTGGCAGCGGCAGCTGGTTCCGGAGGCGGCCAGGAGCGTATCGGCGGGTGCGTTTCGGACGGCGGGGAACAGCACGAGTTCGCCGATTTTCATGCTGATCTCGTAGTGTTCTGTTTCATATCCGAACGAGCCGGCCATGCCGCAGCAGCCGGAGGGAATCAGTTCCACCGTATAATTTTCGGGAAATCCTGCTACCCAGGCGGACACGTCCACGGTGGCGAGCGCTTTTTGGTGGCAGTGTCCGTGGAGCAGCACGCGGCGTTTTTCTTTGCTAAATCGGTCTTTGCGTATTCGGCCGGCCTGCATTTCCTGGAAGAGGAATTCTTCGAGGAGGAGCGCGTTTTTTCCCAGCGTTTTTGCGGTTTCGCGTTCGGCCTCCGGTACCAGGCGGGGGTACTCGTCGCGGAAGCTCAGGATGGCCGAGGGTTCGATGCCGACCAGCGGCGTTTTTTCAGAGGCTAGCGGTTCAAATATTCGGACTTGTTGGATGGCCAGCGCGCGCGCATGGTGCAGCAGCCCTTTGGAGATCGCCGCCCGGCCGCTTTCCGGGTGTGCGGGCATCTCCACCCGGTAGCCGAGGCTGGTGAGCAGTTTGACGGTCTTGATGCCGATGGGTGCGTCGTTGTAATTGGTAAATTCGTCGCAGAACAGATAGACGGTCGTAATCGCCTGCTCCCGGGGCGGGTTGAGTTTGCTGCCTGCGCGCTCGAACCAGCGGCGGAGGGTTTCGGTCTGGAGTGCGGGCAAACGCCGTTGCTGCGCCACGCCCAGCGCGCGCTTGATCCATCCGCCCGAGAGCGGGTGCGCGAGTAGGAAATTACTCAGTCGGGGCAGGCGCGCCGCCAGGGCATTGATATCGGCGATACGGCCGAAAAACCGTGTCCGGAACGGTATGCCCCGGCTGCGGTGGTAATGGTGCAGGAATTCGGCTTTCATGGCCGACATATCCACATTGGAGGGGCATTCGGATGCGCAGCCTTTGCAGGACAGGCAGAGATCCATGACCTCGTGCAACGCGTCCTCGTCGAAGGGATTGTGTTTTTCACTGTGGGTCAGAAACTCCCGCAGGGCGTTGGCGCGGGCGCGGGTGGAATCTTTTTCGTCGCGGGTTGCGCGGTAGCTGGGACACATGGTACCGCCTGCAAAATCCAGTCGGCGGCAATCGCCTGAGCCGTTGCATTTTTCGGCGGCGCGCAGGATGCCGCCCGCCTCTGAAAAATCGAATACCGTATCGATCGGCTTTTCTTTTTGATCGGGCTGGTAACGCAGCGCCTGGTTCATGGGCGGCGCGTCCACGATTTTTCCCGGGTTAAAAATCCCTTTTGGATCCCAGGTTTGTTTGATTTGGCGGAGCAGGTCGTAGTTCTGTTCGCCGATCATGAGCGGGATAAACTCGGCCCGCACGCGGCCGTCGCCGTGTTCGCCGCTGAGCGATCCGCCGTAGCGTTTTACCAGTCGGGCAGAGGCCTCTGCAATTTCGCGCAAGCGCTGCTGGTCGCGCGCTGTTTTAAGGTTCAGGATTGGGCGCAAGTGCAATTCGCCGGCGCCGGCGTGGGCGTAGTACACCGATTTTTGATCAAAACCGGCCATCATTTTTTCAAAATCACGGATGTAGGCGGGCAGATCGGCCAATTCCACGGCGGTGTCCTCGATGCAGGGCACGCCTTTGGCGGCGCCGGCCATATTGGAGAGCACCCCTAGGCCGGCGTTGCGGAGTTCCCACACGCGTTTAGATTTGGGTCCGGGCGTGATGGGGTAGGCGTAACCGTAGCCGCGGTTTTTGAGATGTTGAATCAGGGCATCCGCTTTTGCGCGGGCTTCTTCCGGCGTTTTGCCGCGAAACTCGATCATGAGCACGGCTGCCGGGTCGCCTTCGATGAAAAAGCGGTTTTTCGACTGTTCCAGGTTTGCTTTCGTGCAATCGAGAATCAGTTTGTCCATGAGTTCGCAGGCGCTGGGCTGGTGTTCCATGGCGACAAGCACGGCGTCGAGGCATTCCGCCATGTCGTTGAAATGCGGACAAACTACCACGTCGTGCGGATCGGGCAGGGGACTGACGTTCAGGGTGATTTCCGTGGTAAACGCGAGCGTGCCTTCCGAGCCGGCGAGCAGGTTGCAGAAATTAAAATTCGAGCCGCCGGGCGCGAAGGGTTCAGATTGGAGCAGGAGGTCTATTGCGTAGCCCGTATTGCGGCGTTGGATGGCCGGCTTGGGAAATTCGCGGCGGATTTCGGCCTGGTTGTCCGGATCGGACAGAATGGCGTGTATCTGGCGATACAGTTGTGCTTCGAGCGTATCGCCCCGTTGTTTTTTTACAAATTCAGCTGTTGAAAGCGGTTTAAACCGCGCCTCGGCGCCATCGCTGAGTAAAACTTCCAGTTCCAGCACATGGTCGCGCGTGGCGCCATAGACGATCGACGTCACGCCGCAGGAATTATTGCCCACCATACCGCCCAGCATGCAGCGGTTGGCGGTGGAGGTGCTGGGGCCGAAAAACAGGCCGTAGGGTTGGAGCGCCAGGTTCAGTTCGTCGCGGATCACGCCCGGTTGGAGGCGCACCTGCCGTGCTTCCGGATTGATTTCCAAGATTTTGTTCATGTATTTCGACACATCCACCACGATGCCGGATCCGACGCACTGCCCTGCCAACGAGGTGCCGGCTGCGCGCGGGATGAGGGACAGGCCGTGTTCGGCGGCGAACTGCACGAGCGCGCGGAGGTCCGCTTTGTGTTTGGGGAACGCGACGGCCAGCGGCATTTCCCGGAAAATCGAGGCGTCCGTGGCGTAAATATGGCGGTGGAGCGCGTCGAAGTGTAACTCGCCTTCGAGACGGCGCTGCAAGGCGCGGAGGAGCGTGTGCATAAACAGGTTGCTGCGTGGCGGCGCCTGGGACTATCCTGGACTTGGAAACGGCGGATTGAGCCTCGGGCTGCCTTTTTTGATATTATGTAACTACTTAGACGGCGCGCTGTCTGGCCCAAAAAGTCCCATTTTCCGCCATACTTCGCAATTTTTTTTGAGGGGTTTTGTAAAAAGTATTTCGCCGCCTCCGGCGGCGCAATACAATGATGTTTGGGTGCCTGTTTTTTGATTTTTTCTAAAAAAATCAAAAAACAGGCACCCAAACAAAATATTTTTTTGTTTAAAGGGTCGTCAATGGACTTACTCCCCCCCTGCAAAAAATGGATCCTTTTCTGTCTCAGACGCGACCAGCCATATTATTTGTTTTGTATTCCTGGAATTTGGTACAAAGATAACGCCGCTAACGATTCTAAAGTATCTTTGCAGGGTTTATGCCAGTCCCCCCCCACCCGCACTACGCCCAATTGTTCGATCTCCTGCGCCAGGAACGCGAAGCAGATCAGCGCGCTTTCCTGAAATCGGTGCGCGAACGTCCCCTGCCCGATCGCGTGGCGGACGGCTACACTTGGTATCCGCTCCAGGTACTGCAAACGGGCTTCGCGCTGGGCGAAAAAGCGTTCGTGGTGGTCGAACGCACCACCCGACTCAACGAGCCGCACCAACTGCGCGCCGGACAAACGGTCAGCCTCTTCACCCTGACGCCGCACGTCAAGCAGGCGGACAAACAGGGCGTAATCAATTACGTGGAGCGGAATAAAATGAAAATTATTCTCAACAGCCGCGATGTGCCGGATTGGCTGGATTCTGGCCAACTGGGTGTGGATATGCTGTTCGACGACCGGAGCTACGTCGAAATGGAACGCGCCCTGCTCAAGGTGCTTCACGCCCGGGCCGACCGACTGGCCGAACTCCGCGATATCCTGGTCGGCAAAAAAGCGCCACGTTTCCTCGATTCCGCCGCCCTGGGCCCGGCAGCGCCTACCCGCGAGGAACTCTGGGCCTGGCATGAACGCTACACGGAAGGACTGACGCCCGAGGCCGCCATGCCCCGAACGTTTATCCCCAAAACGCAACAGGCCGATTCTGACCTCAACGAGGCCCAAAAAGAGGCGGTCCGGCACATCCTCTCCGCCCTCGACGTCGCCGTGGTGCACGGCCCGCCGGGCACCGGCAAAACCACGACACTCGTGGCGGCTATTCAGCGCTTGTGCGAACGCGAAAGTACGGTGCTGGTGACGGCGCCGAGCAATACAGCCGCAGATTTGCTCACCGAACGGCTGGCCGCGCAAGGCCTGCAGGTGGTGCGCATCGGCAATATCAGCCGGGTGGATGATGCGGTGCTCCGCCATACCCTGGAGGCGCAACTTGCCCGCCATCCGGAAAGCAAAAATCTCAAAAAGGTAAAACTCCAGGCCGCCGAATACCGCCGCCAGGCGCGCCAACACAAACGCAACTTCGGCTACGAAGAACGCCGCGAACGCGAACATCTGAAACAACAGGCCCGCGAACTGGAAGCCTGGGCCAATACGCTCGAAAACCGGATCATTGATCAAATTATCACCGGCGCCCAGGCAATCACCTGCACGCTGGTCGGCGCCGCCAATCCGGTATTGGAACCCTACCGCTTCCGCACCTGCGTCATTGACGAGGCCGCCCAGGCGCTGGAACCGGCCTGCTGGATTCCGATGTCCAAATGCAGCCGGGTGGTACTCGCCGGCGACCCCTTCCAACTGCCGCCGACGGTCAAAAGCCTCGACGCGGCTCGCGGCGGATTGTCGCGCACGCTGATCGAACACTGCCTGGAGCGCTTCCCGGATCAGGTGCACCTGCTCAATGTGCAATATCGCATGCACCAGGCCATTATGGGCTTCTCAAACGACTGGTTCTACGGCGGGGCCCTGGAGGCACACCATTCGGTGGCCGACCGACGCCTCTACCTGCCGCTGATGCAAGTGCTGGATACGGAATCGGTGGTCTTTATTGATACAGCCGGTTGCGGGTTCGAAGAGCAAAGTGCCGAAACTCCAAACCGGCAAATGAGCCGCTACAACCCGGAAGAGGCGCTGCTGGCGCGCGAACACCTGCTGCAGCTGCTGGCGCATTTCCCCTCCGACCAATCGCCGTCTATCGGGATTTTATCGCCCTACCGGGAGCAGGTGAATTATTTCAACAACCTGCTCCTCGACGATCCCGTGCTGGGACGGCTGTTCAAAAAAAATACCGCCCCGGCCGAGGAACGCCCCGACGAACAATCCGCCGTCGGCGCCATCAATACCATTGACGGCTTCCAGGGGCAGGAACGGGACGTCGTCTATATCAGCCTCGTGCGCTCGAATCCCAAACACGAAATCGGCTTTTTGAGCGACTATCGCCGCATGAACGTCGCCATGACGCGCGCGCGCATGCTGCTGGTGGTGATCGGCGACAGCGCCACGATCGGAAAAAATGCTTTTTATGAGGCGTTTATGGCGTATTGCGCGCAACACGGCCGGTATGAAACCGCCTGGCAGTATCTGAAATGAAGGGGGGAGCGCAGCTGTGAATAGATTCACGAATTTTATTGCGAAATTCTTAATGGTTTGGTAAATTTGCTTAGAAATTTTCCGATCGCCGGCGCGCTTTTTTAGCCGCCACAAATTTTATGTTATGGTAAAAAAATATCTTTGGGCTATCCTGGCTGCTATCCTGCTCGGAATCCAACTTATTCGCCCCGATTTCCAAAATCCGGCTTCTGATCCGGCTCAGGATTTCAAAGCGATCGCCCAGCCGCCTGCCGAGATTGCCGCGATCCTGGACGTCGCCTGTTACGACTGCCATTCCAACCAAACCCGCTATCCGTGGTACAGCCAGATCGCGCCGGTATCCTGGTGGCTGGCCAATCACGTGCGCGAGGGTCGCGAACATGTCAATTTTTCGAGTTACGGCGCTTACGGTGCGGCGGATCAGGCCGAAATCCTGGAGGAATCGGCTGAAGTTGTTTCCAAAGGCGAAATGCCGCTTAAAAGTTACACCTGGACGCACGGCGCTGCGCGCCTGAGCGCCGCCCAACGCAAGCAACTGACCGACTGGTTCAATTCTTTGTCGGAAAATGCCCCGGCGGCGCCCGATCGCCCCGGCAGTGAAGGGCATTCGGAGACAGAATAGATCGCGCAGGCGCTGCGGCTTGTATAAAAAATAGGTGACTACTTAGCCGGCTCGCTGTCTGGCCCCAAAAGTCCCATTTTCCGCCATGCTTCGCATTTTTTTTGAGGGTGTGTCATAAGTCCGTGAAAGCCCCGCTAAGCAAAAAAATATTTTGTTTGGTTGTTTTTTTTGATTTTTTTAGAAAAAATAAAAAAAAGCAACCAAACATTATTTTATTTCGCCGCCGGAGGCGGCGAAATACTTGTGATACACCCTCTGCAAAAAATCACCTCGTCTGGCAAAAAATGGATCCTTCTTTGTCTCAGACGCGACCGGCTAAGTAGTTACAAAAACAGATACAATGCATCAAAAAACAATCATCATCATCGGCGCCACCACCGGCATCGGCTACGCGCTGGCGCAGCAGTATCTGGAGGCGGGCTGGCGCGTGGGCGCCACCGGCAGGCGCATCGAATTGCTGGATGTCCTGCGGCAAGCGCATCCGGATACGCTGCATTTGCAGCGACACGATGCCACGGCGCCCGATCAGATCGGCGTGGTGGAGTCGCTGGCCGATGCGCTGGGCGGCGCCTCCCTGGTGGTGTACAACGCCGGCGTTGGGCAGACGAACAAGCAGATGGACTGGGCGCCGGAGGCGCAGACCGTGCAATTGAACGTTGCGGCATTTGCCGAAACGGCCGCTTGGGCGTACCGCTATTTCAGCGCGCGCGGCAGCGGGCATTTTGTGGGCATTTCTTCCGTCGCCGCGCTGCTCCCGAATCCGACGGCGCCCGCGTACAGCGCTTCCAAGGCCTTTATGTCGCTTTACCTCGAAGGGCTGCAATGGCGCGCGGCGCGGCGGAAGCCGGGGATTTACTTCACGGAAATCCGGCCGGGTTTTATAGATACCCCGATGACGGAAGGCCGCCGGGATATGTTTTGGGTCATTTCTGCTGCGCAGGCGGCGCGGCGGATAAAAAGGGCCGTTGACCGTCGTCGGCGCGTGGCTTACGTCCCGCGTCGCTGGCGGTTGATTGCCGGCCTGTTGTTGTTGTGGCGGCTGGCGCGGAACCGATGACCGCCCTGCGCGTCCATTTTACTGATCGTAGCGCTGCAGGCCGTAGCGCTCGATTACGCCGATGAGTTTTTTATCATAATTTTGATCCGTGGCATAGCCGATTTCTTTCAGTCCGACCGCCCATTTTTTGTAATTTCTACCGTGCTTTTTGAGTTTGGCATAGCGTCCAGTGGAGATCATGACGCTGTGCGCGCGCCAGCTTTCCCAGGCGTTGGGGTATTTGCGGAAAAAATCCTTGTGCGAGTCGTCCGAATGGTTCGTGCAGTGGCCGCTCCGGCACTTCCTTTGGAAGCATTTGATGCCGAAGTGGTTATTGTTGGCTCGGGCCAATTTGCTGGCGCCGGCATTGCTTTCGATCAGCCCCTGCGCCAGGCTGATGCTGGCCGGCACGCCGTATTTTTCCATTTCGGTTTGGGCGATTTTGCGGAATCGGGCGATGTAGGCGCTCGTTTGGTCGTCGGGTTTTTCGATCGGCAGCGCGGCGGGCGTTGGCGCGGGTGGCGGCGCGGCGGCAGGTCGTTTTTTAGGTTTTTGGGCTGGTTTTGGGCGCGGCGCCGGATGGCTCAGTCCGACGCCTTCGAGCGTTTGTTCGGATAGGATGCTTTTGCCGTAGGCTTCTTCTTCCGGTTGTGTTTCTGCCGGCGTCCAGACGTCTGTTTCCAGCACGCAGTACAAACCTGCGGCGACCGTCAGCACGCGGACGAGCGTGCGCCCGCGGAACAACCCCAGCGTTAGCCGGTCTGCCTGAAAACGCAGCGCGATCCACCAGCGCCGGAGGCGGATTTGGATTTGCAGGAGTAGCACGCCTACCGGGATCTCGTCGGCCTGCGGACCCTGCCGACGGCCGCTTATCGGATGATTTTGCCGGGGAGGGCGCTTAAAAAATGGATTACCGCTGTTTGAATTGTTTTCCGGCTCGGTGAAAAGTTTCGTTTTTCCCATGACTTGCCAGATTTATTTGTCGTGACTTTGTTGAAATTAGAGACTGCAAATTTAAAACAAAAAGTGTTTAAAGCGCAAATTTATTTTAAACAAAATATTTTTAAAACAAAATCATGTCACTAGAATTATGTCACCCCTACGGGGTTTGGCGGATTAGGGATCAATTTTTAAGGATAAATTAGCGCCTGGGCAACGCGCCCGTATTTTTTTTCGTCTAAACAGGCAGCGTTTAACCCGCCGGCAGCGTTATATCTTTATAGTCGCCTCCGGATATTTATTATTTTGAACCGGGCTCAACCATGGATATTGCCATTCATTTGGAAGGCAGCGAACAGCAATTGATCGCGGCGCTCGTCCGGCAGGAACGATGGGCGCAGCAGCAATTGTATGAGGCTTGCTACGGGAAGATGATGGGTATTTGCCTGCGGTACGCCGGATCAAAAGACGAAGCGCTCGATTTGCTGCACGAAGGATTTATTAAAGTGTTCCAACACATCGGTCGGTACAAACCGGGCGCTCCACTGGAGGCCTGGATTCGGACGATCATGGTGAATACCTGCATTGATTATTTCCGGAAAAATATGCGGCGCAGGACGGACGATCTGGAGCAGGCACGCGAAGTCTGCGCCGGCGATCCGGACGCCCTGAGCAACCTGACGGAAAAGGAAATTCTCGCGGCCGTGCAGGAACTGTCGCCCGCCTACCGCGCTGTCTTTAACTTGTATGCCGTGGAAGGCTACTCGCACAAGGAAATTGCCGAGGCGCTGGAAATTACCGAAAGTACCTCCCGCAGCAACCTGGTGAAAGCCCGGATCAAACTCCGGGCGTTTTTTGCCCTGCGCCGGATGGAATTTGACCCCGACGAACTATCGCCGGATGAAACTGATCGTTAAACGCTATGGAAGATTCGCAATTCGATAAAATAATAAAAGAAGGCCTGGATGCCCTGAAAGCGCCCTACGACGCGCAAAGCTGGGACGCGCTCGCCCAAAAACTGGACGCGCGCCAACCTGCGGCGCCGCCGGACGTGGACGCCGCCGCCCGCCGCCTGCAAAACCTGGAGGCGGCCTTCGATCCGGCCGACTGGGCGGCGCTGGAGCGCCGACTCGTCCGGGAACGGCGCAGACGGGGCGTTTTGTGGATCAAAATAGCAGAAGCCGCGCTGCTCTTTCTACTTCTAGCGTATTTATCCGGATTCCCGGGCGATCAACCCGCCCGATCCGCTCGCCCGATTAGCCCGCTGCCGGAACCGGTGGCCGCCGTGCCCGCGCAATCCGCACAATCCGCGCCCGCGCTGACGAAAAAAACAAGGGCTGACCGCGGAAGGCACATCCGGCTCGCATCGGCCGGATTCAGCACGGCCGCGACTGCACTCGCCGGGTCGTCGGAGGCGCCGCAAGCGCCGGATCAGATGTACAAACGGCTCGAAGCCGCGCGCGAGCAAGCGCCGGTCGCAGATCTCCGTGCGGTGAACGAAAAACCGATCGCAATTCCGTGTTTGCCCGTCGAAGCGTCGGCGCTCTCCGGGTCGGTCGCACCGACGCTGCCCGCCCGGCCCTTCTTCCCATCGCCTGCCCAGCCCGCCGTGGTGCGCAAAGGCTTCTATGTGGGCGGGCTGGCTACCGCGGAGTGGAACCGGTCGGTCGCGGGCGATCATCGACACACGTCAGCCGGTTTCAGCGCCGGTTTCGTCGCCGGCTACCGCCGGAAAAAATGGGGATTGGAGACCGGCTTGCAGTACGCGCGCCGGCAGTACGAGCCGGCCAGGTCGGTGACCCTCTTCGATGGGAACGTTCCCAATGTCTATTACGGCGCCAACCTGCGCACCGTGTCGGCCGATTTGCTGAGTATCCCTGTCCGGACTACCCGCCTGGCCTGGCGTTCCGGCAAATGGGAAATCCACGCCGTCGCGGGCGGGGCGGCTCATTTGGCGCTGCAAAAATCATACGAATATGAAACCCTGATTTTTACCGGACAGCCGCCTAGCGGCCTGCCGGTGATTGACCCGGATCAGCAGGCGCAGCTGCGCCCGGAAGCCCAAGGCTTGCTTCAAGGCGGTCGCCTGCGCGATAACGCTTACGGCACGCTGGATCTGGGCTTGCGAATAGAATACCCGTTGTCGTCCGAAACGATTGTATTTGTCGAACCCGCCCTGCGCCATGCCTTCGGTCGGGGAATTGGACCGAAACCGGGCAAATTACATACGACGGGGTTCAACCTGGGTATTTGGAAACAGATATGAAGGTAGGTTTTGCCAGGGCAAAAAAAAGGCGGCTAGCGCCGCCGTAAAATAGAATGAATTGGCGCCCAATTTTGTGATTTCCACAAAATTGGGCGCCAATTCATTATTTTACTCTCCAAAAATTTCCCGGAGTTTTTCCTCCAGCGCTGGGCCGCGCAGATTCCGCGCGATAATTTTCCCTTCTTTGTCGAGCAGGACCGTTGCGGGGATAGAGCTGACGGAGTAGAGTTTGGCGTGTTCGCTTTGCCAGCCCTTGAGGTCGGAGATATGCTTCCAGTTGAGGCCGTCCGCTTCGATGGCTTTGACCCAGGCGCCCGACTCGCGGTCGAGGCTTACGCCGAGGATTTCGAAGCCTTTTTTGTTGTATTTGTCGTAGTTAGCCTTGACGTTGGGGTTCTCGCGGCGGCAGGGGCCGCACCAGGAGGCCCAGAAATCAATGAGGACGTATTTGCCGCGGAGTTGGGCGAGCGAGAACGTGCCGCCCTCGGGCGTGGGGCCGGCGAGATCCGGCGCTTCCATGCCGGTGGTGAATACGCTGTTCTTTTTGAGTTCGTATTCGAGGCGGCTGATTTCGCCCAGGCTGTTGTCGCGGTAGCGTTTGATGTATTCCCGGCCGAACTCGACATAGAGTGGGCCGTTTGTTTTCACGCCGTTGACGATGCCGCCCAGTGCGAGGCGGTAGGCGCCGGAATTTTCGGGGATTTTGGCGAGTTGTTCGCGGATGATTTGCTTGACCATATCCTCGCGGGCGCCGTATTTCAGCAGGCGTTCTGCGAACTGGCTGAACGCGTCGTACACGTCCTGCAGTTCGTTCATATTTTTATCGGTAAAATCGGCGTATTTGAAAAAAGACTGGCCGGTAAAGGCGATTTCATCCAAGCTGGGCTTATTTTCCGCCTGATAATCCGGGTGGATGCGGAGCGAGGCGATGCTGTAGAGGATGGGGTTGGCAGTTTTCAGGGAGTCAAGGAGTTGCGTTTTGCGTTTTCCCAGCGCTTGGGCTTTTTTTACGACCTCTGCGCGGTTGGGCGCGTTGTTGAACGTCTGGCGGTACTCTACGAAGAGCGTCTCTTCTTCCTCGGCGAAAGTTTCAAATGCGCGTTGCAGGTTTTCCAAGCCTTTGTTGGCCGGCGAATTCATCGTACGCGCTTTGTCGAGGTAATTGGCGTTTGCCCAGACGGTGATTTCGGATTCTTCGCCGAGGATAATCTTCGCGATTGCCGCTTCGCTGAAACCGATGCCATAGAGTTTGGCCGGGCCGGCGGGCATTTTGAAAACAAATTTCCCTTCCGTAGCGGCAACGGCCGCCGCCACGCTGCCGCCCATGCCCTGCATTTTGTAGAGGCGGAGGCTGTCGGCGCCCGGCGGCGCGTCCACAATATTGCAGATCAGCGTGACGGTACCTTTTGCACCGGCTGCTTTAGGCTGCTGAAAGGCGAAAGCCGCGAGCGGTAGAAAAAGGAGAATAAACAGGATTTTTTTCATAGAATTTTAATAATTGAACCGTGCAAATTTAATATCCTTGGAAGCGTCCGGGGCAATTTAATAGTTAATAATAGCCTAAAATTTGTTTTACGTTCACTTGACGGGCATAAAACGCCGGCTTCAAGCGGCATATTGCGACGAATTTTCTGACGGCCGGCGTTGTCGGCTTTTGAAAATCGGTCTTCGGCAGCGATGCCCAATCCGGTTTTTTCGAGCTAGAATAATGTCACCCTTTCGGGGTTTGGGTTAATCGGTTACAAATTAAAAATTTAATTTTTTGTTTAAAAAATAACCAATTCACCCGTTTTTGAAGCGGGAGTTATTGCACTTGAATGGTATCTGCCTGGCTGTAATACTCAAAAATGGCCGAAACCGGCAGGCCGTCCGCCTCTGATTTCAGCAGTTGTCGCCGGATCACGTAGAGTGCCCAGCGGCCGGCTTCGAGTTCGGCAATTTTTGCGGCGGGAAATTCCACTGCCGGCTCGGGGCCTACGCTGACGATCTCCATTTTTGCCGTTTTGCCGCCGTCTATTTTTTCCCAGATAAAGGTAAGCGCTTCGCCCCGACTGAGCGGTTCGCCTCGCCAGGCAAAACGGGCGGGCGCATCGCGCCGCAGCACCGCTTGGTCGAACTGCAGGCTGTCAAATGCCGGCACGCGAGCCTCGAATTTCCGGGTTTGCCCCTCCGGCGTACGCCAACTGAATACATGATCCGGTGTGTATTCCCAAGCCCGCTGGAACAGGTAGAGCGGCCCGGGTGCGTTGATCTCCGTCAGCGGATAGTCGTTGTATCGAATTCCGCCCGGTATCGCTGTTTTTTTGGGCGCTGCGCTGCCTTCGCGCGTTTCCAGGGCGGCTTCCACCCGAATTTGTGCTTCTGGCGCGAGGTAACGCGCGTAGAGTTGCAAGGTTTGCACGGGCTTTTTTTCCGTTTTTTGGCAAAAAGCAAAAAAAGCGGCGAGGAAAATCAAAAAAAATATCTTTTTCATATCGGGATCAGAATACCTTTGCTTTGGAATGCAAAGGTGCGCGGTGCAAAGTTCCGTAAAAATTTCAAACATGCTCGTAAATATGCGCGCACCAAATGGCGGAATGGAAAAAAACGCCGCATTTCTGCTTTCGGCGGATAACCGTCCGCCTGCCTAACAACCCGTTCGCACATTCATTCGATTGTTTCACACACCCGGCACGGGCTTTCGCTCAATGGGGCTGCGCTATATTATATAAGGTGTCTATCTTTGATTTCAGTTAGCATGAAAAGAGTGCTTATCACGGATGATTGCCATCCGGCCTTGACAGCAGGATTGGAGCGCATGGGGTACGCTTGCGATTTTGAGCCGGATATTACCCTGGCGGAAGTGCGCATGCGCATCGGCGCCTACCACGGCCTGATTATCAACAGTAAAATTCTGGTGGATCGGAATTTGCTGGATGCGGCCGTCCATCTCGAATTTGTCGGTCGGATGGGCTCGGGTATGGAAATTGTAGATCGCGTATATGCGGCGAAAAAAAACGTGGCCGTGCTGAGCAGCCCGGAAGGCAACAACAACGCCGTAGCCGAGCACGCGCTGGGCATGCTGTTGGCGCTGTCGAATAATCTCCTGCGCGCCGACCGCGAACTGCGCCGGCTGGAGTGGCGGCGGGAAGCCAACCGGGGAATCGAACTCCGCGGCCAAACGATCGGCATCGTCGGGTTCGGCTATACGGGCAGCCAACTGGCCCGCAAACTGGCCGGGTTCGAGATGCGCGTACTGGCGCACGACCGGTACAAACAGGGTTTTTCAAAGGAAATGCCCTGGATAGAAGCATGTACGCCGGAGGATATCCGCCGACAGGCAGATATCATCAGCCTGCATCTGCCCCTGACCGAAGAAACCCGGCATTACGTAAACCGGGAATTTATCGCCGGATGCAAGCCTGGATTTATTTTAATCAACACGGCGCGCGGACAATGTGTGGATACCTACGCCCTGGCAGACGCGCTGGAGACAGGGCAGTGCGGCGGCGCCTGCCTCGACGTTTTTGAAAATGAAAAACCGGAAACGTACAGCCAGGCGGAAATCGCCTTGTACCACCGGCTGTTTGCACTGGATCAGGTTGTTTTAAGTCCCCATATTGCCGGCTGGACGGTGGAGTCCAAGAAACTGCTTGCGGAAATTTTATTAAGAAAAATTGCCGCAGCGATCACTTAACAAGTCAGAAACCCCCGAAAATGGGTAAAAATTTTGCTTTATTTTGATATTATGGCAAAAGTATTAAATCACTAGCTGCATTTTTACTATCATTGCACCGCCTAAAAAAGGCATTCATCAAATATTCGTAAAATCTCTGTCTGCTCATTTGTGTACGTTGCAAATTAATTGCTGAATTCTATGGTACGTTCTTTACTCTTAACCATTGCCCTGCTACTCGGAACCGGCGCCGTCATCGCGCAGTCCACCGTGCTGCAAGGTAAGATTTCCGATGATTCCGGCGAAGGACTCATCGGTGCTACAGTGAAGGTGCTGAAGGGAACCGACGTGGTGCGCGGCGCCATTACGGATTTCGAAGGCAACTATCGCCTGAACCTCGACCCGGGTACTTACGATGTGGAATTCTCCTACACGGGATTCTCCACCCTTCGGAACTCCGGCGTGAAGGTGCTCAACGGTCAGATCAACTTTCTGGACGGGACGATGTCGAACACCGTGCTCACGGAAGTGGTGATCAAAACCTTTAAAGTGCCGCTTATTAAGCAGGACGAAACGGCTACCGGCCAAACGCTCACCTCGGATCAGATCAAAAACCTGCCGACTCGTAGCGTGAACGCCATCGTGGCCACCACCGCCGGCACTTCTTCCATTGACGGCGGCGCGGTCAATATCCGCGGCTCCCGCTCCAATGCCACCAACTACTACATTGACGGTATCCGCGTGGCCGGCGCAACGCCGCCGGTACAGGATATCGAACAGCTGCAGGTGGTAACCGGCGGTCTGGGCGCCGAATACGGCGACGTAACGGGCGGTGTGATCTCGGTGATTACAAAAGGCCCAGCCAGCGAATACCACGGCGCCGTGGAAATCGAAAACTCCAACGGTCTGGATCCGTACGGATGGCTGCTCGGAACCGCCAACGTCTCCGGTCCGCTAATTCGCCGAACCAAAGCAAACGGCGCAAAACAAACCGTGCTCGGCTTCCGCCTCTCCGGCCAATACCTCCGCCAACGCGACGACGGGCCGCCGGCTAGCTCGGTGTTCGTCGCCAAAGGCACACCGCTTAAATATAATACGGACGGCACGATCGCGAACTGGCAGGAAATCACCGATGGCACGCCCCTGCAATACAACGCAGACGGTACGATCGCCAATCCGGAGGTCATCACCAATACGAACGTGTTGGGTAGAGTCCAGGCGCTCCCGCTGACGCCTATCTCGGGCAACATCGTGCCGACGGCCGAAACATTCACCGGCGAAAGCGTGGATGCCCTCAACTACCGGCCGAATGAAGGCCGCCGGGATGTGGACGTTACCGCCAAACTGGACTTCCGCGCCACCGATAATATTGATCTGAGTGTCACGGGCACGCTGAAGGATGTCCGCAACCAATTTACGCCGGGTGGCTGGCGCTTGCTGAATAACAACGACAACCCGACCCAGTACAACCAGCAATACCGCGGCCTGTTCCGCCTCCGCCACCGCCTCGGCAACTCGGACGGCGCGCAGGACGCCGCTTCCGCAAAACGCGTGAGCATCTCCAACGCAAGCTATACCATCCAGTTCGGTTTCGACCGCAGCCTGGGTCGGTCTTACGACCCGCGCCACGGCGATCGGTTGTTCGACTACGGCTACATGGGTCGCTTCAACTTCGATTTCGTGCCGTTTGGCGGTCCCAGCGACCGCGGTCTGATCGAACAGATTGACAACCAGGAAGCATTCCGCAGCTTTGAAGCCGGCTACATCAACCAAAGCGGTCAACGAATTGTCACCAACCCGCAACTGTTGCAGTACAACCAGTACGCCAACGACGAATTCTTCTTTACCTACGCCGCCCAAAACGGCCGCCTCCTCAGCGTATATGACAACCTGTGGGCAGATATGCACTCCAATGCCGGCTTGGTCTATAACACCTTTAATAAAAGCCAGTCGGACATTATCACGTTCATGGCCTCCACGAACTTCGATGTCAAACTCGGCCGCACGGGTGTGCACAGTATCCAACTGGGTATCATGAACGAACAGCGCAACGAGCGCAGCTACGGCGTGTCGCCCTTCGGCCTCTGGCTGCTGGGCTCGCAGCTCGCCAACCAGCACTTCAACGGGATTGATTACAACCAGCCTACGGAAAAATACTATGACCCCACCTGGTCGCCGCTGATCGGCGACTCACTCCAGGGCTTCGCGGTGGCAACGGTGGATCTGCCGGAAGGCAAATTCTACAAGGAAGTGCGCAACGCACTCGGCTTACCCATCAACGAATACGTTAATATACACGGCCTCCGCCCGGATCAACTCAGCCTGTCTATGTTCTCTCCGCGTGAACTCACGGAGCGCAACCTGATCGGATACTACGGTTATGATTACCTCGGCAATCTGACGACCGATAATATTACCTTCAACGACTTCTTCACCCAGCGTGACGAGAACGGTTACCGCAGCTTCCCGGTGGCGCCCCTGCGTCCGCTGTACCAGGGTGCGTACATCAAGGACAAGTTCACGTTCAATAAAATGATCTTCAGCTTGGGTCTTCGCGTAGAGCGCTTCGACCTGAATACGAAGGTCATGCGCGATCAGTATTCGCTGTACGAAGTCATGTCGGCGGATCAGTACCACCGGACGGTGCCCGGCGCCGGCGCGAAACCGGCGAATATCGGCGACGACTTCAAGGTGTATGTCGTGGGCGAAAACGACCAGTCCACAAAGGCGTACCGCAACGGCGATACCTGGTATTTCCCCGACGGCCGCCAGGCGAACGACGGCAATGTGATCTTCGGCGGCGGCGTAGTCGCGCCGCTCCTCCTGGATACTATCAGCGGCGATGATATCTTCGATGCGCGCTTCAACCCCAACTCGGCCTTCGAAGACTATACGCCGCAGGTAAACTTCCTGCCGCGTCTGGCCTTTTCATTCCCGATCTCCGAGGACGCGAACTTCTTCGCGCACTATGACGTGCTCGTGCAGCGCCCGCCGAGCAACTGGCAGATGACGCCGCTGAATTACCTGTATTTCTATGTGCCCAATCGCACGCCGGAAAATAACGCAAACCTGTTGCCGGAACGCGTGGTGGATTACGAAGTAGGCTTTCAACAGCGGCTCAACCAAAACTCCGCGCTCAAGTTCTCCGCATACTATCGCGAGATGCGCGATATGATCCAGTCGCGCACCATCCTCTTCGTACCCACGATCGGTCGCTATAATACCTTCGGAAACATTGACTTCGGTACGACCAAAGGCTTTACGGTACAATACGACCTGCGCCGCGTGCAAAATGCCGAACTCCGCCTGGCTTATACCCTGCAGTTCGCAGACGGTACCGGCTCGAACGCCATTTCCCAGCGCGGTCTGACCACGCGCGGTAACCTCCGCACGCTGTATCCGCTCGATTTCGATGAGCGCCACAACATCCAGGGTATTTTCGATTATCGCTTCGATTCCGGCGACCGCTACAACGGCCCGCGCATCGGCGGCGTAGATATTCTTGCCAACTTCGGCGCGAATATGCAGTTCTTGGCCGTATCGGGTCGTCCCTATACCGCCAAACTGCGTCCTACCCGCTTCGGCGGCGAAGGCACCATCGGGGCTATCAACGGCAACCGCCTGCCCTGGCGTTTCAACATTGACCTGCGCCTCGACAAATCCTTCGCGCTCGGCGCGCCCGGTCGCCGGCCGCTGAACCTGAACGTGTATTTCCGTGTTGCAAATATCCTGAACCGCAGAAACGTCATCAACGTGTATCCCTACAGCGGATCGCCGACCGATGACGGCTACCTGGCCACTGCGGAAGGCCAAAGCGTCATTCAGGGCGTCGTAGATCAGGGCCGGAACCCGGCATCCTACCTGGCGTCTTATTCCTGGGTGATGCTCAACCCGGGTAACTTCACCCTGCCGCGTCGCCTGTACGTTGGCGCCTTGTTTGAATTCTGATCCAAACTATTTAAACATTATATTCACCATGCGTGTATTAAAATTATGGCTGGTATTTGTCGCGGTAATGGTGGCCTGGAGCGCCTCGGCGCATATCCCCACGAACCGCGTAAAATCCGGCGCCGCTCAAAATAACAGGGCGCAGTACCGCAATATCTGCGCCGCCTCTACTTCGCAAATTGACCAGGCGATCAATAACGTCCGTGCGCGCTTGTTGGGCGGCGGCGACTGTTGGTGGGACTTTACAGACGGTCGCTATATCGTGCCGAAAGTAGATCCCAGCACGGGCCAACGCGAAGTGTCTTCCATTTTCGCCGGCTCAGTCTGGATCGGTGGTATTGACCCCGCGGGCAACCTTAAACTGGCCTGCCAGGATTATCGCCAAGGGGGCGCCAACGATTTCTGGCCCGGCCCGATCTCGGAATCCGGCGTCACGGAAGAGTTTACCTGCAAAAACTGGGACCGCCACTTCCGCGTCACCGGCGATGAAATCCGCCAACACCTGCGCAACCTGGCCGCCGGCAATCTCAGCCCGGATGTCGTCCCGCGCGGCGTAAAAGGATGGCCCGCCCGCGGCAACCAGTATTTCGTGGATGTGTGGGGCTTCGACCTGCCCTTCACGACCCAGGCGCTTGCCGGCTTCTACGATGTAAAAGAAGACGGAATCTATGATCCGCTGGATGGCGACTATCCTTCCATCGAAATTCGCCGCTGCCCGCTCGACCGCTATCCGGATGAAATGATCTTCTGGATCTACAACGACCACGGCGGCGGTCAGGCGCATGCTGTAACGCAAGGCAATACGATCCAAATGGAAGTACAGGTGCAGGCCTTCGGCTATGTCACCAACGACGAGTTGAACGACATGACCTTCCAGCGCTACAAACTCATCAACCGTGCCGTAGAACGTATTGATTCTACGTTCTTCGCGATGTGGGTGGACGCCGACCTCGGCTGCTACCAGGATGACTTTGTGGGTTGCGATGTCGAGCGCGCCCTGATGTATATCTACAACCAGGATAACCAGGACGGCCAACCGGGTTGCGCCTGCGGCGACGTACCTACGTATTGCGAACAAATTCCGATGCTGGGTGTGGATTATTTCCGCGGTCCACTCGATACGTTCGGCAACGAGCTGGGGATGTCCTCGTTCATGTACTACAACAACGGCAGCGTCGGCGTACACCCTACTGCTACGCACGACCCCTCCGCAGATATCGAGTACTACCGCTACATCACGGGTACTTGGCGCGATGGCACACCGGTGTCGATCGGCGGTAACGGCTATGCGCCAAGCAATCCGAATGCGGTTCCGACCCGCTTCGCGCTGCCGGATCCGCCGAATGACCCTGCCGGATGGTCTATGTGTACCGCAAACCTGACGTTCGGCGACCGCCGTACCCTGCAGGCTTCCGGCCCCTTTACCCTGAAACCCGGCGCCGTCAACGAGCTCATCATCGGGATTCCCTGGGTGCCGGATATTGACTATCCCTGCCCCGATCTGGAACAACTGTTCCGCGCCGACCGCCTCGCGCAAGGCCTGTTCGATAACTGCTTCGACCTGCTGGACGGCCCGTCCGCCCCGACGGTCAACTGGGTAGAACTCCACCAGGAAATTGTGGCAGTGCTCTCCAACGACTCCCTGTCGAATAACTTCCGGGAAAATTACCAGGAGTCCGACTTCCTCGCGCCGGAAAAATTCAAGCTGTCCACCGATCCGGATAGCCAGGCACTGGCGAACTACCGCTTCGAAGGCTATCGGATTTATCAACTGATCAATCCGAACGTCTCGGCTGGCGATTATGACGATCCGGGCAAAGCCCGCCTGGTGTCGGAAGTGGACGTTAAAAACGGCGTTCAAAAAGTTTATAACTGGATCGAAACCCGTGATCCGAATACCAATGAGGTTATTTACTATCCGGAATTGCAGGTGGAAGGCAAGGACTCCGGTATTCGCCGTACCTTTAGTATTAAAGATGATAAATTTGCCGTAGGTAACGACAAAAGGCTGATCAACCACAGGAAATATTATTTCTCGGTGATCGCTTACGCCTATAATAATTACTTCACGTTCGATCCGCTCCTGCGTCCGGTGGACGGCCAGCAGCGCCCCTACTTGGTGGGTCGCCAGAATATTCAGATATATACGGTCGTTCCGCGGCCGATCGTGGATCAGGTACTGCAATCTGCTTACGGCGACGGGGTGGAAGTTACCCGACTGCAAGGTTTGGGCGCCGGCGGCAACTTCCTCGATTTGACGCCGGAATCCCGTGATGCCGCGCTGAAACCGGGATTCGACAGCACGCTGACGTACCGCCCCGGCCGCGGCCCCATCGGCGTGACCATCTTCAATCCATTCGAAGTGAAAGACGGCGAGTATGAACTCACTATTGTGGACGGCAACAACACCGATAACAAGATTGACGCGGATGCGCGCTGGGAACTGCGCCAACTGCCCGGCGGTAATGTGATTGCCTCCGAAACGTCGATAGCCGAGTTAAACGAACAACTGCTCCTCGAATACGGCTTCTCCATTACGGTGCAGCAAACGGCAGAAACAGGAAATTTCACGCCCAGTCTGCCCGTCAACCGCCCGGATTTGTTTGCCTCCCCAGGAACAGCCAACGGCGCAATCGGCGCGGAACTGGAATACAAAGACCCCAACCAGCAATGGTTGTTCGGCTTCGGCGATCAGGAGTTCGGGCTGTTCCACTATGTGAAAACACGCCCGCTGGAAGAGGATGCGCCCCTCGATCCCTTCCAAGGCCTGAGCACCCTCGGCGAAGGCTGGTTCGTACCGTATGTATTGGCCGATTGGCGTATCGCTGAAGATGCCAACCAGATCCTTACGCCGGCTTGGACGACGAAAAACTTTGGCACCGCGCTCAACCAGTCGGTGGTGGGTGGCCTTACGAACTTCGTAGATCCGAACAACCGCTACCGCAAACTCAATGCGCTGCCGAATGTGGACATCGTGCTTACCAGCGATACCAGCAAGTGGAGCCGCTGCGCGGTCATCGAAATGGCTTCCGGCTTCTACACCGCGCCGGAATACACGCTGAAAGATCCGACACTCACTACGCAAAGCCCCGCGCCGAACCGCCTTCGCCAGATGTTCGACACCCGCTGGTCGCCCGCCGTCGGCAAAACAGACGCTAACGGTGACGGCCTGCCCGAGTACGATGGCTCCACCACTGCGACCGGCGATACCCTGCGCGGTATGGGCTGGTTCCCGGGATATGCCATTGACGTGGAAACGGGTCAGCGCCTGAATATTTTCTTCGGAGAAAACTCCTGCTACAGTTCCAGCCTCGATACCCGCTACACGGGTCGCGATATGCTCTGGAACCCCACGGATCAGTTCTTCCGCGGCGACAATCCGGTGGCGTACTACGATTTTGTGATGGGTGGACAGCACTTTATTTATGTGTCCAATTCTCCCTACGACGGATGCGCCGAAATTCACCGCCGCTTTACGCCGGAGAACTGGCCGGCGGCTCAGCAACAGGGCAGTAAGATCCTCGAAATGCGGAAACTCGCCTGGTGCGGGATGGTGCAATGCCTCCCGCCCTTCCAGATGAAGTCGCTGCGCGAAGGCTTGGTGCCGAATGACGTAGTAGTCAAATTGCGCGTGGACAATCCGTACCAAACCTGGTACAACAAAGACGCTGCCGGCGCCTTCACCGCCCATCCGAAGTACCTGATCAAGATCAACGGGCGCGAACCGCTGGAACTGACCGGCGATTTAGTGAATAACGCGCTCGATTCCGTCAAGGTGGTACCGAATCCGTACTACGGCTATTCGCAGTATGAGACCTCGCAGTTCTCCAACCTGGTGAAGATCACCAACCTGCCGGCTAAGTGTTCCGTGACGATCTACTCGCTCGACGGCAAGTTTATCCGCCAGTACCAGCGCAATGAAGAATACGCGCCCTACCGCCAGATCACGCCCGACCTCGAGTGGGATATGCGCAACAGCAAAGGCGTGCCCGTGGCAAGCGGCGTGTACCTGATTCAGATACAGGCGCCCGGCATGGGTGAGCGAACGGTCAAATGGTTTGGAATAGGCAGGCAGTTTGACCCGTCAGGACTGAACTAATCAATTTCGGATTATAGATTATGGATTGCGGATTCGTCCGCAATCCATAATCACTCAACCATTTTTATCGTCATGAATAAACTATACCATATTCTGCTCGGCGCGCTGCTGCTTTTACCGGCTGCCGCATCATGGGCCGGGAACCCTGATCGGCAGGGGGAGGAAGGCGCCAAACAACTGCTCATCAACCCTTGGGCGCGTTCGGCCGGCTTACACGGCCTGAACGTATCCAGCATCAGCGGCACGGACGCCATGTATCTAAACGTGGCCGGCCTTGCCCGTATCAATAAAACCCAGTTTCAGATTACCAATACCCGCTATCTGGAGGGATCCGATATCAATGTCAACGCGCTCGGCTTCGGTCAGCGCGTGGGCAAGAGCGGCGCCTTCGGGATCAGCCTGGTTACGTTTGATCTGGGGGATTTTGACCTGACGACGGAGGATACCCCGGAAGGGTCGGGCGCTACCTTCAGTCCCAGTTTCTTCAATATGGGCGTATCTTATTCCCATATTTTTGCAAACAAGGTTTCTGTGGGTTTTACTTTCAAATTTATCACGGAGTCTGTTTCCAATGTGTCGGCGAATGCCATGGCGCTGGACGCCGGCGTGCAATACGTCACCGGCGAGCAGGATAATTTCAAATTTGGTATTTCCTTGCGCAACATCGGCTCGAAGATGGTTTTCCGCGGAGAGGGTTTGTCGCGTCAGCGGCCTTCGCCCAGTCCGACGTTTGATTACCTGCTGACCTACAGCTCGCGTCCGGCAGCGTATGAATTGCCTTCGCAGTTGAACATCGGCGCTTCCTACGATTGGCTGATCGGCCGCACCAGCCGCCTGTCGCTGTCGGGTGCATTTATTTCAAACGCGTTTTCGCGCGACCAGTACGGCGCGGGCTTGGAATTCACGTTGAATAAGAATTTCGCCCTGCGGATGGCCTACAAGAATGAATTTGATCCGAATACCGTCGAATCTACCCTCGACAACGGTCTGAGCGCCGGCCTGTCGGTGGCGTATCCGATGAAAAAGGGTTCGAATACACCGGCTATTGCCATTGATTACGGCTTTCGGAATACGCGTGTTTTTAAAGGTATCCACAGTGTAGGTGTCCGGATTGATCTGTAAAAGAATCTGATTCCGCGCATTTGACGTCGGAGCGCGCGCAGCGCGCGCCGACGTCAAATTTTTTTTTTCTAATCTAATCATACAGACCTTGCAAATAGCATGATAAACCTGGCATACCTCGGTGATGACCCGACCGCTTGCGCCCGCAACGGTCCTTTGGCTTTGTCCGCAAAGTCCAGAGGATGGCGTTTTGTACACGTAGATACACAGCGTTTGGATCACGATTGGCCGCATGCCCTGGTGGTAGATTCGGCCTTTGTCGCTACAGTTAAAGCCCATCCGAAGGCTACTGATCTGCCCTGGATTTGGTACTCCAAAGATCCTTCAGATGCTTTGCGCGCCTGGAAAATGGATGCCGATTACTTCTTGCTGCACCAGCCGGATAAAAATGAATGGGATCGCGCGCTGGATCGGATTGCGCTGCGGCTACAAAAAACCGATCCGGTCATGCCCGGAAAGGAATCTGCTGGGTCGGCCTTAGATTTAACCCTGATAAAGGGTCGGCGCATCCGCATCGCTGCTGAAGATATCCTGTACCTCGAGGCGCAGGCTGAAATTACCAACCTTTATACGCGCATTCCGCACCACGAAAAAGTGGTGGCAACCCGCAATCTCGGGTATTGGGAAAGCCGCCTGCCGGAGGCGTATTTTCTGCGCGTCCACAAAAAATTTATCGTCAACCTGCGCCAGGTGCTAGGGTTTGAAAATGATACCCTCCTGTTGCCCGGACACACCGTCCTGGTGGCGAAACGGCGTATTAAAGACACGCAAAATGCCCTGCTTGCCCAGGGGCACGAACTGGTTTAGTATGACGTTTATTAATTTTTTTTTACGTTTGTAGCTTTGTAGCTACCTCAAATTAAAACTTTCACTTACCTTCGCAAGGTGAAAGCGGATGGAATATCTGTTTTACACGCGTATGATATTTAGGCATGATTTTTGTCATGTACACTAAATGCCGTCGTTTTTTTAGTGGCCAAAAACTGATTTTTACGGCTTTTAATCCACATAAGTATTTGATTGTCAGATAATAAAACTTTATTACTTATACTTAAATTTTCAATCTCATGAAAGAAGTCTACGAGGCTAATCCGCCTGCGTGTGCACGCACAGAAGTAGCACTTTCTGGTACTGGAACGACAAAATTTGCGCTTCGGCTGACTTTAGCCGCGGCTCTTTTCTGTTTCTCCGTACTTGGAATGCCCTCTGCGTTTGCCACAAATGGAGGTGATGACCTGACTTGCGACATCGCGTACGCTGGTGCGCCGCCGCCGCCGCCGCCCTTTCCCCCGCTTCCGCCGGGTTCGATTGTGGTGTGTCTGAACGGCTTAGGCCAGACCAACCTCAACGCGAGTCTGCTTGGGCCTTTCACAACAACTTCTAATCCGAGTTGTACCAGGGTGCGAGTTTGGACGGCCGATCCGGATGATCCGGACGGCGCGGACAATATCCTGGGCAATGCGGACGATCCGCAGGAAGTTGTTGTCGGCCACCCCTTGTACACACGCACCTGCGCGAATATTTCGGCAGGCGTGGGTGACTACACGGAAGTTTGGGTCACGCGCGAGATTTTCCAGCAGGGGGTAGATCCCTGCCGGTCTAGCGCGCTTCCATTCCGAATCTACATCGCCGATTGTACACGCCCGACCTTGGCGTGTCCGCCGGCCAAGACCTACACTTGTGCGAACGAACAGATCGCGGCTAACCCGCCTGCTCTGATGACGCCGGCACAGTTCTCCTCGATCGGAGGTACTGTGTCTGACAACTGCACTGTTAATGTGACGTATTCTGACGGACCTAAGACTGACACGCTTTGTGCAAACAAGTACCGTTTTGTTCGCACCTTTACGGCTACGGATCAAAGCCGTAACACGCGTACCTGCACGCAATTGATCACGGTGTCGGACGAAACGCCGCCGGTGTTCCTGACGCCGCCAGCCAACCTGACGCTCCAATGCCAAAACTATGCTAACTTCCCCATCATTGCGGATTTGGCAGTACAAGCATGGCTGATTTCAATTGGCGGCGCCACGTACTCGGACAACTGCGGAGATCCGATTCTCCCGGGAATACTGTTCTGCCTCTCCAATCAGGTCGGATGCGCTTACTCCGCGCCGTTGTTTGCTGCTACGGTTCGCGATCACATGCCGAGCGCCTGCTCGCCGCTGCCGCGCGAAGTGGAAGTGGTGTTTACAATCCAGGATGCTTGCGGTAACGAAACTTCGGCTTCTGCAAAAATTATTCTGATTGACTCGCAGGCGCCCACGCTGTTCGACAGCAACGGTCCGCTTCCGGGTGGCCAAACGTGGACTACATCCGGCCTGAATATCCTTGGGGATGGCGGAGAAGGCGGTCCGTACGACTGCATTAACCTGATCCCGCCGCCCAATCCGGAAAGCGTGCGCCCGCACGTGACGGATAATTGCACGCCGCAAGAAGACCTGACGATTGTTTGGGTCAGCGACGTGCCGGCTACGGTTACCGGCTGTGGTTCCCCCTACGATGTCATCACCCGTACTTATCAGGTGGACGACTGCGACCCGACCACGCCTTCGCTGTTAGTGACACAGGAAATCCGCATCAAGGATGACGTTGCTCCTTTCTGGACGAATAATCCGAACACGGTTACATTGAGCTGCACAGTTACGGATCAGCGCATCACCGACTGGTTGAACAACCACGGTGATGACGGCGCGGCTTCCGATCTGTGCAACACGCCGGTGACGATTACTAATAATACGACGGCTTCTGCGTTGATTGCCAACCTGCGCAACTGGTGCCCGTCTTCTGCATCTACCCGCAGCCAAACGGTGACGTTCACGGCTACGGATGCCTGTGGAAATACTTCTACGAGTACGGCAGTAATCACGCTGTTCGATCTGGAAGGCCCGACGGCCTCCAACCCGGCCAACGTAACGGTCTCCTGTGTAGCAGATATTACGCAAGATATCACAGACGTACTCGACGCAACGGATAACTGCTCCGGCACGGTGACGGTTACGACACTGACCCCGCAGGTCATCGTAAACGGTACCGGCTGCAAGGCAAGTCCTATTATTATTCGTCAGCGCTATCAGCTGGCTGACTGTGCAAACAACACGTCTGTAGTCAGTCGCCTGGTGACGGTGCAGGATACGATCCTGCCGACATGGACGGTAGATCCCACGCCGCTGACCATCGCTTGCGATGACCCAGGCAATGAGGTGACGCTGATCCAAAACTGGCTGACCGCAAACGGAAACGGTACGGCAACCGACAACTGCTCGGACGTACTGTACTCCACCTCGCCCAATACCGTCGCTAATGTATTCGCCGCGCTCCAATGCGCGAAGGATACCGGTTACACGACGATCGTAACGTTCGTCGCCAGCGATTCCTGCGGAAACACGGTCAGCCGTACGGCACGGGTTACCCTGACGGATAACACGGCGCCGACCGCTACGGCTACGCCGGCAAACTACAATTGTGTGGAAGACCTGCCGGCCTATAATATAGGTGTGGTTACCGGTATTTCTGACAATTGCGCTACGCTGCCGCAGATCACGGTCGTTGCGCGCCCCGACCTCGAGTCGAACAACGGCGGCGACGGTTGCGCGGACGATACGCTCAAGGTTTTCCGTCGGTATCAGATTACGGACTGCACGGGTAACAGCGCCATCGTGACGCAAACGATTACGGTGGTTGATAACGTCAAACCGACGGCAAACTGCAAACCCGACACGGTAGATCTTGGTACGGATGGTACGGTAACAGTCAATGCATCGCAATTCGACAACAGCAGTGCGGACAATTGCGCCGGTTCGCTGGTCCTCGAATTCTCCCGCGATGAATTGCCGCTGGGTGTTACCAGCATTCCAGACGGTCCGTACACGACGTCTAAAGTATTCACCTGCGCCGACATTGTTGATATCAACAATTGTAACGCAGCCACGAATAACGCGCAAACGATTGCAATTGCCCTGCAGGTCATTGATTCCTGCGGCAATGCCAATATTTGCAATACCTGGATCACAGTACGCGATGTACAGGCGCCCGCTTTCCCCGTTATCGCGGACGTGACGGTTACGACCTCTGCACGTACGGAATTCGACTGCAAGGCGAACGTGACCATCACGCCGCCCCAGATCACGGAGAATTGCACGATTGCCTGCTACACAATGCAGGTTGAAAAAGAAATCAACAATGCATTCGTAACGATCAATCCGGCTACCGGCTTCGCGACGCCTAACTTCCGCCTGCAGGTTTCCCGGGATATTGATTTGGACTATGTGTTTGAAAAAGGACCGAAATGCGCATTCGAGACGCCGATGAATCCGGACGATCAATACCGCATTACGTTCTACACGCGCGACGAACACGGCAACGCCGATACGGTCTCTTACATTATTACCGTGAAAGATGATGAGGCTCCGCTGTGGGAAAAATGCCCGCAGACGATCATCGCCGACGTGGTAACGAACGACTGCTATCAGGTAAAATGCTGGGAGCGTCCGCTGCCTTACGACAACTGTATGTTCCCGGTCGGCCCCTGCGACACCCCGCGCGTCGTGGTGACCGCCAGCGACCCGACGGTCATGGTGAATTTCATTCAGAATTCCGCTACGGACTGTGCGCAGTTCCCGATCGGTACGACTGAAGTGTATTACACCGCTACGGATGCTTGCGGCAACGTAAGTACCTGCACGATCACGGTAGAAATTTCCGACACCCAAGCGCCCACAGCTAAGTGCATCGGCTCGCCGGTTACCATTAACTTGGAGCCGGACGGTGATACGGAAGAGCCAGCCAGCTTCTTTGATCTTGGCAGCACCGACAATTGCGTTGTTTGCGTGATAGAAGTAGGTCGCGACGGCTTATTTGGCGATAAGGTAATTTTCACCTGCGCCGATGTAAATACCACGGTACTGGTCACGCTTCGCGTGGCTGACTGCTCTCCGATCGCGAATGAGGCTACCTGCACCGTTGCGGTGAACATAGAAGACATGCAGCAGCCCGGCATCGCACAGTGCCCTGCCGATATCACGGTAGGCACGGATGCCGATGTTTGCAATGCGGTAGTCACCTACAATACGCCGTTGTTCAACGACGGCTGTGGAAACCCGAAAGAGGGTGGTTTGGTTCAGGGCTTACTCTCTAGCTCGACCTTCCCGATCGGTAACACCGTTGTTTCATACAGCTACACCAGCCCCTCCGGCTTTACGGTGTACTGCAACTTCAACGTAACGGTAGAAGACGATCAGGCGCCGACCCTCGTGTGCCCGTCCAACGTTGCGGATCTGACCTGCAACACGGCCCTTCCGGCGCCGTTTGCCATCAACAACTTTGGCGGTACGATCACGGATAACTGTGGCGTCACGCTGCTGGAATCCAGCGATTACGACAACGGCTTCTCCTCTTGCCCGAACGATGGCGTGAAAGTAATCACCCGTACGTACACGGCATGGGACGCGGCAGGTAATACCTCTGTTTGCTCTCAGTCCTTCACATATCTGGAAGACGCTACGGCGCCGGTATTCAGCCCGGCTTCGCTGAGCGCGGTGAATGGTACTTGCGCAGGCGAAGTACCGGTAGCGCCGACTGTAACTGCTGCAGACGGTGACGGCTGCGGTGGCGTGACGATTAATTTCAACGAAACGATCACGAGCCTGTCCGGCTCCGGCGCGCCCACCTGCCCGAATAAGTTCGTGGTAACCCGTACCTGGGTTGCTTCGGATATTTGCGGCAACCGTGCGACGCTGGTTCAGGTCATCACGATCAACGACGATGAGAATCCGGTACTCACTTCCCGCCCGCTGAACGAAACCCACCAGTGCGCAGCAGCTGTTTCGGCTCCTCCGACGATCGGAGCGACCGATAACTGCGGTAGCGTTACGGTGACTTTCTCCGAGACGACTGATCCGGGTCCGACCAGCTGCCCGAATAGCTTCATCATCCGCCGTACCTGGCTTGCAACGGACGCATGTGGCAACACAGACGTACATACGCAGACCATTACGGTGAACGACACGACGAATCCGGTGCTTTCCTCCAAACCGGCGGACGCAACGGTATCTTGCGCTGCGCTCGTTCCGGCTGTTGTAGCAGTAACTGCTACTGACAACTGCGGCGTGGTGAACGTGGACTTCAGCGAAACGACCGTTCCGCAAGGTTGCGAGAACAAGTATCAGGTCGTTCGCCGCTGGGTGGCTACGGATGCTTGCGGCAATGTAGATTCTCACACACAAACTATTACGGTAAATGACACGGAGGCGCCGGCATTCTCTAATGTGCAGGCTTCGATTTCTGTTATCTGCGCTGCGCTGGTTCCGGCGGTTTCCCAACCGATGGCTACCGATAACTGCGGTGTTGCAACGGTGGATTTTGCCGAATACACGGTACCGGGCGACTGCCCGAACAGTTACACGGTGATCCGTCGCTGGGTGGCTTCCGACCTGTGCGGCAACCGCTCGACTACGCTCCAAACGATCGTAGTAAACGACCAGATCGCACCGACGTTTAACGAGTCGCTGCCCGGCGGTCTGACAGTTTCCTGCGCGCAGGAAGTTCCTGCTGCTGCCGTTCTAACGGCTACGGACAACTGCGACGGTGCTGTTCAGGTAATCTATAGCGAAGAACTGCGCCCCGGCGACTGCCCGAACCAGTTCTCGATCGTACGCACGTGGACTGCAGAAGACCTCTGCGGTAACCTCGTGAAGCACGTACAGACGATTATCGTCAGCGACATTCAAGCACCCGTTTGGAACGAAGCGCCTGCCGCGAACGTATCTACGGACTGCGCCGAGAATGTAACGGCTGCTCCTGTTTACACGGCTACCGACAACTGCGGTATTCAAGTGGTGGTAGATTACTCCGAGGAATTCCTTCCGGGTACCTGCGCCAACCGCTTCATGTTGATCCGCCGTTGGAAAGCGCAAGATGACTGCGGCAACGTAGTTACGCGCAGCCAGACGGTTACGGTGAACGATGTTACGCAACCCAACTGGGTTGAAACGACGCTCCCGGCCAACTATACGGCTGATTGCGCTGAGGCTGTAAATACGGCTGAAGTACTGACGGCCACCGACAATTGCGGTGCGCCTCTGAATGTCGAATTCTATGAAACGACGGATCTGGGCACCTGCCCGAACGATCTCGTGGTAAAACGCCGCTGGTATGTGCAAGATGATTGCGGTAATTCCCGCGAGCACATCCAGACGATCACGATCCTGGATACCCAGGCTCCTGTGTGGAATGAGCAAGCGCCCGCCGCTGTTGTAAACGGCGACTGCGCTGACGATGTGCCGCTTATCCCGGCCCAAACGGCTACGGATAACTGCAACCGTCCGGTTGATGTTGAATTCAGCGAGTCTATCTACCCGGGTCTGTGCACGAACAGCTTTACGATCATCCGTCGCTGGACGGCGGAAGACGATTGCGGCAATATCACTTCCCGCGAACAAGTAATCACGATCAACGACAACGTCGCACCGGTATTGGCTAACCTGCCTGCTGCTACCGTTCTGGTAGATTGCGCAGAGAAAGTGCCTGCTGTTGCCCCTGTGACGGTTTCCGACAACTGCGGAACGGTGGTTGATTTTGATTTCACGGAAGTAGAAGTACCGGGCACTTGCCCGAACCAGTACCAGATCGTACGCACTTGGACGGCAGTGGACGTTTGCGGCAACGCAACTTCCTTCGTTCAGACGATTACGATCAGCGATACGCAAGCGCCCACTTGGACGAGCACGCTGCCCGCGAACGCATCGCTGGCATGCGGCGAGACCATCCCGGCCGCTGCTACCCTGACGGCTTCTGATAACTGCGGCGCACCGGTGGACGTTGAGTTCAACGAAACGTGGCAGCCTGGCGCAGGTCCGAACGACGGCAACACGCTGGTTCGTACCTGGACGGCAGAAGACGATTGCGGCAATGCGATCTCTTATGTACAAACAATCACGGTAAATGATGTAACTGCGCCGGTGCTGGCAAACCTGCCCCAGGCGTTTGTGAACGTTTCCTGCTCCGAACAAGTACCTGCAGTGGCTGCCGTTACGGTATCCGATAACTGCCAAGGCACGATTGATTTTGATTTCACGGAAGTAGAAGTACCGGGTACCTGCCCGAACCAGTACAGCATCACGCGTACTTGGACGGCGGTTGACTTCGCCGGTAACGCGACTTCTTTCGTACAAACGATCACGATCAGCGACACCCAGGCGCCGGTTCTCTCCGGCCTGCCCACGGCTACGGTCGGCGTATCCTGCTCCGAGCAGGTTCCTGCCGTACCAACGGTATCGGCTACGGATAACTGCGGCGCTCCGGTGGACGTAGACTTCTTTGAAGTGGAAGTACCGGGTACCTGCCCGAACCAGTACAGCATTACGCGTACCTGGACGGCGGCAGACGACTGCGGTAACATCGCTTCTTTCGTACAAACGATCAATATTTCGGATATCGTAGCCCCGGTACTCGCCGGTCTGCCAACCGCGGCATTTGTCAACGTATCTTGCTCCGAGCAAGTACCGCAAGTGCCCAACGTAACGGCGACCGACAACTGCGGCGCGCCGGTTGATCTGGAATTCAGCGAAGTAGAAATTCCGGGTACCTGCCCGAACCAGTACAGCATCACGCGTACCTGGTCGGCAGAAGATGACTGCGGTAATATCGCTTCCTTCGTACAGGTTATCACGATCAACGACGTAACGGCGCCGGTTCTCGCGAACCTGCCCGCCGCTTCCGTCAGCGTATCCTGCGCGGAGCAAGTTCCGGCTGTAGCCGGCGTAACGGCTACGGACAACTGCAACCAACCGGTTGATTTGGAATTCAGCGAAGTAGAGGTTCCGGGTACTTGCCCGAACCAGTACCAGATCCGTCGTACCTGGACGGCAGAAGACGATTGCGGCAACGCAGTATCCTTCGTTCAGACGATCTCGATCAATGACTCGGAAGCGCCGGTATTTGCCGGCCTGCCCGCCGCTTCGGTAGCAGTAACCTGCTCTGAATCGGTTCCGGCCGTCGCCATTGTAACGGCTTCTGACAACTGCAACCAGCCGGTTGATATCGAGTTCAGCGAGGTAGAAGTTCCGGG
Source organism: Saprospiraceae bacterium (assembly GCA_032115775.1). Lineage (GTDB taxonomy): Bacteria > Bacteroidota > Bacteroidia > Chitinophagales > Saprospiraceae > M3007. The sequence goes on along the minus strand of JAUMBL010000073.1, from coordinate 19,664 downwards.
TACTTGCCCGAACCAATACCAGATTCGTCGTACTTGGACGGCCGAAGACGATTGCGGTAACATTGTTTCCTTCGTACAGACGATCTCCATCAACGACAACCAAGCGCCGGTTATGGTCGGTCTGCCCGTTGCCCTCGTTAACGTATCCTGCTCCGAGCAGGTGCCGACGGTGGGTATCGTCGTGGCTACGGACAACTGCAACCAGCCGGTTGACATCGAGTTCTTCGAAGTAGAAACGCCGGGCACTTGCCCGAACCAGTACATCATCACGCGTACCTGGTCTGCTGAAGACGATTGCGGTAACATTACCTCTTTCGTTCAGACGATTGTTATCAATGACAACCAGGCGCCGATCATGACCGGCCTGCCGGTTGCATCGGTCAGCGTATCCTGCTCCGAGCAAGTGCCGCAAGTTGCGATCGTTGTCGCAACCGACAATTGCAACGCGCCGGTTGATGTAGAATTTAGCGAAGTGGAAATTCCGGGTACCTGCCCGAACCAGTATGCGATCACGCGTACCTGGACGGCGGAGGACGACTGCGGTAACATCACTTCTTTCGTACAAACGATTACGATCAACGATACGCAAGCGCCTGTGCTGAACGGCCTGCCGCTCGCATCGGTTAGCGTATCCTGCTCCGAGCAGGTGCCGGCAGTACCGACTACGGTAACCGCCAGCGACAACTGCAACCAGCCGGTTGATCTCGAATTTAGCGAGGTAGAAGTTCCGGGTACCTGCCCGAACCAATACCAAATTCGCCGTACCTGGACGGCCGAAGACGACTGCGGTAACGCGACGTCCTTCGTACAGACGATCACGGTGAATGACACGCAAGCGCCGACTTGGACGAGCACGCTGCCCGGTAACCTGACGCTGAATTGCGGCGAAGCGGTTCCGGCTGCGGCTACCCTGACGGCTTCTGACAATTGCAACCAGCCGGTAGATATCGAACTGAGCGAAACCTGGCAGCCGGGCGCAGGCCCGAATGACGGCAACGTACTGGTTCGTACCTGGACGGCTGAAGACGATTGCGGAAACGCGATCTCGCACGTACAAACAATCACGGTGAACGACCTCGTGGCGCCTGTGCTGGGTAACCTGCCCGCCGCTACAGTAAGCGTTTCCTGCTCCGAGCAAGTGCCGGCTGTTGCGAATGTAACGGCGTCCGACAACTGCTTAGGAACCGTTGATGTCGAATTCTCTGAAGTAGAAGTTCCGGGTACCTGCCCGAACCAGTACGGCATCACGCGTACTTGGACGGCTGTTGACTTCGCCGGCAACGCGACTTCTTTCGTACAAACGATCACGATCAGCGACACCCAAGCGCCCGTACTCTCCGGCCTGCCCACGGCTACGGTCAGCGTATCCTGCTCCGAGCAGGTGCCTGCCGTTCCGACGGTATCGGCTACGGATAACTGCGGCGCTCCGGTGGACGTAGAATTCAGCGAAGTAGAAGTTCCGGGTACCTGCCCGAACCAGTACGGCATCACGCGTACTTGGACGGCAGAAGACGATTGCGGAAACATCACTTCCTTCGTACAAACGATCACGATCAGCGACACCCAGGCGCCCGTACTCTCCGGCCTGCCCACGGCTACGGTCGGCGTATCCTGCTCCGAGCAGGTTCCGGCTGTTGCTTCGGTATCGGCTACGGATAACTGCGGCGCTCCGGTGGACGTAGAGTTCAGCGAAGTAGAAGTTCCGGGCACTTGCCCGAACCAGTATCAGATCCGTCGTACTTGGACGGCTGAAGATGACTGCGGTAACGCAACCTCCTTCGTACAAACGATCACGATCAGCGACACCCAGGCGCCGGTTCTCTCCGGCCTGCCCACGGCTACGGTCGGCGTATCCTGCTCTGAGCAGGTGCCTGCCGTACCGGCGGTATCGGCTACGGATAACTGCGGCGCTCCGGTGGACGTAGAATTCAGCGAAGTAGAAATTCCGGGTACCTGCCCGAACCAGTACAGCATCACGCGTACTTGGACGGCAGAAGACGACTGCGGCAATGCTACTTCTTTCGTACAGACGATCACGATCAGCGACACGCAAGCGCCGGTACTCGCCGGTCTGCCCGCTGCATCCGTCCGTTTCTCCTGCTCCGAACAAGTTCCTGCTGTTGCTGCGGTAACGGCTACGGACAACTGCGGCGCGCCGGTGGACGTAGAGTTCTTTGAAGTGGAAGCGCCGGGTACCTGCCCGAACCAGTACAGCATCACGCGTACTTGGACGGCAGAAGACGACTGCGGCAACATCACTTCTTTCGTACAAACGATTACAATCGAAGATTTGCAAGCGCCTGTATTCGCCGGCCTGCCTGCCGCTTCGGTCAGCGTATCCTGCTCCGAGCAGGTACCTGCCGTAGCGAATGTAACGGCTACCGACAATTGCAACCAACCGGTTGATATCGAGTTGAGCGAAATCGAGATTCCGGGTACTTGCCCGAACCAGTACCAGATCCGTCGTACCTGGACGGCCGAAGACGATTGCGGCAACGCAGTATCTTTCGTCCAAACGATCACGATCAGCGATACGCAAGCGCCCGTATGGACGAGCACGCTGCCCGGCAACCTGTCGCTGAATTGCGGCGAGGCGGTTCCGGCTGCTGCTACCCTGACGGCTTCCGACAACTGCAACCAGCCGGTAGATATCGAACTGAGCGAAACCTGGCAGCCGGGCGCAGGCCCGAATGACGGCAACGTACTGGTTCGTACCTGGACGGCTCAAGACGATTGCGGCAACGCAATCTCGCACGTACAAACGATCACGGTGAACGACCTCGTGGCGCCGGTGCTGGCCAACCTGCCCGCCGCTACGGTAAGCGTTTCCTGCTCCGAGCAAGTCCCGGCTGTTGCGAATGTAACGGCTACGGATAACTGCCAAGGCACGATTTTCGTACAATTTAACGAGGTAGAAGTACCGGGTACTTGCCCGAACCAGTATCAGGTTCGTCGTACTTGGAGTGCAATTGACTTCGCCGGTAACTCGACCTCTTTCGTACAGACAATCACGATCAGCGACACCCAAGCCCCCGTATTCGCAGGCCTGCCTACGGCTTCTGTCACCGTATCCTGCTCCGAGCAGGTACCGGCAGTGGCCTCGGTATCGGCTACGGATAACTGCGGCGCTCCGGTGGACGTAGAATTCAGCGAAGTAGAAGTTCCGGGTACTTGCCCGAACCAGTACGGCATCACGCGTACCTGGACGGCAGAAGACGACTGCGGAAACATTACTTCCTTCGTACAAACGATCACGATCAGCGACAACCAGGTTCCAGTACTGTCCAACCTGCCTGCTGCTTCTGTCAGCGTATCCTGCTCCGAGCAGGTACCGGCAGTTGCCGCTGTAACGGCTACGGATAACTGCAACCAACCGGTTGATCTCGAATTTAGTGAGGTGGAAATTCCGGGTACCTGCCCGAACCAATACGCAATCACGCGTACCTGGACGGCAGAAGACGACTGCGGTAATATCACTTCGTTCGTACAAACGATTACGATCAGCGATACCCAGGCGCCTGTATTGTCCAACCTGCCGACGGCTTCCGTCAGCGTATCTTGCGCTGAGCAAGTGCCTGCTGTAGCGAACGTAACGGCTACGGACAACTGCAACCAGCCGGTGGATCTTGAATTCAGCGAAGTAGAGGTTCCGGGTACTTGCCCGAACCAGTATCAGATCGTTCGTACCTGGACTGCGGAAGACGACTGCGGCAACGCAGTATCTTTTGTTCAGACGATCACGATCAGCGATACGCAAGCGCCGGCTTTCGTTGGTACGCTGCCTACGAACTTCACCCTGTCTTGCGGCGAAACCGTACCGGCAGCCCCTGTGCTGACGGCCACGGACAACTGCAACCAGCCGGTGGACGTCGAATTCAACGAAACGTACCTGCCGGGTGCAGGTCCGAACGACAATGCAACGATGGTTCGTACCTGGACCGCCGAGGATGACTGCGGCAACATCGTTAGCCACGTACAGACGATCACGATCAACGACGTAGCAGCGCCCGTATTCGCAGGCCTGCCCGCCGCCTCCGTAAACGTATCTTGCGCATCTGCCGTTCCGGCTGTCGCCAATGTGACGGCTTCCGACAACTGCCAAGGTGCGATCGTTGTGACCTTCAGCGAAGTAGAGGTTTCCGGCGGATGCCCGAACCGCTTCACGCTGACGCGCACTTGGACGGCTGTTGACCTTGCAGGCAATGCAACGTCCTTCGTTCAAACGATCAACGTAAACGACAACGTCGCTCCGGTGGTTAGCTGCCCCGCCCCGCTGACTGCACAGTGCTCCGTGGACGAACGTCCGGTTTATGCCAACCTCAGCGAGTTCAACCTCGCCGGCGGTTCGGCTTCCGACAACTGCGGCCTGAGCATCAACGACTTCGGTATGATCAGCCAGACCAACGTAGGCAATGTGTTCACCCGCACGTACCGCGTGACCGACCAGTGCGGTAACGCTGCTACCTGCGCGCAGACCATCACGGTACTCGACACGCAAGCGCCGGTGTTCCTGAACTGCCCGACCGGTCCGGTCGTAGTAGGTAACGACGCGGATAAGTGCTCTGCGAAAGTAAACTGGGGTATCCCGGTTGCTGTAGATAACTGCGGTAATCCGACCGTAGCGCAAATCTCCGGCCCGACCTCCGGTTCGATCCTCGCAGTTGGTAACTACACGGTCGTTTACCGCGCAACGGATGCTGCCGGCAACAACGTACAGTGCTCCTTCGGTGTTCAGGTAATGGATACCCAAGCGCCTGAGTTCGACGCCGACATCACGATGCCGAACGATACGACGGTTCAGTGCAACAGTGTTCCGACGAACTGCGTCTATCACGGCCCGCTCGTTTGCACGCCGCTGACGAATGCCGACGTAAGCGACAACTGCGGTACTGCAACGGTCAGCTTCGCTGAAACCAGCACGCAGTGTTCCAACCAGGCGCAGTGCTGCTTCTACAACTACACGGTTACCCGCCGCTGGACGGCAACGGATGCCGCAGGCAACACCCGCGTGCATACGCAAGTAATCACGGTAGTAGATAACACGAAGCCGACGGCTGTTTGCAAGAACTTCACGCTCACGCTCGATAAGTTCGGCGTAGCCACGCTGACGCCTGCAAACATCAACAACGGCTCGTTCGACAACTGCGCTCCTTCGCAGTTCCTGACCCTGTCGCTGTCGAAGACTTCCTTCAACTGCTCCAACCTGGGCGCCAACACGGTGACCCTCACGGTAACGGATCCTTGCGGAAACTTCGGCACTTGCAACGCTACCGTAACGGTAGTAGAAGGCGAAGGCTCCTGCACGCCGCAGTTCAACGTGGCAACTTCTTGCAAAGACAATGCTACGAACCTTGACAACGGCCAGTTCGTTGATCTGATCACGGTGAAAGCCCTCGCAGGCCAAACCTGGACGATCTCCGGCAACACCGGCCTGTTTAGCAACAACAGCCCGAACCCGCCCGTTGCTCCGACCGCACTGCCGGTTGGCACGCAACTGATCATGGGATCGGCTGACGGTATCAACAACGACGGCGACGGCCAAACGGACGAAGCCGACGAAATGGTGTACTACACGATCCGCGGTATCCATGTGGATGGAATCGGCTACAACATCGGCCTGTCCAACAACATCGGCCAGACCGCTACGATCAGCAACCGGGCTTACTACCCGACGCCGATCTTCCTGAACCTCGACGGTCCGTTCTGCTTGAGCACGCCGCCGTTCACCATCCAGGTGGGCGAAACATTCGGCGCAGCAGGTACGGTCACCTCGATCCGTGTAAACGGCGTCGCTACGAACACCTTCAACGCCGGTCAACTCGGAATCGGTTTCCACACGGTGGAAGCGATCTTCGACGCAGGCGCTGCAACGACTAACCTCGTTATCAATGGCGTACTCGTAGGCGGCACCAACGACCAGGCAATCGCCGATCCGGGCTGCAAACAGATCATTACGAAGAGCGTACAAGTTATCGGCACGCCGACGACGGTCGCTTGCAACGACGTGATCCATGTATCCCTCGACGCTGACTGCCAAGAGACGATCACACCGGACATGGTACTGGAAGGCTCTTACTTCTGCTACGACGACTACAGCGTAATCATCACCTACCCGACGGGAACGGCAACGTTCACGCCGCCGAACCGGGTGAATGCAACGCACATCGGCAAAACCATTATGTTCTCGCTGCGCCATATCCTGAGCGGTAATCTCTGCTGGGGTACGATCATCGTAGAAGACAAACTGGCGCCGGTGGTATCCTGCCCGTCCAACAGAACGATCCTCTGCACGCAAAACGAAGATAACCTCTCGCTGACCGGTACGCCGATCGTAGATGATTGCTCCGCATTCACTACGGTACGCGAAGACCAGTATCAGCAGTTCTCTTGCGCGCAAAATAACACGGTATTTACCCGCGTATCCCGCCTGTGGGTAGCCACGGACGCTTGGGGCAACAAAGACAGCTGCACGCAGTTCATTGACATCCTCCGTGGTACGGTGGATCAGGTGAACTTCCCGGCCGATGTCGAGTATGTTTGCACGAACGTTCCGGCTTCTCTGCAGCCTGGCACGACCGGCTGGCCGACTATCGCAGGTGTAAACCTGACGACCAGCGGTACCGGCGCTTGCGGCCTCGCCGTCAGCTTCTCTGACGAGTTCGCTCAAGTATGCCCGGGTAGCTACAAGATCATCCGTACCTGGAAGGTCAACGACTGGTGCAGCCCAGGCACGGGCGGCCCGTCCAGCAAGGAGTTCATCCAGTTCATCAAAGTAACGGATGTCGCTCCGACGGTTGACTTCTCGAACTTCACGTACGATGCCGACAACGACTGGTACGTGATCAATACCAACGCCATCATTAACGGCCAGTGCGTATCGGCAGGCCCGATCCCCACGGCAATCTTCAATGGCGTATGCAACCAAGTAGTTGATGTGAAAGTAACGACCCCGCTGGGTCCGATCTCGAACGGCGGCCTGCTGCCGCAACCGGGTCTGGGCTTGGGCGTACACAACATCACGTATGTACTGACCGACGAGTGCGGCAATATCACGTCCATCACGATTAAAGTGAATGTGATTGATAACACGCCGCCGGCAATCTCCTGCGACGAGTTCACGCAAGTGGCGCTCGGTGGCAGCGGCGTTTCCGAAGTGTTCGCTGAAACTTTCGACGATGGCACGTACGATAACTGCTGCCTCGACGGATTCCTCGTTCGCCGCATGGTGGACGGCGAGTGCGATAACGACGACCTCGAAGATGACTTCGCAGATCGCGTGGTATTCTGCTGCGCAGACATCAATGACACCGTAACGGTGGTATTGCGTGCCTTCGATTGCTATGGCAACCACAACGACTGCATGGTTTCCGTCTTCGTGGAAGACAAGATCAAGCCGGCTTGCTCCGCACCTGCTAACGTAACGGTATCCTGCGAGAACTTCGACCCGAGCCTCTGGGCTTACGGTATGCCGTCCGCAGTCGATAACTGCTGCGTGGACACGATCACGACGACGGTGAACATCGCACAGTTCGATACGCTCTGTAACAAGGGCACGATCGTGCGCACGTTCCGCGCCTTCGACTGCGCCGGCCAATCCAGCCAGTGCACGCAGCGTATCGTAGTACAGTACGAACAAGACTACTTCGTTCGCTTCCCGAACGATGTAATCGTTACGAATTGTAACGGCACGCCGAACTTCGGCGAACCGACCTTCTTCGGCGAAGATTGCGAACTGCTCGCAGTGTCCTTCACGGATGAAGTATTCACGGTAGTGCCGGATGCTTGCTACAAAATCGAGCGCGTATGGCGTATTATCAACTGGTGCACGTTCAACCCGAACCTCCCGGTTGTGTCCGTACCGAACCCGAACCCGAACGCGATCGCGAACAACCCGGCCAACCTGACCGGCCCGATCGTATCGGCTCCTGGTTCTACCGCGCCGTGGACTTCGATCCCGCTGGCACTCCTGCCGGGTCAGGCTCCGCACGACTTTACGCAGTACTACACGGGTAACCCGGCCGCCGGTATCCCGTCTATCGCTAACAGCAACGGTTTCTCTTACAAGCAGATCATTAAAGTGATTGACAACAAGGCGCCGGTCTTCGCTAACTGCCCGTCCAGCCCTGTAACGATCAACGACCTGTCCGGTAACGATCCCTTGCTCTGGAATAAGATGTACTACTGGGATAATTCGAACCAGAGCCACGACCTCTGCGAAGGCACGGTGGATCTGAGTGTGGCCATCACAGACTCTTGCGGTGGCAGCGACGTCACGGTGAAATACCTGCTGTTCCTCGACCTCGACAACAGCGGCGATATGGAAACGGTGGTGTCCAGCACGAACATCCCGGCCGCTAACACGGTCTTCTTCGGTAATGCCAACAACCCGAACTTCACGGGCGGTACGGCTTACAACTTCGATGACCGTCCGGTAGCGCTGAACCAGAAGTATCGCTTCAACATTGATGTTGTGAAATCCGGTAACACGGCTACGGCTAAGTTGATCTGGGATACGCCGCAAGTGCCGGCGAACCTGAACGACGCAGCCATGCAGGGCGTCGCTCCGCAACTGCCGTACGGTACGCACAAGATCAAGTGGATCACGAACGACGGCTGCGGCAACGAAGCAGTCTGCGAATACCTCATCGTCGTTCGCGACGGTAAGGCGCCGACGGTGGTTTGCCTCAACGGTCTGAGCGTTAACATTATGCCGACGCAAATGATCACGCTGTTCGCTTCGGACTTCCTCCAGTACACGGAAGATAACTGCAGCCCGGCTACCCTGCTCGATATCGCAATCGTTGAAAGCGATGAAAGCACCGGTTCCTTCCCGGTTGACGGCCAAGGCAACCCGCTCACGACGGTTAACTTCAACTGTCAGGAAGTTGGTACCCAACCGGTACAACTGTGGAGCCGCGACGTAGCCGGCAACGCCGACTACTGCGAAACGTACGTGATCGTTCAAGACCCGAACAACTTCTGCGGCTCCGATCCGATCTCCGTCGCCGGTGATCTGAAAACGGAAACGCAGAACGGTCTGGAAGACGCAAGCGTAGAAATGATTGGCACGCACCCGGCACTCCCGCCGGTGAGCATGTTCGATATGACGAACAATGACGGCGCCTATGCATTCTCCAACGCACTGCCGATTTCCGCGAACTACTCGGTTACGCCGCTGAAAGACGACAACCACCTGAACGGTGTCACGACCTTTGACCTTGTGCTGATTTCGAAGCACATCCTGGGTCTGGAACCGCTGGGTAGCCCGTACAAGATGATCGCCGCCGACGCTAACAAGTCGAACTCGATCACGACTTTCGATATCGTGGAACTGCGTAAGTTGATCCTGGGTATCTACACGGAACTGCCGAACAATACGAGCTGGCGCTTCGTGGATAAATCCTACAACTTCGCGAACCCGAACAATCCGTTCACCGCGCAATTCCCTGAGTTCAAATCGGTGGCTGACGTACAAGCCAGCCAGATGAACGATGACTTCGTTTCGCTGAAAGTGGGTGACGTGAATGGCTCTGCCATCGCTAACTCGCTCATGAGCGCAGACGATCGTACAGTGGGTACGCTGCTGTTCGACGTGGAAGACCGCCAGGTTAAAGCCGGCGAAGAGTTCACGGTGAACTTCACCGCAACAGAACAGGTGCTCGGATACCAGTTCACGATGAACCTGAAAGGACTCGAAGTAGTGGATATCGTACCGGGCGCCGGTATGGATGTAAGCAACTTCGGTCTGTTCAATGACGCGATCACGACCTCGTTCGACGGCAAAGACAAAGGCGCCTTCGCGCTGAAGTTCCGCGCCAAAACGAGCGGTCAACTGAGCAATATGCTCGGCGTATCCAGCCGTATCACGAAGGCTGAGGCTTACAAAAACGACGTACGTCTGGATGTAGCCTTCCGCTTCAACGGCTCTACAATCGCCGGCGTAGGATTCGAACTGTACCAGAACACGCCGAACCCCTTCATCAACAAGACGATGATCGGCTTCCACCTGCCTGAGGCAACGGAGGCTACGATCACGATCTTCGACGAAGCGGGTCGCATGATCTTCACCCAAACGGGCGACTTCGGTAAGGGCTACAATGCTGTTACCCTCGACCGCGAAATGGTGAATACCACCGGTCTGCTCTACTACAAACTCGAAACCGCTACGGATAGCGCTACGAAGAAGATGATTCAGACGAAGTAATTCGTTACTTCGGTGACTGACTGATGATTATGGCTGCCTCCGGTTCTACCGGGGGCAGCCTTTTTTTATGCACTATTCTCAAGATTTTTTCAGCGCATTGCGCGCCCGCTCCCCTTGCATTTTTTTTTCCAAAAAATCCCCTTATCTTTGTGGCGACATTTTACAATACAACGTTCCTGCCCTTGGGTAGGAACGTTGTATTTTTATTAATCGAGCTATTTCGAAACTGTTTCAAAACTGTTTCTAACAGCCCCTTCGGCAGCCAAGCGCTATTTTGCCCCGGGGCTTTTTGTTATCTTTAAATTGAGTACTGATATGGCGAATTACACCTATCTTACACAAGGCGGTTACAACCGTTTGAAAGCCGAGTTGGAAGAATTAAAAACCACCGGCCGCCAAGAGGCAGCCAGGGCGATCGCAGAGGCGCGCGCCCAGGGCGATCTTTCTGAAAATGCCGAATACGACGCCGCGAAGGACGCGCAAGGTATGCTGGAAATGAAAATCAGCGAACTGGAAACGGTACTCTCAAACGCCCGCGTCCTGGACGAAAGTCAACTGGATACCTCGAAGGTCGCGATTATGTCGAACGTCACCATCAAAAACCTGAAAACGGGGAAGGAAATGACCTATAAACTGGTCTCGGAAACAGAGGCCGATGCAAAACAAAACCGGATTTCCGTTACCTCGCCAATTGGACACGGATTGCTGGGTAAAGCGCGTGGCGAGGTAGCTAAAGTCCAAACGCCCGGCGGTATCATGGAATTTGAAGTGGTGGACATCACGATCGGCTAAATTAATTCACGCTTACGCATGCCAACGATCTTCTCTCGAATTATCAACGGGGAAATTCCCTGCTACAAGGTGGCAGAAACGGACGATTTTCTCGCCTTCCTGGATATTCGGCCGCAAGTGATAGGACACACGCTCTGTATCCCTAAAAAGGAAATAGACTATATTTTCGATATGGAAGACGCCGAACTCGGCGCCTTGATGGTTTTTTCGAAAAAAGTCGCGCGCGCACTCCGTGAAGTGGTACCCTGTGAACGCATCGGCGTGGCCGTGATCGGCCTCGAAGTACCGCATACGCATATTCACTTGATGCCTGTCCGGTCAGTTTCTGATCTAAGTTTCGGAAAAACACCGCTTGATCTTACGCCGGATGACTTCCGTCTCCTCGCAGCGCGGATCGCCGCGGCAATGTAGAGGGTGTGTCACAAGCATTTCGCCGCCTCCGGCGGCAAAATAAAATAATGTTTGGTTGCCTGTTTTTTTGATTTTTCTAAAAAAATCAAAAAAACAGGCAACCAAACAAAATATTTTTTTGCTTAACGGGGCTTTCACGGACTTATGATACACCCTCTATATTGCCGGCTCAGTATTTCAGCAAGTGCTCTATTTGCAGTTTCATTCGCTCCACCGGGAAAAAATGTTGTTCCAGCGGAATAGCAAAGGGTACGGGTGTGTCTAGGCTGGCAGCCCGCAGTACAGGCGCATCCAAGTGCTCAAACAGGTGTTCGCTGATCCAGGCGGCAATTTCTCCGCCGATACCACCAAAGAGAGTGTCTTCGTGGAGTATGAGTACCCGATTTGTGCGCTTGACGGAATCCGAAATGGCCGCATAGTCCAGGGGAACTAGCGAGCGCAAATCCAAAATATCGGCGTCCACGCCCAAATCTTCGGCTACTTTTTCCGCCCAACGAACGCCCAATCCGTAAGTGATGATGCTCACATCACGCCCCTGGCGCACCTGCCGGGCCTTCCCGATCTCTACCGTATAGAATCCCTCGGGCGTCATGCCGCTTTCCGATCGATACAGTGCCTTGTGCTCGAAAAACAGCACCGGGTTCGGGTCTTCAAAGGCCGCCAGCAGCAATCCTTTTGCATCCGCCGGTGTGGAGGGATACACGACCTTTAGCCCCGGCACGTGTGTGAACCAGGCCTCATTACTTTGCGAGTGAAACGGCCCGGCGCCGGTACCGCCGCCCGTCGGCATGCGAATCACTACATCGGCCGTTTGCCCCCAACGCCAATGTAATTTGGCGAGGTTGTTGACGATCTGATTGAAGCCGCAGGTGACAAAATCGGCAAATTGCATTTCCACCATACTTTTGAAACCGTGCAAACTCAACCCCAGCCCGATCCCCACAATCGCGCTCTCGCACAGGGGGGTGTTGCGCACGCGTTCTTTGCCGAATGCCTCCACAAAACCCTGCGTGATTTTGAACACACCGCCATAGTCTGCAATATCCTGGCCCATCAGAATCAAGCGGGGATGCCGCTGCATGGCCTCGCGCAAACCCTCTGAAATTGCATCAATAAAACGGAGTTCGCGCGCCGCACCGCCGGGCGCTATGGGCGCCGGCGCGGGGGCATACACATCGCCCAATTCTTCCTCGAAATTCGGCACGGGTTCCGGTTCGTTGAACATCGCATCTACCGCGGTTTGTATGGCTTTTTTATAGCGCTCCCGCATATTTTTTTGCGCTGATTCCGTCAGAATACCCTCTGCTAGTAACCAGCGCTCGTAGTTTTCCAGCGGATCTTTTTGCGCCCATTCTTCCATCAGGGCTTTCGGTACGTATTTCGTACCGCTGGCTTCTTCGTGCCCGCGCATCCGGAACGTGCGGCATTCAAGCAGGAATGGCGCCGGGTTTTCGCGCATCTCGCCGGCAATTTTCTGCAGCGTGCCGTACACCTCCAGGATGTTATTCCCGTCTATGGTTGCATAGCGCATGCCGTAGGCGCGCCCGCGTTCGGCCAGGCTCTCGCAGGCGTATTGCTCATTGGCCGTCGTGCTCAGACCGTATCCGTTATTTTCAATGATGAAAATCACGGGCAGTTTCCAAACCGAAGCGACGTTCAGCGCTTCGTGGAATTCGCCCTGGCTGGTGGCGCCCTCTCCGGTAAACGCTAGGGACACCCGGCCTTCTTTTTTTAGCTTGTGCGCCATGGCCACGCCGGCGGCCAGCGATAACTGCGGGCCGAGGTGCGAAATCATCCCGACAATATGGTGCTCCATGGCGCCAAAATGGAAGGAGCGGTCGCGCCCTTTGGTATAACCCAGTCGCTTACCTTGCCATTGGCAAAATAAACGATCCAGGGGCATGTCCCGCGCGGTAAACACGCCCAAATTTCGGTGCATGGTAAAAATAAACTCGTCCGGCAACAACGCAGTACCGGCGCCCACGGAAATCGCCTCCTGGCCAATCCCGCTAAACCACTTGCTGATACGCCCCTGTCGGAGCAAATTCAACATCTTCTCTTCAATCAGTCGCGGGCGTACGAGTTGCTCGTACAGGTGTAACAGTGTTTCATTGTCAAAACCTTGTCTGGAAAACGTAATATTGGACATGGAATGCAGGAAATTTTGATGCAATTGGCTATGCCGGATTGTGGCGCAAACTCGGCGCCGCAAATGTCGGGGAAAACTGCCAAATAATGCGCCTATTTTTGCCCGCGATAACGAACCTACACCTATGCTTCAACGACGTACACGGGCGCCCTTCCCGCTCGGACAAATTCTCTTTGTCGCGCTGCTGCTTGCGCTGATTTTTTATTACTGGCTGACAGGCAGACACGGCCGGTCGCCTGCCGACCCGGCCGCAGGCACAGAAATCCAGCGAGACCGGTGAGGCTATTTTTCCAGCGCTTCAAAAATCGCGTCTATTTCATCGAACGATTTTACGCCGACTTTTTCTTCCGCGCCGCCGCGCAGGCAGAATCCGGCGGGCGCAAACTGTTCCATGATCCAGACGTACTGGTTCGGCGAAAAATCGCCATGGAGCAGGATGGGGAAATCTGAAAACAAGGATTTCCAAGCCGCGGGATCGGTCGTCAAAACAGCCGGGTCGTTCAATTGTAGCACCGCAAATTCAAATCGCCCGATTGCCTGCTCCAGCACCTGCCGCACGCTTGCGGGTTCGCCGGCCTGCTCTAGGCGCAGCAGTACCCGGAGGTGTTGGAGCGCCGGAAGATTGGGGATCTGCGCTTCGCCGACTTCCACGGCGTCCAAACCGAAAAAAGCGGCCGCTTCGGCAATCGTCTCTGCGGGAGAAGCGCTGTATTCGCCCACAATGAGCGGCCCTTCCACCCATTCGCGGATGGCCTTCATGTAAATGGGATCGAGAAAATCCTCTGCGCCGGCCTCCAGGTTGAATCCGAGAAAATGCACTTCTTTGGCCGCAAAATAGCGCGCGTCGGTGAGATTGGTAATATGTGCAGCTTTTAGGTACATACGGATGGGAAAATGCGGGCGGTCGCGTACGGTTGCTATGGGCCGTAAGTAATCGCGCCGTCCTGTTCAAAAAAACGCAATTCGAGATGTTCGCCGTCAAATACGGCGTAGGAGCAGGCGTACATCCATTCGCCGAGGTTGATATACCGGCTCCTGCCGTTGGGCAGCCGCCAGTCTATCGGCAGGTGCCGGTGCCCGAAAATAAAATAATCAGGTTCCACACCCTGCGCCAGTTTGCGCTTGCAGTACTGTAACAGCCATTCCCGCTCTTCGCCGAGCCAGGCAAATTCCTCCGGCGGCGTGGCCGCCCGGCTTCTGCCGCTGAAATAATGCGCCAGACGGGTTCCCAGGTCGGGGTGCAGCCAACTGAACAGGGATTGATTAAAAGGATAAGTGAAGACCTTTTTCATCCGCTTATATCCGTAATCGCCCGGACCTAATCCGTCGCCATGACCAATAAAAAACGATTTACCCTGTATCTCTCGCTGAATCGGCCGGCGATATACCGGAATACCAAATTCTTCTTCAAAATAGCCGAACATCCACAAATCGTGATTTCCGGTGAATACATACAACGGCAAACCGCCGTCGCGCAAACTCGCCAAGGCGCCGAACAACCTCGAAAAACCTTTCGGAACCACCGTCCGGTACTCAAACCAAAATTCAAACAGATCGCCTACCAGGTAAATCGCCGCCGCCTCGGGCGCCGATTGCTCCAGCCAGCGCACGATTTGTCGCTCGCGCTCCCGGGAGGATTGGCGCGCGTGTACGCCCAGGTGAAAATCGGAGGCAAAAAAGGTCTTGCTCGGCATCGCGCAAAGGTAAGATTTTTAGTAACTACTTAGCCGGCTCGCTGTCTGGCCCAAAAAGTCCCATTTTCCGCCATACTTCGCAATTTTTTTTGACCGTAGCGCTGCTACGGCCTGCAAAAAATCGCTTCGTCTGGCAAAAAATGGATCCTTTTTTGTCTCAGACGCGACCGGCTAAGTAGTTACGATTTTTGTCGTGTAACCGATTGGCTGACTTGCTATCGGGAACGCAGCGTCGGCTCGTCCGCTTGTTGTAAAACGATTGATTTGGATATCAGCCCTTTTTTGCGCCCGGATATCTTGTTTTATTGCCTAAAAAACGCAACATTTGCCGCCCCCGGACATGTACACAATCGGGATTTCATTATGATCATCATTACAGGCGCAGCCGGTTTTATCGGCTCTTATTTGACAGGAAAATTAAATGAAGCCGGGTATCACGACCTTATTTTGGCCGATGATTTTTCCCGTCCGGACAAACGCCCCAATTTCGAAGGTAAAATCTATCGCGAACGCGTACACCGCGATTTTCTCCCAATCTGGTTGCGGGCGCGGCACGCGGATATTGACGCCGTTTTTCATATTGGCGCGCGCACTGACACGACCGAACAGGACGCGGCAGTTTTCCGCCGACTGAACGTGCACTACTCCGAAGTGCTGTGGCAATTATGCACGGAGTTTCAGATTCCGCTTTTTTATGCCAGCAGCGCCGCTACCTACGGACTGGGTGCATTGGGTTATTCCGACGACCACGACCTCATTCCACAACTGCAACCGCTGAATCCCTACGGCCAGTCGAAGCAGGACTTCGACGTCTGGGTATTGGAGCAAGTCAGACAGGGTCGGACCCCGCCGCACTGGGCCGGATTCAAATTCTTCAATGTATATGGCCCGAATGAGTACCATAAAGGGCGCATGGCTTCGGTTATTTTTCACACTGCCCGCCAAATCAAGGCGACGGGCAGCATGAAATTGTTTCGCTCGCACCGACCGGATTACAAGGACGGGGAGCAAAGCCGCGATTTTATTTACGTAAAGGACGTGGCGGCGGTACTGCTGCATTTTTTTGACAAAAAACCGGCAAGCGCAATCTATAACCTGGGCACGGGCAAAGCCCGAACTTTTCTGGATCTGGCCGTCGGCACGTTCCGCACGCTGGGTCTGGAACCCGATATCTCCTTTGTAGATACGCCTGCGGATATCCGCGACACTTATCAGTATTTTACCGAGGCGGATATGCGCAAAATGCGGGAATTCGGCGGCTACCTGGCAGATTTCCACAGTCTGGAGGAAGGCATTGCCGATTATGTGGGCAATTACCTCAAGACCGAGCAAATTTTTTAAGCGATAGAATAATGTCACCCCTTCGGGGTTTGGGTAACCTGTTACTTTTTTAATAGGTTTTCCGGGACAATGGGGATACGCTACGTCTTTAGCGCAGATTAGTCCGGTTAATTGGCAAAAATCATTTGCTTGCTGTCCACTGCGCGTTCATCCAAGAGCAGCGTGTAGGTAAAGGCGCCGCGCACGCCGTAGCCGTGTGTGTAGAGCACTTCGTTCAGTCCTTCCCGGATTTCGACGGGGATCTCTTGGATCAGTCGGCCGGACGTATCGGTGATGCGCAGGACTGCCGTTTGATGCTTTTGGATTTTATTTACCCAAAAAGATATCCAGGTCGCTTCATCGAAAGGGTTTGGCCGATTTTGAAAGAGCGTGATATTATTGTTTTCCGTATTGGGGTCTATCGTTCCGGTAAAGCTGGTGGCCGGTTTTTCAACGCTGAACAAACTTTCTATTCCCTGTGCGTCCACCCCGGCGACGCTTACGTAGAGCGGGCCTGTGCTGGGCGCCGGGAAGGTGCTGAGCGCCGTACCAATCATGGTATAAACGGTATCCCAGTCGCTGATCAATTGGCGCAGCGCCACTCGGTACACACCGAGTCCGGCGGGGTCTGTAATGGATACATACACCTGATCTCCGGCGCGCTGGGCCGTAAAATCCGTCGGCGTCGGCACATTTCTTGCGGCCATTGCGGCTGCATT
This sequence comes from Saprospiraceae bacterium, assembly GCA_032115775.1. GTDB lineage: Bacteria > Bacteroidota > Bacteroidia > Chitinophagales > Saprospiraceae > M3007. The sequence continues at coordinate 2,375 of JAUMBL010000073.1, read as the reverse complement.
GCCATTGATGACTGCATTTCGGGCCAGGTAGTTGAATTGTACGAAAAAGGAATCCACGATCTGATCGCCGTTGGTATCTACGCCGAGGATGTCGTCGGAGGTGTGTTGGCGATCGTCGTATCCCGGGTCGTTGGACGCGTCGCCATGTTCGTTGGCGGCGGTAAATCGCATCGCGGGATAATTTCGCTGGCGAAACGGGATATGGTCGCCGCCGCGGCCGGTGCGGTCCTCCGGATTCATGACGCGTACGTTCATGGGTACAGCGGCGGTCGGCAGGATATTTTCCTGGTATTGCAACTTGATGTACCGCGCCAGTTGTTTGTGGGGCGAATTGAACGAACCGAATGAAAACAAGCGTACGCTGGTGGAATCCACCGTATTAAGGCCGGAACAGGAGGGTGGCGAGGAGGTTTTCCCGCAGATGACGCCTCCGATTACATCGTTGTTCAGCACGGCGCGCAGGGGTATCTGCTTGTTTTGCATGTATTGCGCAAAGGCCGCTGCGCCAAAAAGCCCCTGCTCCTCCCCCGTCGTGAGTACAAAGACGAGGGTGTTTTTAAAACTAAACTGCGATAGCACCCTTGCCAGCTCCATCACCAGTGCCGTGCCGCTGGCGTTGTCCTCCACGCCTTCTGCGGGACAGGCGATGTCGCAAACCCCATCGCATCGGCTATCCAGGTGGCCTTCTAATAGGATGACGCCGTGGTTGGCCGGGTCGGAACCGGGTAGTACTGCAAAGACGTTGCTGTGGCGCCCCATGCCGCAGATATCCTGATCAAATTGAAGGTTTGACACCAGGAGCCTGTTCTCTTGCTGCGCGCTGAATTCCTGCAGTTTGGCGTACACCCAGCGGCGGGCCGCTCCATATCCGGTGGTGTTGCTCAGGGTGTCGGCGCCGGTGTTTCTGTTACCGAACTGGCTCAGGCGGGTGATGTAAGCCCGCAGGCTGTCCGGGCTAATATCCGTTTGCAAGCGCGCGGCAATAACGTCCGGCGCATCCACTGTCAGAGATGCCGCATAGTCTGCCGGATCGTAATTTCCCAGCAGGATTTGCTCTGCTTCCGGATTGGTGCATAAGATGTTGGTCTGTGCAGTGGCGCAGAAGGGGGAAGCAACGAGTAGTAGCAGAAAAGTAGTAAGTCGCATCGTGCAGGATGTTATTTGCGCGAATAGCAGGTTTAGGACGGCGGCCGGTGCGCGCCGTAAAAAGGCAATTCGAGGTCTTTTTCTGAAACGATCGCTTGCCGCAGATCGAATTGCCAATCAATATTTAGCGTCGGATCATCAAAGCGAATACCGCCTTCGTGGGCTTTGGAGTAAAAATTATCGCATTTGTAGGCAAATTCCGCCGTTTCGCTAAGCACGATATAGCCGTGTGCGAAACCCCGCGGCACGAGTAGTTGCCGTTTGTTCTCTGCGCTGAGCAGAATGCTGAACCACTGGCCACGGGTAGGCGAATCCGGTCGGATATCCACGGCTACGTCCAGTACTTCGCCTGACAGCACCCGCACGAGTTTAGCTTGTGCCATCTCGCCCGTCTGGTAATGCAGTCCGCGCAGCGCACCGCGCCGGGAGAATGCCTGATTATCCTGCACAAATTGGATGTGCACGCCGGCCTCTTCCCAGCGCTGCCGGTTATAACTTTCAAAAAAGTAGCCCCGCGTATCCTCAAATACGCGGGGTTCAAAAACAATCAGCCCCGAAATCGGGGAAGGAAAAGTAAACATCAGTGCAGAAATTCAATTACGGATTGCCGAAACGGGCGGCCACGGCCTCCCAGTTGACCACATTCCACCAGGCGCCGACGTAGTCGGGGCGCCGATTCTGGTAGTGCAGGTAGTAGGCGTGCTCCCAAACGTCGAGTCCGAGGATGGGTTTGCCCGGTTTTTCCGCGATATCCATCAGGGGGTTATCCTGGTTGGGCATAGAGGTAATAAACAAATTGCCGTCTTCGCCCACGCAGAGCCAGCCCCAGCCGGAGCCGAAACGGCTGATCGCGGCTTGATTGAATTGTTTTTGCATTTCTTCGAAGCTGCCGAATGCCTTGACGATGGCGTCGGCGAGCGCGCCGGTGGGTTGGCCGCCGCCGTTGGGCGACATGATTTCCCAAAACATCGCGTGGTTCCAGTGTCCGCCGCCGTTGTTGCGCACGGCTGCCGGCAGTTTGGAAACAATCGCCAGGAGCTCCTCTAGGCTTTTGCCCTCGTGCTCCGTGCCTTGCAGGGCGTTGTTCAGGTTGTTCACGTAAGCGGCATGGTGCTTGCCGTGGTGGATTTCCATGGTGCGCGCATCAATATGCGGCTCCAAAGCATGAAAAGCATAGGGTAAATCCGGAAGGGTAAAAGCCATGATAGTATGATAAGTTGGTGAGAAAT
>JAUMBL010000072.1:0-5803 GCA_032115775.1 Saprospiraceae bacterium | reverse complement strand
GATTTTTTGCCAAAAGCAAAAAATCCCCCGCTTCCGTTTAAAATGGATGTTTTCAGCCCAGGTAGGGTTTCAACGATCCGCTGTACGATTTTCGGAGCCGGCGGATCGCCCGCTCTTTAATCTGCCGCACCCGTTCGCGGGTGAGGCCGTACGTCTCGCCGATTTCTTCCAAGGTGAGCGCCTTGTACCCGTTTAGTCCATAATAAGAAGATATTACCTCCATCTCGCGGGTAGAGAGCATGGACAGTCCATGGGCGACTTCCTCGCGCAAGGATTCGGCCATCAGCTCCAAGTCGGGCTCTTCACTGCCCTCGGGCATGAAGATGTCGAGCAGGGTTGCGTCTCCTTCTTCCGAACTGGCCAGCGGGGCGTCGAGGGACACATGCCGGAGGGTGCTCTGCATCATCGTTTGCACTTCGCGCACGCTCATATCCAGCAATTCAGCGAGTTCCTCGTCGGTCGGCTCGCGTTCAAATTCCTGTATAAAAGAGAGGAAGGCATCGTTTATTTTATTGTAGGAGCCGACTTTATTGAGCGGCATCCGCACGATCCGGCTGTTCTCCACGATCGCCTGCAGGATACTTTGGCGAATCCACCACACGGCATACGAAATAAATTTGAAGCCCTTGGTTTCATCAAAACGGCGCGCCGCTTTCATCAGGCCGACGTTGCCCTCATTGATCAGGTCGGACAGCGAAAGCCCCTGGTTCTGATACTGTTTGGCCACGGATACCACGAAGCGCAGGTTGGCGCGCGTGAGTTTGTCCAGCGCATTTTGATCGCCGGCTCTGACCCGGCGAGCCATTTCGGCCTCTTCTTCCGGCGTCAGCATGGAGATCTTGCTGATATCATTGAGATATTTATCCAGCGCGAGGCTTTCGCGCGTGGTTATTTTATGGGTGATCTTGAGTTGACGCATAATGGCGTTAAAGATAAGTGATACTTACTAAATGCAAATTTTCAACAAAAAGTTTCTCCCTAATCAGATTTAAAACTTAAAAAAGCCGTACTTTGGATTTTGGAATTGACGAATCAATATGTTTACGCACGGAAAGATACAGGAATTCGCCCGGATTTTATCCAGCAAATTGCTTGCCATTTACCATAACGTGGCAGCCCGAGTTCGTCACCGGCCGCGCGCTACCGCATTCATCGCCGTTGCGGCGATGCTGTGGCTTTGTTGTCTGCCGCGTCCCTTGTTCGACGCGCCCTTAAGCTTGGTACTGGAAGATCGCCAGGGCAATTTATTGGGCGCCCGGATTGCGGCGGACGGACAATGGCGGTTTCCGGCCTCGGACGCGTTGCCGGCGCCTTATGAAAAATGCGTGGTGCTTTTCGAAGACAGACGATTTTGGATGCATCCGGGCGTTGATCCAGCGAGTATTGCCCGTGCAATTAGTCAAAATATACGATACGGCCGCGTTGTGAGCGGCGGAAGTACGCTCAGCATGCAGGTCATCCGGATGGCGCGCGGCAATCGGCGGCGCGCGCTGTTGGAAAAAATCCTGGAAGCCTGCATGGCCACCCGGCTGGAACTGACGTACTCGAAACGGGAAATCCTGGGACTTTACGCGGCGAACGCACCGTTTGGCGGCAATGTAGTCGGACTTGAAGCCGCCTCCTGGCGTTTTTTTGGAAAAAAACCCGAGCTCCTGAGCTGGGCGGAAGCGGCCACCCTGGCCGTACTGCCCAATAGTCCGTCGCTGATCCACCCCGGCCGAAATCGCAACCGGCTGCTGGCGAAGCGCAACCGATTGCTCGAACGCCTCCGCGACGCCGGCCACCTCGACGCTACGTCTTGCGCGCTGGCGAAAGCGGAGCCGCTCCCCGGCGCACCCCTACCGCTGCCGCGGGAAGCGCAGCACTTACTCGATCGCCTGGCCGGAGCGCCTGCAGCACAGAAGCACCCCCGCTTCCACACAACCATAGACCGCCGCCTCCAGCAACGCGTTGCCGATATCCTGGAACGCCGGCAGCTCCGATATCGCGGCAATGAAGTGCACAATCTCGCCGCTATCGTCCTAGACGTCGCCTCCGGCGAAGTGCTGGCCTACGTGGGCAATGCGCCGGGCGCCGGCGCTGATCATGGCGAACAGGTGGACGTGATCCGGGCGCCGCGCAGCACCGGCAGTATCCTAAAACCGTATCTGTACGCCCTGAGCATGGAAAACGGCACGATCCTACCCAACAGCCTGCTCACGGATATCCCCACGCAACTGGGTCGCTACAAACCGGAAAATTACTACCAGTCTTATGACGGCGCCGTACCGGCCAGGCGCGCGCTCGCGCGTTCACTAAACGTGCCCTTTGTCCGGCTGCTGCGCGACTACGGTATCGAAAAATTACATTTCGAACTTCAACAACTCGGCATCAGCACGCTCAATCGCCCCCCGGGCGATTACGGCCTCTCGCTGATACTCGGCGGCGCGGAAGCCAGCCTGCAGGATGTGGCCAACACCTACGCCTGCATGGCCCGCGTACTGGGCAATTTCTACGACCGCAACGGAAAATACAATCCCGGCGATTTCCGTCCGCCGATTTTTTTATTCGACCAGCCCAGGCCGCCCGAACGCTTGTCGCGCCAAGCCGGACGGCTCAGCGCCGGCGCGATCTGGCATACCTTCGAAGCGATGCAGGAAGTGGAACGCCCGGCCGGCGCCGGCGAATGGGAATTATTTGAAACTGGGCGGCGGGTTGCCTGGAAAACCGGTACCAGTTTCGGCTACCGCGATGCCTGGGCAGTGGGCGTCACGCCGCGGTATGTCGTGGGTGTTTGGGTCGGAAACGCCGATGGAGAAGGGCGTCCCGGGTTACTCGGTGTGGACATGGCCGCGCCGGTACTCTTCGAAATTTTTGAGTTACTGCCCGCCGGCCGCTGGTTTGACCCGCCGTACGACGATATGGAGGAAGCGGCTGTCTGCCAGCAGAGCGGTTATCGAGCCGGTACTTATTGCCCGGCAGACACCGTGTGGATCCCGCGCGGGGGACTGCAGGCGCGCGCCTGTCCCTATCACCAACTGCTGCACCTCGATCCGACCGGACAATACCAGGTACACAGTGGCTGCCAAAACCCGGCCGAGATGCAACACGTACCCTGGTTCGTGCTGCCGCCGATCCAAGAGCACTATTTTAAAAGCAAAAATCCAGCGTACCGAACGCCGCCACCGGCGCGCAGCGATTGCCTAGAGGGCGCGGCCATGCAGGAACAAAATCCGATGCAGTTAATCTATCCCAAACAACCAACCAAAATCTATGTGCCGGTCGAGCTCGACGGCGAACTCGGCAGTACGGTATTTCAAGTTGCCCACCGCGTACCCGATACTGAAATCTTCTGGCACTTGGACGGCGTTTACCTCGGCAGCACGAAAACCTTTCACCAAATGGCGCTGCAGCCCCAGGCAGGTACACACCTGCTCGCCCTGGTGGATGCAAACGGATTTCGATTGGAGCAGGGATTCGACGTGATGGGCAAGAAGAAATAGCTTGTCACGCTTATTTCATCCGTTTTGCCATTTTTTTGGGAAACAAGCCCTTGTCACGGCTGCGTTTGGTGATGATCTCACCTTTTCTATTCACTTTAGGCCCCAGGCTGGCAGTGGCTTCACAGCCGCTTTTAGTCCGGCAGGCGGGGGCGGTAAAAACGCAGAAAAGGCAGAAAAGGCAGAAGCAGAGAAAACGAAGCATACAAAAGTGGATTGAAGGTCAGGGGACTTGGGGGCCGTAGGCGTCGAGCCAGGCAAGGGTACCGCCGAGCAGGTTGCGCACGTTTTGGAATCCCTGGGCTTGAAGCAGGGCTTTAGCGGCGGCAGAACGACCACCGGAGCGGCAGTGCACGACGATTTCGGCGTCCTTATAGGACTCGAGTTCGTCGAGTTGAGCGCCCAAAGCGCCCAGCGGGATGAGTTTTCCGCGGAGGTTGAATTCCTCGTATTCGTACGGCTCGCGCACGTCCAACAGGAGAAAATCGGATCCGTTTTCAAGTTTCCAGTGCAATTCCTGGACGGTAATATCTTGCATAGTAAACGATTTTTTTAAAAATTAATTTCGGTTGAGGCAGGCGGCAGGCATTTCCTGGGTGAGATACAGGTCAATTTGTTCGCCCACGCGCATGGTGGCGCCTTCGGTAAAAACGGGATTTTGTCGCCAGACAAAAGCGGATTCTTCGTCGGTCACCGAGCCGTCGTTGATGACGGAGCCGACGGTCAGGTTGGTGGCGGCGATCATAAATTTAGCGGCGTCGTACGTCAGGCAGACGCAGTCGGGTACATTCACGGTGGTGGCGACCTGTTCGCTGACCACAAAATCTATCACGGCGTCCATTTCCACGCTGTATCCATACCGAATATCGCCTGTGATGGTATCCCCCCGGTAAATCACCGCCACGATGGTATTGGGCTCCAATTTCGGATCGGCGATCCGGGCTGCCACCCGGGGTTTCAGGCCGAGGCGCACGCATTTTCTACTATACAGATCGTAATCGTCCGAACCTTCCAGGCGGGGCAATTTGACAATATCCGGATTGATTTTTGTAACGGTAAAATAGATCGTTCGCCCTTTTTTCACCCTGCTTTCCGCGGGTGGATCCTGCAGGATCACCTGCCCGGGGCGGCGGCCGGGAATATATACCGAATCGGAAATTTCAATCCGAAAATCCCGGCGGACGGCTTTGCGCGCCGCCTCCACGATGTGCATGCCGCGATAATCAGGCACCTGGGTACTTTCGCCGTGGTTGGTGTAGCATTTCATCCACCAAAACGTCAGTGTCAGGATAAAGCCGACTACCCCGAGCATACTCAGGCAGTTTTTCATGACGAAGGGCGCCGTGAGAAAACAATAAATTTCCACGCCGAGCCGGCGGATACGTTGCCACATGCAGGAACGGATTTGAGCGGGCGAAGTTAAGGGAAAATTGCGAGTACTGTACGTTGGGGATTTTATATGCGGGACAAAACAAGTGTGTCTTACGCATAAAATATAGATTTCTAAGTCTTTTTGTAACTACTTAGTCGGCTCGCTGTCTGGCCCAAAAAGTCCCATTTTCCGCCATACTTCGCAATTTTTTTTGACCGTAGCGCTGCTACGGCCTGCAAAAAATCGCTTCGTCTGGCAAAAAATGAATCCTTTTTTGTCTCAGACGCGACCGGCTAAGTAGTTACGCTTTTTTATCTCTTTATAGTTGTACCATCCGCTGAGCAGACGCACAGGAGATCGAAAACCTCGTTTTTTAATGTCGGTGGAGAATACCAGACACATCCGGCTATACGATTTCAAAAAAGACTGCAGGCCTGTAAGCCGGATTCTGTTCCCTCGCCCCCGGCGGGGGCGGGGCCTTTGTCATTTATCTGGTTCCACCGGTCACCCGGGGAATCTGCGCTGCCTACCCCCCTGGCCGGCCCGGCGAACCGGAGCGCGCGGCGCGAGCAACGCCGCCCCTGAAACCAGGGCGCCAGGTGTACATGGCATTTCAACCCGTGAGGTTTATCCGCCCCCCGACTTACATCGGGACGCCGTGCGCTCTTACCGCACGTTTTCACCCTTACCCCGCTATACGAGGCGGTTATTTTCTGTGACACTCGCTGTATCCCGACTTTCGCCGGAACCCCATCTGTTAGGTGGCACGGTGCTCTGTGTTGTCCGGACTTTCCTCCCCATCATGAGGCGACAAAGCGGCCTGCAGTCATATCTTCCGATTAGTCCGCCATTTTTTCAGACCAATCAATTAATTATAAAAAAAAGTAACTACTTAGCCGGCTCGCTGTCTGGCCCAAAAAGTCCCATTTTCCGCCATACTTCGCAATTTTTT
>JAUMBL010000071.1:0-1639 GCA_032115775.1 Saprospiraceae bacterium | reverse complement strand
GACCACCGGGTAGCGAAACCGGCTGCGGTGCTGCGCTGCCAGGCGCTGCAGGGCCGCCAGGGTGTCGGGTACGCGCAGGATGTCCGCATCCGGGTAACGGGATGGATCCTGCGGTTCGCTGACGACAAAATGCCGCGCCCCGGCGCGGTAAGCGTCGTCCAGATACCGATGCCCGTTATGCCGCTCGCCGACCAGTGCAAAGAACAATCCGCCCTCGGCATGTCCGATCTGCCGACTGTCCAGCAGCAAGCGCCGAATCTGCGTTTCCGGGCGGCGTTGTTGCAGCCATGCACCGGATATAATTTCATTTATTTGCGTTAACGTAAACATCGCTTATATTTGGCGTAGCTTTTGGCAAAAATACGAACATGCTGAAAAGCGTGGGACATTATTGTACCTGTAGTTACTAATCAACTCAAAGATCATGGAATTTTTTGTTCCGCACGCGCAGGCGCTCGCAGATATTGCGCCGGAGGTGTCGCAAGCGCTGGGAAACCGGAAAAAAGTAGCGCTTTACGGCCAAATGGGCGCCGGAAAAACGGCTTTTGTAAAGGCTTTTTGCGCCTGGTTGGGCGTTGGAGACGAGACCGCCAGTCCGACTTTCGCGCTCATCAATACGTACACGTATCTGGATCCCGACGCCGGCCCCTCGATGGTGCACCACCTCGATCTGTACCGTTTGAAAACCCTAGAAGAGGCCGTGGACATCGGTATCGAAGAAGTGCTGTACGATCCGTGGTACTGTTTTATTGAATGGCCGCAGGTGGCAGAGCCAGTGCTCCCGGCGGATACCGCGCGTATTCAGATAGAGATATTGGGCGAAAGCCAACGCCGTCTGATCATATTATAGTCATTGGTATCCTCAATTTTAAGTAGTTACGATTCTATTCAATATTTTCATCCATGGAAACACGGGCTTCTTCGAACACACAAACCGAGCGACTGGACGTCGCGCCCAAGCATCAGCAGCTGTTTATCGGTATGCTGCGGGAAACGACCCTGCAGGAGAACCGGGTAGCGCTAGTACCGCATTCGGTCGCCACCCTGGCTGCACACGGACACCGCATTGTGGTGCAAAGCGGCGCCGGGGAAAAATCTCGGTTTACGGATCGCGATTTCTCAGAGGCCGGCGCCGAGATCGTGCAAAGCGCGGAGGAGGTCTTCCGCGCGGAGGTGCTCCTGAAGGTCGCGCCGCCTACTTTGTCGGAAATTGACCGCATGCAACCGAACCAGGTCGTCATTTCTCCGATTCACCTGCCGCTTTTGGACGCCGAGTACCTCGCCAGGCTTCAAAAAAAACGCGTGATCGCCCTGGCAATGGAGTATATCCGCGACGACGATACGGGCATCTACCCGATCGTCCGCGCCATGAGCGAAATCGCCGGCGCCAGTGCGATTCTGATCGCGGCCGATTTGCTCTCCACGGCCCGCGGCGGCAAAGGGGTGCTGCTGGGCGGCGTCGCCGGCGTGCCGCCCTCAAAGGTAATTGTGCTGGGAGCCGGGGTGGTTGCAGAATTCGCAACGCGCACGGCCATCAGCCTCGGCGCCGAGGTGCGCATCTTCGACAATAATGTGTATAAACTCATGCGGCTGCAAAAACACGTGGGTCGCCAGTTGCACACCTCCGTCGTCAATCCGG
>JAUMBL010000070.1:0-1779 GCA_032115775.1 Saprospiraceae bacterium | reverse complement strand
AGGCTGTTGAGCTGGTATTCGGTGTGTACGCAACAGGAAACCAGGATGATGTCGCGGGCGCCGCCCTGATACCGCTCTACGGTGTCGGTGGTGAGTGCATCGGGATTTTCGCCGGCCTCCAACAGGCATTCGCGCATCTGGGCGATCTGTGCGCGCCAAGGGGTGATGACGCCGAGGGCGCGCGCAGGATCCCAAACCAAGCCGTTTTCGAGATACACCCGGCGAAAAAACCGGATGATCCGGACGGCCTGCTCAGCCTCCGCGCGACTTGTTTTCTGCCCGGGCAGGACGTTGGGGGTCGGGACGTCGAAGAAGACCACGCGATGCCGGGCAAGATGCCGCTCCCAGTCGGCGCAATCCACCGGCAGTTGTAAAGACAACGGAGCCTCCTGGGCAGCGCCGTCCGGCGCCGGCAGGATTTTCAACATGCCGCCATAGAAATAACGGTTCGGGAAGTCCATGATGTCGCGGTGCATGCGCCCCTGATGGCTCAGTTGGCCGTACGCCCACTCCCGGCCGTCCTGCACAAATTGGCGATACAAGCGCTCGAAATACGAATCGCTCAGGTTCGTCAGACCCAGGGCGTTGAGGTCCGCGTCTTTGACGAGCGTCCATTCCGGACTTTGGGTGGTTACGGCCGGCAGCTGGCGGTGGTCGCCGATCAGAATGGCCTGCTCGAAGCGAGTGAGCAATCCGACGAGCTGGGGTTCCAGCAGCTGGGATGCCTCGTCAATAACCAGGCGATGGAATTTTTTCAGTTGCAGAAGACTGTCGTTTTGGGCGAAAGAAGCCACCGTGCCGACGAAAATCCGTCTTTTTTCGAGCACCTCGCGCAACTCGGCTCGTGTGGCCGTGCCGGCGATGCGTTGCTGCAGCAATTGTCCGCGAAACCGCTCGGCGGTAGCAAAGCGCGATCCGACGCGCAGGTACTGTTCGCGGATCGCGCCGCCGAGGGCGTCGAGGGCGTCGCAGATTTCGTCCACAGCCCGGTTGGTGTACGCGAGCAGGAGCAGGTTGTCCTCCGTATGCCGCAGCACCCAGTCGGCGTAGGCGTGGAGCATCACGCTGGTTTTTCCGGTACCCGGCGGCCCCCAAAGCAGGAAAAGGCGGGGCGCCTGGGTCATTTTTTGCAATATCTGCGCTTGTTCCGCAGTGAGGGGGATGTGGCCGACAGCCGGCAGGGACGCCGGCGCGGCGGCGGACGGCGGCGGGGCGGGACAAACGATTTGCGCGCGAACCGTCTCCGGCGAAGCGGCCCACTCAAAGAGGCTGCGGTACATTCCCACAAAGCCGGTTTCCAACATGTCGGGCTCGAGGTTCCAGTAGGCCTCGATTTGGAAGGGAAACAAGTTAAACTGCCGGTAGCGCAGCTGCACGGTCACGGTGTCTGATTCGAGGGCGGTGATGGTGCATTTGATGACCTGGTGGTTCAGCACGTTGTCGCCCGGCTTTTGCACCGGATAGAGCACGGCGATATCGCCCACCCGAAAATTGGCGAGGGGGTTGGTTTGGGCTGTTTTTTGAAAAACAATCCAAGGGTCCTCCTGGTCGGCTTGGTTTTCTAGTATATTCAAATGGCTCAGGATCGCAAAATTTTGCTGTTTTTCCTCAAAACTATGGCGCCAGAGGGCGGCGTTGCCGCTGTGGTTGTCGTTTTCGGGCGCGCCGATTTTGGCGAGCATCGCCTCGCGGGCAATGAAGCCGATGAAGCTATTGAAGTATTTTTTTTCCCAGGCGTGCAGCGGGTGATAGGCCTGCTCAAACCGCTGGAAGTCACGC
>JAUMBL010000069.1:0-2672 GCA_032115775.1 Saprospiraceae bacterium | reverse complement strand
CTTGGTACAACGGGTACCGGTTTGAGGAAAACGCAGAATCGGTGTATAACCCGGTGTCGCTTAATAATTTTTTCAGCCTGAAAAAATTCGAGAATTTCTGGTTCGCTACCGGTACGCCCACGTTCCTGATTAATCTGTTGAAAAAAGAGGGCATTTACGAATTGCGTTTCCCGCCTGTCAATCCGGGCGGTTTTGATACATTTGAACTGGATCGCCTCAAAATTGAGGCTATTCTGTTCCAGACCGGCTACCTGACGATTCAGTACCGCGATGCCGACGGACTGATCCACCTGGACTACCCCAACAAGGAGGTGCGCGATTCCATGCTGGAGCACCTGATCGAGGGCTTCACGGGCGTGTATGTGGAGCGCTCAGCAGCGCTGGTGATCCGTCTGCGAAACGCCTTTATCGCCGATGACCTGGAGCAGGTGTTCCGTATTCTGCAGTCGGTATTTGCCGATATCCCGTATCATCTGTACGAAAAGCATCCTGAAAAATTCTTCCACGCCGCCATCCACCTGCTTTTTACCTATATGGGCATCCGCATCCACAGCGAGGCATGCACCTCCGACGGCCGGGCGGACAGCATGGTCGAAACGCCCACCCACATCTATATCCTGGAATACAAACTCGACCAGTCGCCCGAAGCAGCCCTCGAACAGATCAGACAAAAGAAATACTACCGCGCCGCCTGGACGCTGGGCAAGCCGGTAGTGGGCGTGGGGGTGAATTTTTCGAGCAAGACGAAGAATATCGAGGGCTGGACGGCAGCGGAAGTAGCGGCGGAATAGGGCGGTTTAACGCACCGAAAAATCACAGCGGACACAGAGAATAATCGTAACTACTTAGCAAAACCAACGCCGATACGTCCGGTGTGGTACATGACTGGCGAAATGCCGATGTTATCGCCTTGGTTTTCAATGTTGTCTTTGAATGAGGGTGTATCACAAGTATTTCGCCGCCTCCGGCGGCGAAATAAAATAATGTTTTGTTGCCTTTTTTTGATTTTCTCTAAAAAAATCAAAAAAAAGGCAACAAAACAAAATATTTTTTTGCTTAACGGGGATTTCACGGACTTATGATACCCCCTCTTAAATCGGCGCGATATTTTCCCCAGCCGACTGTTTTTCAAACAATTCGGCGTAATACCCGCCGGCGGCCAGCAATTCCTCGTGCGTGCCCTGTTCGGCAATCCGGTGGTTATCAAGTACGAGGATGCGGTCGAACTCCAGCATGCCGTAAATGCGGTGCGTGATGATGAGCGCGGTTTTATCCGCCAGGGCGGTATTGAGGTAGCCGAGGATTTTGCTTTCCGTATTGGCGTCCACGGCGGAGAGGCAATCGTCGAGCAGCACGACGTCCGGTTGTTTGGCGAAGGCCCGCGCGATACTGACCCGCTGTTTTTGTCCGCCCGAGAGCGTCACGCCGCGTTCGCCTACGATGGTGTCATAGCCGTTCGGGAGTCCTACGATATCCTCGTGTACGGCGGCGTTTTCGGCGTATTGTTGCGCCGCTTCCAGGCTAAGGTCTTCTTTTCCGAAGGCGATATTGCCGAGCACCGTGTCCGAGAACAGGAACACATCCTGCGGCACATAGCCGAACCGGCGGCGCAGGTTGGCCAGGTCGTGCTCGCGGATATCCTTGCCGTCAATTAAAATGCGGCCTTCCGTCACGTCGTACATACGCACCAGCAAGTCGGCGATGGTGGTTTTGCCGCTGCCGGTTCGGCCGACGATGGCGAATTTTTGTCCGGGTTTAATTTCAAAAGACACCTTTTCCAGCGCTTTGATGCCGGTGTCGGGGTAGGTAAAACCGACATTTTCAAATACGATATGCCCTTTTATCGGCTGCGGATCGAGCGCCGGATTGGCGATGGCGGGTGCTGTGTGCAAGAACTCGTTGATGCGTTTTTGCGAAGCGGCCGCCTGTTGCGTCAGCGAGGCGATCCAGCCGATGGCCGTCACCGGCCAGGTAAGCATATTCACGTAAATGACAAACTCGGCGATATTGCCCGGCGTGATATGGCCTTTTATGACTTGCAGGCCGCCGACGTACACCGTGATGATGGTGCTGGCGCCTACCATGAGCAGCATAAGCGGGTAGAAAAAAGCGTCCACGCGGATGAGTTCCAGCGATTTTTGCCGGTAGATTTCACTTTGATCGGCAAACCAGCGCCCCATCTGCGCCTCGCGGGCGTAGCTTTTCACCACCCGGATACCGCTGTATACCTCCTGCGCCGTGCCCGTGAGCACAGCCAGCTGCTGTTGTATTTTCTCGCTTTTGCGATTGATCATCGTGCTGACGTAGTAAATGGAGATGCTCAGAAAGGGGAGGGGCAGCAGCGACCAAAGGGTTAGCGTTACATTGACCTTGAGCATGGCGGAAATGGTGAGTACGAACAGAAACACCAAGTCAATACCGTACAGGATCGTCGGCCCGAGGTACATGCGCACCTTGGACACGTCTTCGGAGATGCGCGACATCAGGTCGCCCGTGCTGTTGCGTTTGTAAAAGGCCAGATCCAGTTGTTGGTAATGCGCAAAGATTTCCTTGCGCAGGTCGTATTCGATCAGGCGGCTCATCACAATGATCGTTTGCCGCATAAAAAACATAAAAACGCCCATCATCAGCGCCAGTCCGATCACCGAGGCGCCGAACCAGGCGATTTGGTT
>JAUMBL010000068.1:0-4757 GCA_032115775.1 Saprospiraceae bacterium | reverse complement strand
TTCAATTAATTTTTTCACCGCTTTGTCCGGATCCTTGCTGAAAGTCCCTGCGGGCCGGTTGGCCAAAATAGCGCTTAAGGACAGCGCTTGATGCCCCAGGATCTTCGAGAGGCCGAAAATCGCCGAGGTTTCCATTTCCAAGTTCATGACTGGGACGCCGTTCCAGGAGAACGTTTGCAGCAGGTCGAGGTATTCCGGTAACGCAACCGGGGCCCGCAGTTGCCGGCCTTGCGGACCGTAAAAGCCGGCATTGGAGGCGGTGATGCCGTTCGGGCCGATGCTTGCCCAGCGCCGGAGTAAGTCTGCGGATGCCTCGGCGAAATAGGGTCGGACGGGAAAATCCCAGGCTGCCCCAAAATGGATCCGCAGGCTGGCGATAGCCGGATGTTTGGTCAGTTCAGGCGCCCGATAGAAATTCAAGAGGCCGTCCAGCCCCAGTCCGGCGGAAGACACCACGATACTATCCACGGGCACTTCCGGTTGCAGACAGCCGGCGGTGCCCAGTCGGATAAATTGCAGCGCGGCAGGTTGGGATTTCATCTGCCGGCTTTCCAAGTCAATGTTGAACAGGGCGTCCAGTTCATTCAGGACGATATCAATATTATCCGTCCCGATTCCGGTAGAGACGACGCTCAGGCGGGTGTTGCCGATCCGGCCGGTGTGGGTAACGAACTCCCGTTTGCGCACCTTAAATTCCACGGCATCGAAATACCGGCTTACTTTGGGTACCCGATCCTGGTCGCCGACCAGAAAAATCAAGGGCGCTGCCTGTTCCGGCCGGAGATGCAGGTGGTACACGCTGCCGTCCGGGTTGAGGATAAGTTCTGAGCTTTTAAGTTTCATGTACGTTGATATCTTGCTATATCGAACTGCAAAATTTGATTTGCTGTTTTTCCATTAGCAAAAATAGCGGCATTTTTCCTATTTTTGCCTGCGTGATTTAACCAACGTCCTATCCAATACGCTCAAACCATGCCTTCTATTCGACTCACCACACTCTTTTTGCTGCTCAGCCTCCAATCGTTGTCTTCCCAAAACTGGCCCGTATTCGGCGGCGGCGGCCTGCGAAACGGCCGCACGAAAATCGCAGCCCCAGAATCTTTGACCACGCCGAAATGGACGGTCAACGCCCCCGTTTCTACGCTTGGCAACGCGGTATATACTTTCGGCGACCGGTTTGTGACTTCCCGCATCACATTCAGCCCCTACAAAGGCAATATCGAATGCCGTAATCTGCAATCAGGCGCGCTGATCTGGACTTCCCCTTTTTTGGGTTCGACCAGCATTCTGTACGCCACGGGATTTACCCAAGATGCGGTGTATGCGCACGACTACTCGAATGACTCAATTTACGCCCTGCGACCCGACAACGGCCAGATCAAATGGCGTTCTTCGATCAAATCCAATACGTTCGGCGCTTATCCGGGTTTCGTTTTCGCGTGTAACGGCGATCCCATTTTGAACGGGCCTATAATTCAGGGTATCTTTACCATGCGCCTGGATAAAAATACCGGAGAACCGCTCTGGACAAACTCCACCATCATCGCAATCGGGCCCTCTGCCATCCTCGGCGCGCGCGGCGATCGCGTGTACCGAATCACAGGCGGTATTACGCTTCCGATCGTCCTGACGGCGATAGACGCCGATACCGGCGAAGACCTTTATGACTCGGCGCCCATCCCCGGCGATGGAGACCAGGAGAACCCGCTCACACTCGGCGATCGCAGCGAAATTTACTTCTGGCGCGATGGCGGTAATCTGTATGCTTACAACGATCTCGGATTCGGATTTGAACAAAAATGGGCCTATACGCCCGCGGTTGCAAGCGGCGCCGCGCTGACTGGCAATATTACCCTGGGGCACGACGGCCATCTGTACGTTTTTGACGAATCCAGGGTGAAAAAAATAAACAGTCAAAATGGAACGGTGCTGCACAGTTCGATTCAGATGAATATCTCACAGCCCTCGATCACGGTGGACGGCGATTCCACGGTGCTGGTCAATACCGGGCTGGGACAATTTTACGCTTTCAGTCCCGATTTGCAGACGATAAAGTGGCAGCTGGCCGCTGGCAACAATGTGTATTGTAATCCGGCGCCCGCCAAAGACGGCATCCTGGTAATCACCCAGGGGGGCGGACAAATTCGCGCTTTTCAGTCGGACCAGAACCGCGCGCCTGTCGCGGATTTCCGCGTCGCCGCCACCCGCGTTGGGGTGGGGCAACCGCTGGCGTTTCAAGACCAATCATCCTATTTGCCGGATGGCTGGGCCTGGTTCTTTGAGGGCGGCACGCCGACTTTTTCCAACCTGGCTAATCCGGTCGTCACCTACGACGCGCCGGGTGTGTACGATGTCTGGCTGATCGCGCAGAATATTTTGGGCGCCGATACGATTGTAAAACCCTGCCATATCGAAGTGACGCCGGTGTTGCGTACGCAGACAGACGAAGCGGCGGCGCAGGCTCGGGTTTTTCCCAATCCGACGGCCGGTGCGCTGCACGTGCAATTGCCGGAAGACGTCGGTGAAGTCAATTGTCGGGTGGTGGATGCGCGCGGCGTCTTGGCCTTCCAACAGCAGTTGTCGGGCAGCCAGTCCAGCCTGGACTTCAGTCGCCTCCCATCCGGCGTATATTATCTCCAGCTCCGCGCCGAGCGCCGGCAATGGACGGCAAAAGTGGTCCGCGAGTAACCCAATCTACTTTCTAATTTCCGATTTCCGTGACAAAAAAGACAAAAACCTGGGCTGAAAAATACGTCACCCGCACCCAGCCGGAGATTAAGCGCATAGACAAGCCGTTCGCGGATATTCCGGCGGGCGGTCTGATGTTGATTGCTACGCCGGCCATCATCGAGGCGTATCTTCGGGAGATTCCAGCCGGGAAAACCGTCAGCCTGTCTGATCTGCGCAAAGATTTGGCGCATCAGTACAACGCAGAGTACACTTGTCCGGTGACCACCGGTATTTTTTTGCGCATTGTTGCAGAGGCCGGCTGGGATCGCTATTTGGCGGGCGCGCCCATCGAGCAAATGGCGCCGTTTTGGCGGGTGATGGATGCGAAATCGCCGGTTGCAAAGAAACTGCGCTGCGGGGCGGCATTTATAGCAGCGCAACGCGCGCAGGAGGCGCGTTTGTAGCGTCCTTTTTTTCTTGCGGCGAAAAACCCCCTTATTCGCCGCATTTTTTGCGGAGAATAAGGCGTATATTTGCGGAATCATATCCGGCAAATGGGCTACATCTATCAATTATCTGACTGGCCGAACTTTACCTGGAACCCGGAAGTAATCCTGGCGCCTTTGGGTACGGTTCGGCATTTGCAAGGCCAATTGTTGGGAAAAATGTCCACGCTGGGTTTCGACCTGCAAAAAGAAGCGGAGCTGGAAACGCTGTCCCTGGATGTATTAAAATCCAACGAAATTGAAGGCGAATTTTTGAATCCGGAGCAAGTCCGTTCCTCCATTGCCCGGCGTCTGGGCATGGATATTTCCGGGCTGGCCCCTTCCGACCGGCATGTGGACGGTGTAGTGGAAATGATACTGGATGCTACGTTGCAAAGCCGTCAGCCGCTCACGGCGGAACGCTTGTGCGATTGGCATGCTGCGTTGTTTCCAACGGGTCGGAGCGGCATGTACAAGATTATCGTAGGCGCCTGGCGGAATGATGCTACCGGACCGATGCAGGTTGTTTCCGGGGGGATAGGTCGGGAGCGGGTACATTTTCAGGCGCCGGACGCCGTCGTATTGAATCAAGAGATGGATGCTTTTCTGCAGTGGTTCAATCAAGCGGATCGGTTGGATCCTGTGATAAAAGCAGCGTTAGCACATTTGTGGTTTGTCACCATCCATCCTTTTGACGACGGCAACGGTCGAATCGCCCGAGCCATCGCAGACATGCAATTGTCGAGAGCCGATGGCAACACCCAGCGTTTTTACAGTATGTCGGCACAAATCCGGCTGGAACGGAACCGGTATTATGCAATGCTGGAACAAACTCAAAAAGGTTCGCTGGATATCACGGAATGGCTGCTGTGGTTTTTGGGCTGCCTGCACAGCGCTTTGCAGATTACCGATCAAACGCTCGCGCGGGTGCTCGCCAAGGCTACCTTTTGGGAACGTCACCGCACGACCCCGCTCAATGCGCGACAGCGGCTGATGATTAATAAATTATTCGACGGCTTTGACGGTAACCTCAACACCGCGAAATGGGCCAAAATCACCAAATGCTCTTCCGATACGGCGCTCCGCGATATTCAGGATCTGATCGAACACGGAATTATGCAAAAAAAAGAAGCCGGAGGGAGGAGTACGAGTTATGAACTAACGGATTTGCCCTGAAGTAGGCAAAGACGCCCAAACATCATTATTGTTCCGCTATTTGTCGTTCATGCTGCTGGGAGAACCGGTAAGTGCCGAGATTACAATTTATAGTAACTACTTAGCCGGTCGCGCCTGAGATAAATAATGTTTGGTTGCCTGTTTTTTTGATTTTTTCTTAAAAAGGGTACACATTTTTCCGGAGAGAAACCGGATGTAGTTCTTTGAAATTTCGGAAAAAGAAAAATGAAGGGGAAAGTTTGTGTTTTCGACGCATAAATCCCCAAGTCCATGCGCAAAAGCGCCCATAAAAATATTCAAAAATTTTTACACATTCCAGCCTCTACTAATCAAAATTGTACATAATTATATAAATCACATCTATCATCCTGTAACCCCCTGATTCATCAGGGGGAATCCAGACCTACACTCCCAGCACATCTATCA
>JAUMBL010000067.1:0-1759 GCA_032115775.1 Saprospiraceae bacterium | reverse complement strand
TCCTGCTGTACAAATTCCCGGAAATGCGCGGCGCGGTCGTTCGGCACACACAGGCCGGCAAACGATTCCCGCGGAATGGCATTGCGCAGCCCTCCGCCGTCAATCGAAACAATCCGCGCGTCGAAGTGCAGGGAAGCCTGGAACAGCAGGCGGTTCATCAGTTTGTTGGCATTGCCGCGGCCGAGGTGGATTTCCATGCCGGAGTGCCCCCCGGTAAGTCCCCGGACGCCCAGTCGGAAAGCCTGGTGGTGGTCGGAGGCGGGTTGCGTCGGGTACGAGCCGACGCCGGTGACGTCCACGCCGCCGGCGCACCCGATGGTGAGTTCGCAGTCGTCTTCGGTATCCAAATTCAGGAGGTATTTACCGGACAGTTGTCCGGCTTTCAGCGCCAGCGCGCCGGTCATGCCGGTTTCTTCGTCAATGGTAAACAGCGCCTCCAGGGGCGGGTGGGGGATGTCCTTTGACGCCAGGATGGCCATAATTGTTGCCACGCCGATGCCGTTGTCGGCGCCCAGGGTAGTTCCCTGCGCCTTCACCCAGTCGCCGTCCACGTACATTTGAATTCCCTGCCGGTCGAAGTCGAACTGCGTATCGGCATTTTTCTGGTGCACCATATCGAGGTGGCTTTGGAGCACTACGACGGGTCGGTTTTCTTTTCCCGGAGCGGCGGGTTTTTTAATTAGGACATTGCCGGCGGCGTCCACTTCGGTGGGCAAGCCCAGGCTTGCGCCGAAGTTTTTTATAAATGCGATCACGCGTTCCTCCTTTTTGGAAGGGCGCGGTACGGCGTTCAGGTCGGCGAAATGGTTCCAGAGGGCGGCGGGTTGGAGATTGCGAATATCGGACATGGCGTGAAGGATCTGTTTGGTGCAAAGGTAAGGGATAAGCGTGTGTTTAAGAGGATATTTTTGGGCGGTTTGATCGGCTTGTCTGAGTGAACATATTGTATTGGGGTTAGTCAGGCTCGTGCGGGAAATGATCGTACGCGGCCTCCGCCTCCGCGCGTGAAGCGTAAACGTCGTCACATCTCAGCTCCCAAACTGACAGCCGTCCTATTCATCATGACCAAAATACCCGTACCTTTGTTGAAACAGTTGAATTATGGCAAACAGATTCCTCACAGGCCTTGCGCTATTCATCGTCCTTTCGCTCGGCGCAGAAACCGCGGCGGCGCAGGACGTCCGGCGGCTGCCGCTGATTCTCTCGGCCTATTCGGTCAATACCCAACTGCCCGGTGGGCGCATCACGCCCATCCACCCGGGATTACAGGCAGGGACGGAATTCCGGTATAACCGCTCGGAAAAAAATCAATGGTTCCAAACGGCCAAACTCGGCGTGTACTACCACAAATACTCCCAAACCGGCATCCAACTCTATTCCGAAATCGGCTACCGCCGCGCGCTGTGGAAAAAACTGGGCGCCGAACTCCGGCTCGGCGCCGGCTACCTGCACGCCATCTCCGATTTGCAAACTTTTGAACTCGTAAACGGACAATACGAACGCAAACGCACGATCGGCCGCCCGCAGGCCATGGGCAGCGCAGCCTTCGGCTTGGGCTACCGCCTCGGCGCCGCGCCGGACGCCCCGCGGATTTTCCTGGATTATCAGTTTTTTCTACAAATGCCTTTTGTAAAAAGCTATGTGCCCCTGCTGCCCAATACCGCCCTGCACGCAGGCGTGGCGTTCCCGTTTTTTAACCGTACTAAAAAATAAATCATGCGCAATATCCTATGGGGCTTGGTCTTGGCTACCGCCCTTT
>JAUMBL010000066.1:0-6752 GCA_032115775.1 Saprospiraceae bacterium | reverse complement strand
TTCCGCTTTCCGCAGCAATGTTCAGGGCGGTCTGCGGGTAATCGCCGGTAATCATTTTTACCTGGATACCCGCTTGTTGAAATTGTTCGATCACCGCGCGGATATTGTGTTTCGGCGGGTCGAAGAGCGCGACCAGGCCTTCGAACTGCCAGTCGAAGTCGTCCTGTTCGGCCGGAAAATCATCGCCGGCGCGGGTTGCGGAGGCCACACCGAGCACGCGATATCCTTTTCCCGCCAGTTCAGTCGTACGCGCCATGATTTGTTCTGCCCGTTCTTTCGGGAGTTTGCACACGCGTATAATCCGTTCCACAGCGCCTTTTGCGGCGATAATGCGGGCGCCGGCGGCGTTGGCATACAGGTGCGTCATCATGGGCGGCACGCCGCCGAGCGGATATTCGCGAATCATTTGAAAATCGGCGCGCAGGTCTTTTTCGGCTTGAGCGCTCCAGGCGTCGTGAATCGCCTTTTCCATAGCGTCGAAGGGTTCCGGTTCACTGGCCCACATGGCGTATTCGAGCGCGCGGTTTTTCCCGGAAAAATCCTCGACATGGGCTACGGACATACGATTTTCGGTGATCGTGCCGGTTTTATCCAGGCAGATGACGGTCGCAGAACCCAGGCTTTCCACCGTTTTGGGTTGTTTTACCAGCACGCCTTGTCGGGTCATCCGGTACGCGCCGATGGCCATGAAGGCGGTGAACGCCACGGGGATTTCTGCGGGAACCAGCGCCATGATCAGGGAGAGCGAGAAAAGCAGCGCACTCATCCAGTTGTGCTCGTGATCAAAATTAATGCTAAACACAACAATAAAAGCAAGTAGGCCCGCCCACATCATTTGGCGCACAAAACGGTTGATCTGGCGCTGCAAGGGCGTAGGCTCCGCCTCAATGGTCTCGATGGATTTACCCAGTTTGCCAAACGCGGTGGCGGCTCCCACGGCTTCCACGCGGGCAACACCCATACCCGAACTGACGGTAGTACCCTGAAACACCTGATTTTCCCCCGCCGCCGCCATCTTGTTCACGGGCAGCGATTCACCGGTAAGCACCGCTTCGTCCAGGCTCAAATCATTCTGCTGCACGATCACGCCATCGGCCGCGAGGCGTTCGCCCTCTTCAAAAACCAGCAAATCGCCTACCACGACCTCCTCCGCCGGTATTTCCCGCCGCTGCCCTTCCCGGATTACGCGCGCGCGCGGTTCCGCGAACTGCCGCAGTGCCTCCAGTGCCGTTTCGCTCCGGTATTCCTGTACAATTTCAATGGCGACGACAAAAACAATGCCGCCTGCCATCATCCAGGCTTCACTCAGGTCACCCAGGGCAAAATATAACCCGCAGGCTGCCAGCAGCAGCAAAAACATAGGGTCGGTGAACACCTCCCCCAACAGATGGAAGATTCCGCGGCGGGGGCGGATGTACAGCCGGTTTCTGCCGTTCAAACGGCGACTTTCGAGGACTTGTTCGGGAGAAAGACCAGATAGCATGGTGAATTATGCGTTGTAGATTGGGGATTGGCGTTTCAATGGTTGGGGTCAACGTCAATGGCGATGCGCGCGCCGCTCCAGCCCGGTTTTGCGTGGATGGTATCGCCCAGTTGGCGGATCAGGGCTTTGGCTGCCTCGATGATCTGGACATTTTTTTCCAGCTTCAGCAAGATAGACTGGCCGAAATAGCCGCGCAGGCGGGGGATTTGTGGGACGACCGGGCCCAGTACCCGGTTGCCGAGAATCCGCCGGAGCGCTTCGCCGTAGTATTGAGCGACCTGTTGTGCGGTTTTTTCATCTTTATGTTCGATCGTAAGGTGGATGAGGCGGGAGAACGGTGGGTAATGGAATTCCTGGCGCTCCTGCAGTTCGCGCTGTGCGAATTCCGGAAAATCGCCGCGAAACACCTCCTGCAGTACCGGATGTTGGGGATGGATGGCCTGGATGAGTACCAGTCCGCGTTTTTTCTTGCGACCGGCGCGGCCGGCGACCTGTGTAAGCAGTTGGAACGTGCGTTCACCGGAGCGGAAGTCCGGAAATTTGAGCATCGAATCGGCTCGAAGCACGCCGACGAGACCCACATTGTCAAAATCAAGGCCTTTGGTCACCATTTGGGTGCCCACAAGGATATCTGTTTCTTTTTCTTCGAAGCGCTGGAGGATTGCGCTGAGATTGGCGCGGCTGGCGGCGGTATCGAAATCGAGGCGGTCAACCCGGGCTTCGGGCAGGAAAATTTTCAGTTCGTCTTCAATTTTTTCCGTTCCGAAGCCGAGCATGCCGACTTTACCGGAGCCGCAGGCAGGGCAGGCGGTCGGCGTGTGCTCCTGATAGCCGCAGTAGTGGCAGCGGAGTCGGTGGGTGAGTTTGTGGTAGGTGAGGCTGACCTCGCAGTGTTTGCACATAGCGGACCAGCCGCATACCTGGCACTCCATAATGGGGGCGTAGCCGCGGCGATTTTGGAAAAGAATGACCTGTTCGCCTTGCGCCAGGGCATTTTTGATCCCTTCCAGCAGCGGGGGCGAAAAGAGCCCTTGCATTTGGCGGGTTTTAAATTGCACGCGCAGGTCAATGCTGCGGATTTCGGGGAGTTGGAGGCCGCCGAAGCGTTCGGGCAGCGTGGTCAATCCATATTTGCCGGTGCGCGCGTTGTACCAGCTTTCGAGTGCGGGCGTGGCCGTGCCGAGCA
This sequence comes from Saprospiraceae bacterium, assembly GCA_032115775.1. GTDB lineage: Bacteria > Bacteroidota > Bacteroidia > Chitinophagales > Saprospiraceae > M3007. The sequence continues at coordinate 4,083 of JAUMBL010000066.1, read as the reverse complement.
GCACTTTGGCATCGTACAGGCCGGCCAGATAAATCGCCGTATCGCGGGCGTTGTACCGGGGCGCCGGGTCGTGTTGTTTGAACGAGCTGTCGTGTTCTTCATCCACGATCACGAGGCGAAGGTTTTTAAACGGCAAAAAGAGCGCGGAACGGGCGCCCAGGAAGATTGGACTGCCGGCGGCGGCGCTTCTCCAAATTTCCACCCGTTCGTTGTAATTGACGCGGGAGTGATAGACCGTCACCTCGGCGCCGAACACCCGCTGCAGGCGCTGGATGACCTGGGAGGTCAGCGCGATTTCCGGGAGCAGGTACAGCACTTGTCCGCCTTCGAGCATCGTTTCGCGGATCAGTTCCATATAGACCTGCGTTTTTCCGCTTCCGGTGACCCCGTGGAGCAGCACGGCTTGTTTCGTAGCAAACTGCGTTTTAATCTCAGCCACCGCCTGTTGTTGCGCGGCGGTGAGCGCGCCGGTTGTTGCGATTTCCCCGTCGTATCCGGCTATGCGGCCGATTTCCCATTCGTATATTTCGAGAATCCCTTTTTTTACCAGGCTTTGGAGCACGGCGTCCGAGACGCCGGCTCGTTGGAGCAGTTCTTTTTTTCGGACGATCGGTTGGGCGCGGCTGAGCAGGGTGAACGCGGTGAGCACTTCCGTTTGTCGGTCGTATTTTTCTACCGCGGCGAACGCCGAGCGCAGCAGCGTCGGATCGTCGGAATAGGGCGCGGCCAGGCGCACGGCAGTCGTTTTGCGAGGTTTGTATTTTTCCTGCAAATCTTCCCGGAGCGAGAGGAGACCCCGAGCCATGAGGTTTTGGATGACCGGGAACACCGTTTTTTTATTGAGAATTTTGCGGGCGTCCTCGATGGTGATTTCCTGTTGAATTTGCAGCGCTTCTGCGAGCAGGTATTCTTCGCTGTTGAGCTCGGTGAAATCCTCGCCGTACGCAGGATTGAAGGCGAGTTTCGTTTCGCTGGTTAGTTTGAGGTGGCCTGGCAGAGCGGCGGCCATCACCTCCCCAAGCGTGCAGCAGTAGTAATTAGACAGCCACTCCCACAGTTGCAGTTGAAGCGGCCCCACGATCGGCATTTCATCCAGCACGGCGGTGATATCGCGCAGGCGGTATTCCGGCTGATTTGAATGCACCCGCTCTACCAAGCCGCTATACAATTTACTTTTGCCAAAAGGCGCTTCTACCCGCACGCCCGGACGCACCTGGTCGGCCAGTTCGTCGGGTACGCGGTAAGTATATGTGCGCTTGGGGAGCGCAAGCGGGAGTACAATGTCGGCGTAAAGGTTCAAGAATAAAAAACTTGTACTTTGCAAAATTACGCTTAATTTTGTGCGCTCAACTGAAAATCCGCAATAAAGCGCTAGTTGTTTTTTTTGCCTTCGGCAAAAAAACGCGCGCTTGGGCAAATGCCGGTTGCCAGTGCGATTTTCAGGATTACAAAATCCGGCGCATTTTTAAATAAAAAACTTACTTTTTGGCTTTAAAACCTTCCTTTCCGCCCCGTCCCGGCGGCCCAAAGCGCCCCGGCGGGGGCAGCTCGTCCGGCGGCGGCAACACAGGCGGCCGTCGTCCTTTTCAACCCCGGCAACAGCAGGCGGAGCACCGCATTAATGAGTTTATCCGCGTCCCGGAGGTTCGCCTGGTCGGCGATAACCTAGAGGAGATCAGCGCTGCCGTTGGCGAAAAAGTAGAAAGCGCCGTTTATTCCACCTCCAAGCTGCAGAAATGGGCTGAAACCATGACGCTCGATTTGGTGGAAATCTCCCCAAACGCCGATCCGCCGGTCGTCCGTATTACGGACTACAACAAGTTTCTCTATCAAAAAAAGAAGAAAGAGAAAGAAATCAAGGCGAACGCGGTCAAGCAGCAGCTCAAAGAAATCCGCTTCGGGCCGGAAACGGGCGAACACGATTTTGAGTTTAAGCTCCGCCATGCTAAAAGCTTCCTGGCCGAAGGCAACAAGGTAAAGGCGTACGTACAGTTCCGCGGGCGTGCAATCATGTTTAAAGAGCGCGGCGAGTTGCTCCTGTTGCGTTTTTTGAAAGAATTGGAAGAGTACGGCGCCGCCGAACAGCTGCCGCGCATGGACGGCAAGCGGATGATGGTGATTATTGCGCCTAAAAAAGTGGCTGGGAAAAAGTAATTCCAGATTGTTTTTTCCTATTCGCTTTTGTAAAACAATAATTGCGTTTATCTTTGCGCTCCATTTTTTAAAATCTGAATTCTTATGCCTAAGATGAAGACCCATTCCAGCGCCAAGAAGCGATTCAAGGTGACGGGCACGGGTAAAGTCAAACGCAATCGGGCCAACGCGCGCCACCTGATGCGTAAGAAAACGAAAAAAGCCAAGCGTCATCTGCGCGGCGCAGTGGTCGTACACTCGGCCGAGCATGCGCGCATTGAGCGATTGCTGGTTGTGTAAAGCGCGCTTTTACCTTATTTTTTAACGAGGATACAGGAAAAAGTTTGCGCAGGTATTCCCCGCGCCCCTGTGTCGCACTAAAAAAAAATTTATGCCAAGAGCAACTAACAACCCCGCCAGTCGAGCGCGCAGGAAGCGCATTATGCTGGCTGCGCGGGGGTACTTCGGCGCCCGGTCGAAGGTGTACACGGTCGCCAAAAACACCCTGGAAAAGGGCTGGCAATATGCCTATCGCGATCGTAAATTCAAAAAACGCACGTACCGCCGTCTGTGGATTGCGCGTATCAACGCCGCTACGCGTCAACAAGGGGTGTCGTACAGCCGCTTCATGCACGCCGTCAGTCAGAAAGGGATCGCGCTGAACCGCAAAGCGCTGGCCGATCTCGCGCTGAACAATCCGGAAACATTCCAGACGATTGTGCGTACAGCAATGAATTGAAGGCGAACGAGCCGGATCGAATAAGACGAAAATTCAACGGGTTTTGTGGCAAAGATGCTGCAAAGCCCGTTTTTGTTGCAAACAACAACGGCGCCGGGAATATCGGGGCGTCTTCCGGTCAGATTCTGCGTGTTTTTGTCGGATTTCATCTGCCCATCCAATAAAAAAGGAATTAAAATAGCCCAAAAACTACCTGATAATTCGGCAAATACCTGAAATTGCAGCGGAAAATGTCCACTTGTTCGAATGCTACTTTTTCCCTGCAACAATTTTGGCGCCCGGATTTTCTCCGCCGCTACGTCGATAGCCTGCCGAAAAAGGACGACATGACCATTATTTATCGGATTCACCAGTTTTTAACTACGCCAAATTTATGAGAAAAACACTACTACTCTTTTTTTTCGCCGCATTCCTTTTGAACGCCGGGCAAGCGCAAAACTGCATGCGCGACTCCTCGCTCCTCATCACCGGCGCCTTGTTGTCCCCGGCGCCCTATACGCCCGACAGCCCATTTTACAACCTGCGGCCGGCTTGCCTGGGACAGCCCTACAACCAGTCGGTCACGGTCTTCGTACCGGCTCAATTCTCCGGCTTCAATATTGACAGCGTGGCCGTAGCGCTGACGGGCGCCATTTCGAACCTGCCAACCGGGGTCACGTATGTTTGCGATCCGCCGAGCTGCCGCTTCCGCCCGCTAACCTTGGGATGCATCCGGCTGACCGGCACCGTGGCCGCCTCCAACAGCACCGATACCGCCGATCTGGGCATCACGGCCAGCATCTTCGCGCTGGGCTTTCCCACGGCGCTTACTTCGATTACGTTCCCCGGACAGGTGGCGCCCGGTTCGCACTACTACCTGCCGAAACTGCCGGCAGCGCACCCGCAATGCCTAAGCAGCGCCGCCGACCTGGCCGGCCCGATCAGCGACGTCCGCCTCATGCCTAATCCGGTTAGCTATACCGCGCGCATCGAAATCGAATCCCTCCGCTCCGATGATTTTCTGTTCGAAGTGTTCGACCTGGTCGGCCAACGCCTCTATTTTGAGCCGATCCGCCTTATGGAAGGCGCCAACCAGTTTACCTTTAATACCGGCGACCTGCCCAATGGCGCGTATTTCTACTCGATCAGCAATCCGAACGGAAAGGTTGTTCGGAAAATGATCGTACAAAAGTAATTTGAGATTAGAATGTAGGATGATGGCGGGTTGTTTC
>JAUMBL010000065.1:0-8730 GCA_032115775.1 Saprospiraceae bacterium | reverse complement strand
AACAGCCAAATCACGCTGGACGCGGGCGCCGGATTCCTTACTTATTCGTGGAGCAACGGCGAGACCACCCAATCCGTATCCGTCAACGCTGCCGGCGATTACACCGTTACGGTCACGGATGCGACCGGATGCAGCGGCACAGACCTGGTTACCGTCGTCATCCCCGCCGATCCGGTGGTAGATATCACCGGCCCGGGTTTTATTTGCCAAAATGCTTCCGCTACCCTCAACGCCACGCCGGGTTTTAACAGCTATGCCTGGTCGAATAACCAGGTCGGGCCGGTCATTACAGTCAATCTCTCGAGTATTTACACCGTAACTGCCACCGATAATTTCGGCTGTACGGCGACCGATTTATTCATCGTAAATGTCAACCCGTTGCCGAATGCCTCGATCAGCGGCCCCTCGCTGATTTGCGCCAACGGCAGCGCAGTGCTGAGCGCGCCGCCCGGACTGAACGCCTACCTGTGGTCCACGGCGGAAACTACCCCAACGATCAATGTACCCGCTGCGGGAAATTTCAGCGTCACAGTTACCGATACCAACGGCTGTACGAATACCGCCGGCGCATCGGTCACGGTGGCTGCGCCGCCGACGCCGCAACCGGTCGCGTTACCTTATGCCTGCAACGGACAAATCACCCTGGACGCCGGATCGGGTTTCAATGCATACGCCTGGAGCAACGGACAGAATACGCCGGTCGCAGCAGCAACGCTTTCCGGCGATTATACGGTGACCGTCACGGACGCCAACGGGTGTACGGGTACTGCTTCTCTCGCCGTCACGATACCCGCCACTTCGGTCGTGGCCATCAGCGGAAATCCGGCCGTTTGCACGGGCGTTACGGCTGATTTGAATGCCACGCCCGGGTTTAACAGTTATAGTTGGTCGAACGGCCAGACCGGATCGGCTGTTGCCGTCAGCGTTGCCGGCAATTACGCGGTGACGGCGACGGATAACCTGGGCTGTACGGCGACCGACGTTTTCAATTTGACCGTTTTCCCCCTGCCGAATGCCGCCGTCAGCGGCCCGGCTGTCATTTGCGTGAACAACAGCGGCGTGTTGAGCGCGCCGCCCGGACTGAGCAGCTATTTTTGGTCAAACGGTGAAACCACGCCTTCCATCACGGTAAATACGGCCGGCGATTACCTGCTGACCGTCACGGATGCCAACGGTTGTACGAATACGGGCAGCGCTACGCTGACGGTGGCAACCCAACTGGATCCCCAGATCACGCCGGAACCTTATGCTTGCGACGGACAAATCCAACTGGATGCCGGCGCAGGCTTTACAACCTATACCTGGAGCAACGGCCAAACCGGCGCGGTGATCAGCGCCCAAGCGTCCGGTACGTACACGGTCACGGTGACCGATGCGACCGGTTGCACCGGGGTGGACGCCGTACAAATCAATGTGCCCGCTTTGCCGGTGGCCGGTATTAACGGCGACCCTGAATTTTGTGCGGGCGCCCAGACCACGCTGACGGGCGCCGCCGGTTTTCAGTCGTATGCCTGGAGCACGGGCGATGTTACGCCCACCATCAATACGAGCCTCGGCGGACTCGTGACGCTCACCGTTACGGATGCCCTCGGCTGTACGGCGACCGCCGCCGTGCAACTCTCCGCTTTGCCTTTGCCGGCGCCGCTTATTGCCGGTCCGCCGGCATTTTGCGCCGGCGCCTCGGCCACGCTCAGCGTACCCGGCTTTTCGGCTGTTCAATGGAGCACCGGCGTTTCAGGCGCTTCCATAAACGTCAATACGGCCGGGTCGTACAGTGCGACGGTGACGGATGCCAACGGCTGTACCGGCGTGGCATCGGCTGATCTGTCTGTGTTCCCCAATCCGACGCCGCAGATTACCTCGTTGCCCTATGCCTGCGACGGACAGATCAGTCTGGGCGCCGACCCAGGCTTTGTCGCCTACCTGTGGGATAACGGCAGTACTGCGCCCGGCATCAGCGTATCGCAGTCGGGCGTTTACGGCGTGGTGGTGACCGATCAGAACGGCTGTACCGGCGCGGCCTCCGTACCGGTCAATGTGCCGGTGCTGCTGCAGGTGGGTATCAGCGGCGACGAGCGGCTTTGTCCGGGCGCGAGCGGCGCCTTGCAGGCGAGCGCCGGGTTTGTGCAATATGCGTGGAGCAGCGGCGCCGGCACGCCCGGCATCGCCGTGAACCAACCGGGCGATTACCGGGTGACGGTTACGGATGCGCTGGGCTGTACGGCAGAGGATGTATTTACCGTCCAGGCGCTGCCTGCGCCGACAGTCCAAATCGGCGGTCCGGCCGTGCTTTGCGGCGGCGCTGCCACTATTACCGGCAGCGGCGCCTTTACAGCCTACCAATGGTCGAACGGCCAAACCAGTCCCCAAATTACCGTCACCCAGCCCGGCAGCTACGGCCTGACGGTGACCGATACCAACGGCTGCACCGGCACAGCACTCACAGCACTCGTACCGGGTACTACGGACACCACCTCCCTGCAAGCCCAAAGTTGCGATCCGCTGCAAATAGGCGTCAGCGTACAGCGCCTGACGGGATCGGACGGCTGCGACAGCGTGGTGATTACGCAAACCCTGGCGGGAGGCCTTCTGACAGTCTCCATTGCCCTTGACAGCGATTATAACGGCTTCGGCGTGTCTTGCAGCGGCGGCGCCGACGGCGTTGTCACAGGGCTTCCTCAGAGCGGGCAGGCGCCCTTCCAGTATTTGTGGAATACCGGCGCTTCCGCGGCTACGATCGCCAACGCCGGCGCCGGGACCTACACCATTACCGTGACCGATGCCGCAGGTTGCTCCGGCACGGCAACTGCCACGCTGACGCAGCCTGCGCCGGTTCTGCCGGTTGTGCGGGCCATCGGGCCTACCTGTTCCTCCCCGGGCGCCGTTACGGTGCAAAGCGTCAGCGGCGGGGCGTCGCCTTATACGGTGCGTTTGTTCCAGGAAGTCGGCGTGACCAACGGCACGCAAGTCTTGAACTTCGACGACCTGTCGGAAGGCGTTTTCACCGTAGAAATCACGGACGCCAACGGCTGCACCGCCGAGGAAGTCGTGGTACTGGCGCCGCTGGAAGCGGTAAATGAACTCGTGGGGGATACCCTTGAAATTTTACCCGGCGAAACGGTGACGTTGAACGCGCCTATCACCATCGAGCCGCTGGAGATCAGCTGGACGGCTCCCGGCGTGGATTTATCCTGCGAGGATTGTCTGAATCCGACGCTGTCGCCCGTAAGAACGACTGCATTGCGGCTCTTTGTGCAGGGCTATGGCGCCTGCACCGCCGAAGGCGTATTTCTCATTCGGGTTAAAACGGGCGGGCAGGTGTACATACCCAACACGTTTGCGCCCGGTACCGACGGCTTGAACGATCGCTTTACTATTTACGGCGACGAGCGGGTGATCAATATCCGCAGTTTGCAGGTGTACGACCGTTGGGGCGGACAAATGGCCGTATTCCAAAATATACTGCCCAACCGTCCCGAACAGGGTTGGGACGGCAGTTTCAATGGCAAGCTCATGCCGCCGGGCGTATATGCCTATTGGGCGGAAATTGAATTTGCGGACGGGACGACCGAGGTGTTCAGCGGGGATGTGACGGTGGTGCGATGAATAATGTTATAGCGCCTGTTTTTTTGATTTTTTCAGAAAAATCAAAAAAACAGGCGCTATATAAATGAAAAGGGGGATACCTGCACCTGTGCGAGCGTCCCCCTTTTTATTTTTCGGGGCAATTAAAGCCCAAACGCTTTCTTTATATCGTCAACTGCGTCCAGTTTTTCCCAGGTAAAAGTCTCCACGATCTTCGGCTGCGCGTGGCCGTTCAGGCCGATATGTTCCGTGATGTGCCCCGGCATGCGGCCGAAGTGGCCGTAGGCGGCGGTCGGAGAGAAGATCGGATTTTTCAGCCCGAAGCGGCGCACGATGGCGGCCGGGCGGAGGTCGAAGATTTTTTGCAGCCGTTGGGCGATTTCGCCGTCCGTCAAACCTTTGATCTTACAGGTGCCGTAGGTAGTCACGTACAAGCCCACCGGCTTCGCTATGCCGATGGCGTAGGCTACCTGCACCAGGCATTGGTCGGCCAGACCAGCAGCCACCACGTTTTTAGCAATGTGTCGGGTGGCGTAGGCTGCGGAGCGATCCACTTTCGAGGGGTCTTTGCCCGAGAAAGCGCCGCCGCCGTGCGCGCCCTTACCGCCGTAGGTATCCACGATGATTTTGCGGCCAGTAAGACCGGTATCGCCGTGCGGGCCGCCGATCACAAACTTACCGGTCGGGTTGATGAAGAATTTGATATCTTTTGTAAATAAACGCTGCAAGCGCGCCGGCAGGCCTTTTTTCACACGCGGGATCAGGATTTTCTGTATATCCAAAGCGATTTTCTCCTGCGAAGCCCATTCGTCGTGCTGGGTGCTCACCACGATCGTGTCTATTTTCTTCGGAACGTGTTTGTCTGTGTATTCGATCGTCACCTGGCTCTTGGCGTCCGGACGGAGGTATTTCATTTGTTTGCCTTCCTTGCGAATCAGGGACAGCTCGTACAGCAGCCGGTGCGCCAGATCCAGCGCCAACGGCATGTAATTGTCCGTTTCGTTGGTGGCGTAACCGAACATCATGCCCTGGTCGCCGGCGCCTTGCTCGTCTTCGTGGCGACCGACATCCACCCCCTGCGCGATATCCGCGCTTTGTTCGTGGATCGCGCTGATCACGCCGCAGCTTTTGGCGTCGAACTGGTATTCGGCTTTGTTGTAGCCGATGCGCTCGATGGTACGACGGGTCACGTCCTGAATATCTACGTATGCTTTGGAGCGCATCTCGCCGGCCACCACCACCAAACCGGTGGTTACCAAGGTTTCGCAGGCCACCTTGGAGTTGGGATCCTGTCGGAGAAACTCATCGAGAATGGCGTCGCTGATTTGATCGGCTACTTTATCGGGGTGGCCTTCGGATACGGATTCGGAAGTAAAGAGATAGGGCATTGTTGAAAATTGAGAAAAAGTTGAGAGGCTTGCGCGCGGGGCATACTGTTAAAAAGCGGCGCAAAGGTAAGAAACATCCGGTATTTCAGCGCATATTTGGATTTCGGTTTTGGGCGATTGCGGCGCCCGAAATCCGGACATGCGCTAAAAGTCCATTCGCACCCGCAAGTTCAGTCGCCGGCCCGTCAGGTAATTCGGCACGGCATACTGCGTATTTTCAATTGTCTTGATCCAGATATTGGAGGCTTCGTTGGCTACTTTCATCAGGTTGAACACTTCCAGGCTGGCCCAGGTATTGCGCGTAAAGCGCAGGATATGGTTGGCCCGGCGTTTGTGGGTGGCCTCGTTGTACAGCAGGAGGGAAAAGCCGATATCCACGCGGTGATAGGGTTTGAATCGGTAGGGATTGCGGTATATTATGTTGTTATTGACTACGCCGAAGGGCAGTCCGGAGCCGACGGTGAAATTCAGGTGCATTTTGGCGTTTCGGTTGCGGCGCATGTAATCCTGAAAAAACATGGACAGCGTCATAAAGCGGTCGGTTGGGCGGGGCACGTCGCCGACGGGCGTACCTTGCCGCTGCCCGACTTTCCGGAACAAGTGCTGCACGCCGTCCAGGCTTTCGCGGGTACGCAGGAAGGAGAGGTTGATCCAGCTCTCGGCGCCGGGCACGAACTCGCCGTTCATCCGCACGTCGAAGCCGGTGGCGTAGCCGCGGGAGTCGTTGGCGCCGGCGTAGCGCACGCGCACGTTGTCCAGATCGTACGACACCATATCCCACATTTGTTTGTAATACGCTTCGGCGATAAGGCGCATTTTGGTGGGATTGCGTTTGCCCCAGAGGAAATCGTAGGTGAACCCACCCACGATATGCGCGCTTTTTTGCGCCCGGATATCCGTGTTCACGCTGCCGTCCAACCGGCGCATTTCGCGGTAGAAAGCGGGCTGGTAATACAGGCCTCCGGCCAGTCGGTAGGAGAGGTCGCGTTGGGTATTGAGCGGTTTGTACAGCATTTGTACGCGCGGGGTCACGAACCAGTCGCCGTTCAGATCCCAGTATTGTCCGCGGAGACCGGCGTGTACCTGAATTTCGCGGGCGCCGTCCTTGCGCCAAGTCCAAGTGTCCTGAAAAAAAACAGACAATCGGTTGCTGTTCAGGCTATTCCGGGTTTTCAGCACATTGCGGACAAAGAGCGCCGTGGTATCGTAGGGCAGGGAGTACAGGGCGGAGTCGAGGCGCTCCCACTCGTTGATTTTGTCGAAGATTTCTTCGTTTTGCCATTTGGCCGACCACTGCAGGAAGTGGCTGCGGGTGAGGTTGGCTTCGCGGTCGTCGTTTTGCAGTTCGATCCCGCCTTTATATTCGGCATTGCGCACGTCGAGGGTGAGGTAGTTGCGCACCCAAGTTTGCTGGGTACCCTGGCCGAGCACGTTGATGATCTCCCCGAAATTATCGGAGCCCAGGTTGGCGTCTATCTCGCCCAGCAGGTAGTAGCCCAGGATGTCGAAGCGCTCGTTTTCCTGGCTGCGCCAGGTAGAGGCCAGGAATTTATGATACACCGGGCTTTTCTCACGTTCCGGCAGGTAAGTAAGCGATACGCCGCCCATCCCCTGGGTAAAATCGTCCACTTCCTGCCCTTCGAAGGCGGTGCGCAATTGCAGGGCGAAGTCAATCAGCCCGAAAGCGCGGGCCAGGCTTTCCGGTCGGTACCGATACACGGAGCGGTTGAAATTGCCGATCAGGCCAAGTTGCCAGTCGCGCTTGAAATCATACGTAATATACGTCTGTATGTCGTAAAAATCCGGGACGTACTCGCCCACCACGTCGAGGCTGCTCAGCAGCAGGCGGGTGGTTTTGTACCGGGCGCCCACCAGGTAGCGCAGGGCGCGGTAGTCGTCTTTTTTCGATTTGACGCTGCCTTCCAGGTGGGCCGAGGCGCCCAGCAGGCTGCCGCTCGCGCTGGCGCGGAGGCTGTCGGGGCGTTTGTATTTCACATCCAGGACGGAAGACATTTTATCGCCGTATTTCGCCTGAAAACCACCGGAAGAGAACGATAAATCGCGCATCAGGTCAATATTCGGAAAGGACAAACCTTCCTGCTGTCCGGCGCGTACCAATTGCGGTCGGTATATCTCAAAATCATTGACATAGACGAGATTCTCGTCGTAGTTGCCGCCGCGCACCTGGTACTGGGAGGTGAGTTCGCCCCCGCTGCCCGCAGAGGTACCCAGGGCGATATGCGGCAGTACGCTTTCCAGGTTGCCGGTGGTGGAGGGCAGCAGGCGCAGGTCCTGCAGGTTTTTTTCGCGCACCATCCCGCCGTCGTCGAGCCGGCGTTCGCGGACGACTACCTCCAGGTTGGATTCTGTGGGCGCCAGCGCCAGATCCAGTGCGAAGCGGGCGCCAGGGGCCAGGGGCAGTACGTCGGCGGCGCTTTCCTTGTAGGCGACCCGGCGAAAGCCCAGCGTGAGGCGTTGTCCGGCCGGTATTTGGATCGAAAAGTATCCGTTTTCGTCGCTCGACGCCGCCGTATTGCCGCCCTTGACGAACACCGTGACCAGTTCGACCGGCTGATTGTTGGCTGCGTCCGTGATTTTACCGTACACTATGGCGGTTTGTTGGGCATGGAGGCCGATGCAGGCGGACAGCAGGAGCAGGCAGCCGGAAAAAAAGCGGAGCGGGAAGCGCAGGGCGGAAGAGCGTTTCAGCATGACGGGCGAATTCGAGCGTTACAGGACTTCGGCCACAACAAAAATACTGCCGATCACCACGATCAGGTCGTCTTTTGCGGCGGCGCGTTTGGCGGCGGCGAGGGCGTTTTTGACTGAGCTATAGGATTTTCCGCGCAGGCTTCGTTCGGCGGCAGCGGCGCGGAGGGCAGCGGCATCGAGTCCGCGCGGAATATTTGCTTTTGCGAAGTAATAGGCGGCCTGGGTTGGGAACTGCCGCAGCGCCTTGTTGAGGTCTTTGTCGGCTACAAAACCGCAGACGATATGCAGGCGTTGCGCGGGCAGGCGGCTGATTTGTTCGAAAGCAGCCTGCAGGCCGGCCTCGTTGTGTGCGCTGTCGCAGAGGATTGTTGGGTTTCGGCCGATAACTTGCCAGCGGCCGACAAACCGCGTCAGGTCGCGCAGCCGCGCCAGGCCCGTTTTGACATACGCCTGCAGCGCCGGCGCCTCGGTGCTTATTTTTTTATTTTTTAAAACAGATAAAAAGTCCGGTTGCGCGCAAAGCACCTCCCATGCTTGCAACACCGTGGCCAGATTGCGCGGCTGGTACGGGCCGCCGCCCTGCAATTGCAGCCCGCCGGCGGCTTGCCGCTCCCGCAGAATGTCGTAATGCGTGATTTCTTCCAAGCCGCTCTCTGCGTTGTCGGATGCGGCAATCCGCAATTCATAGCGCTGATCTGCGAATACAATGGGCGCTTGCACCTCCTGCGCTTGTTTCAGAAACACCGGTGCGGATTCCGGGTGCGTTTCGCCGATGACCACCGGCACGCCGGGCTTGATGATACCCGCTTTTTCAAAGGCGATTTTATCGAGCGTATCGCCCAGGATATCCATGTGGTCGTAGCTAATGTTGGTAATGACACTGAGCAGCGGCGTGATCACGTTCGTGCTGTCCAGGCTGCCGCCCAAGCCCACTTCAATCACGGCGATATCCACTTTTTCCTGCGCGAAATAATCGAATGCCAGGGCGACGGACATTTCGAAAAACGAAGGTTGGATGGCTTCGAGCGCCGCTTTATTTTTTTCT
>JAUMBL010000064.1:0-4655 GCA_032115775.1 Saprospiraceae bacterium | reverse complement strand
GCGGAATGGTACTCATCGCGCGTTCTGCGATGGCGGTAATGGAGAGCGCGGGGTTCACGCCCGGGTTTGCGGAAATCATTGCGCCGTCGCACACCAGCATGTTTTGATAGCCGAACACGCGATTATTTCGGTCAATCACCCCCTCTTCCGGCGTGGCGCCCATAACGGCGCCCCCGAGGATATGCGCGGTACCGGGGATACCGGCCAGGGGCGTCAGGAAAAAAGCGAAGGCCTTCCCCCCGACAATCCGGCCGAAGCGCGCAGCGAGCGCGGAGGCCTCGGGAATAAACGCGCTGGGCGCCGGCGAGCCGGGGGAGACGGTGGATTTCATCCCGCCCAGTCCGTCGAGCGAAAACCGCACCGTGCTGTCCAGCGTTTGCATAAACAGCAGCACGGCGGAACTTTGCGCCCAGTCTTTCACAAAAACGCAGCGCACATATTCCGGCAGGCCGCGCAGGGTTTCCCCGCATGTTTTGAATAGTCGGATCAGGAAATTCCCGCCTTCCACGTACGGCAGAAAGGTCAATCGCCAGGCGCCTGAGCCTTTACCGTACCGACAGACCTCGAGATGGCTGTTTTCGTCCGTATGCAGAATCGAGCCGATGGCCACGCCCTCCGCCATATTGTGGCGGCTGTTTGGGCTGGTGATCGCGATCAGGCTTTCGTTGTTGGTGCGCACGAATTCGCCCACACGAGCCGACAGCCGCGGGAGGGATTTTTTCCTGAGCTGCAGCAGGAGTTTTACCGTGCCGAGTACGCCGCCGGAGAAGACCACCCCACGGGTGCGAACGGTTTGCGCACGCGCGAGCCAGTTGGTAGTGGACTGAAAGCGCACCAGATAGCCTTCCGAACCGTCGGGCGCACCGTCGGGGCGGACGTCCGTAACCCGGTGCTCGGCCAGGATTTCAGTGCCTGCTCTTTGAGCCAGGTAAAGATAATTTTTATCAAGCGTATTTTTGGCGTTGTGCCGACAGCCGGTCATGCAAGCACCGCAGAAGATACAGCCTTTCCGATCGGGGCCTTCGCCCTCGAAATACGGATCCGGGGTTGTTTTTCCGGGTTCTCCAAAATAGACTGCCACCCGGGTAGCGTCGAAGTGCTGTTGTTTCCCGATCTGTTCGGCGATCTGTTCCAGCACCCGGTCGGCATCGGCCGGACGCGGATTTTTAGCTGCGCCGAGCATTTTCAGCGCCAGCGGATAGAACGGTTCGAGCTCCTGCTGCCAGTCGGCCAGATGCGCCCAGTTTCCCGTTTTAAAAAAAGCGGGTTTCGGCGTGGGCAGGGTATTGGCGTACACTAGCGAGCCGCCGCCGACGCCGGTTCCGGAGACGATCCCGACGTGGCGAAAAATCGTGATGCGCATAATGCCGTACCAGCGCAGCGCCGGCGCCCAGAGCCAGCGAGAAAACTGCCAGTTCGAACGGGGAAAATCTTCGGCATGATACCATTTCCCCTGTTCAACGACCAGCACCTTATAGCCCTTCTGCGCCAGGCGGAGTGCGCTGACCGAGCCGCCGAAGCCACTGCCGATGATGACGTAGTCGTAAGAAATTGTGTTCACTGTTTGGGTGTGCTATGGAATATAACGATAAAGATCATTGCAAGCCGCATGGCGGGCGAGATGCGTTCACTGAGCCGGTCATCAATCGCCCAATCGCGCGGATCCATTTCCTGAAACGTGTACATATAGAACGTACCGTGCTGATTATCCTCCACCATCCACTCGTCCAGCTGGTTCGTCCAGCGGCTGCGCAGCGAAAGCGCGACGTCATTATCGGTAATCCGCCACTGGGCGGGGTCGTTTGCCCAGGCGGCGCGCATACTGACGATGGCGCCGTCGTAGGCGCGCAGTTCCCATTGCGTGGGGTCGTCCTTCCATTTCATTCGGATGGTTCCGCGTTGGTCGCCGATTTCGTAATCCCACTCCGACCAGTCGTCCCGGACGTTCAGCCAGCGGAGTTTGAATTCACCGATGCGTTCCTCGTCGGGCGCCTCTTGCGAATCGTTTTCGCGCGTCGTATCGGGAGCCGGGGCGAATATCTCCCATTCCACAAAGGAGTCGCTCCAGCGGGTAGATACACTGGAAACGCGCTGGCCGGCGAGGAGCAGCGGCAGCAGCAGGAGCGAGCATGAGAGTGCGGCGCCGCGCAGCATGGGTTAGAACGGCAGATCGTCGAGATTGCCGGGCGGCGGCGGGGGAGGCGTCGCGGCGGCGTTGTAGTCCGGGAAGGGGTCGGAGGGAAAATTTTGATCCGACCCGGGCGGCGGCGCAGCAACCTGGTTGCCGGAGCGTTCGATGCGCCACGCATTCAGGTTGGTGAGGTACTTTCCATTCCATTCCCGTCCGCGCAGATCAAACGACACCTTCACAAAATCGCCCTCCTGGAAGGGGTCAAGCATGCTGCAGCGATCCTGCACGGATTGAAACTTGATCAGTTGCGGGTAATTGCCGTCGGGCACTTCCAGCACAAATTCACGTGCCTGGAAACTGGACGATTTTTGCTCAGTTGGAAAAATGCGGTGGAGTTTACCCTCTACTTCGAAAGCCATAAGCGATAAAAAATAAATGTGCGATGCACAAAGATACGATAAAATAAAAGCATATCCAAAAACCAACCCTATTTCAACTCCAATTGCGCCACGTTCTCGATATGATGCGTATGCGGAAACATATCCACCGGCCGCACTTTTCGGACGGCGTATTTTTCCGACAGGATTTGCAGGTCGCGCGCTTGCGTGGCCGGATTGCAGCTCACGTACACGATGCGCGGGGCGGCGAGTTCCAGCAGGAAGCGGACGGCCTTTTCGTGCATGCCGGCCCGGGGCGGATCGGTGATCACGAGGTCGGGTTTGCCGTGGGTGGCGGCAAATTCCGGCGTGAGCAGTTGCCGGACGTCCCCGGCGTAAAAAATCGCATTTTGGATGCCGTTGCGCGCGCGGTTTTCCTCGGCGTCGAGGATGGCCTCGGGCACCTCTTCGATGCCCACCACCTGTCTGCAGTAGCGCGCAGCGTACAGGGCGATGCTGCCTGCGCCGGTGTAGAGGTCATAGACATTTTCCGTGCCACGGAGTTCGGCGAATTCCAGCACCGTATCGTACAGGTTTTTTGCCTGGGCGGAGTTGGTTTGGAAAAAGGATTTGGGGCCGATTTTGAACCGCAGGTCGCCCAGGCGCTCCTCCACGTAGCCTTTTCCGTACCAGACGATCATTTCCTGATCGAACACCGTATCATTCCGCTTTTGATTGACGCAATAGACGATGGTGGTGATGCGGTCGCGGAATTGTTCGAGCAGCGCGCCGAGATAGCGGTCTATTGCTTCTTGGTCGGGCTGGGCGAAACTGAAAAGCAGCATGGTTTCGCCGGTATCGGTGATGCGGAGCATGAGATTGCGCAGGAATCCCTCATGCGCCCGGATATTGTAAAAAGCGAGTCCCTGCGCCCGCGCAATCGCGCGGGCTGCATTGCGTATCGCGTTGGAAGGGTCGGTTTGAAGCCAACAGTGCGCGACATCCACCACCTTGTCGAACGCGCCGGCACGGTGGAAGCCGAGTCCGGAGCGGTCGTCTTCCGGCGCGAACTGCCCGAGCTCCGATTCCAGCAGCCAGCGGCGATCGGAAAAGGCAAATTCAAGTTTGTTGCGGTAATACTGCGTTGCCTGCGCGCCGAGAATGGGTTGAAAATCCTCCACGGGCACTTTAGCGATGCGCTGGAAAGCGTCAAGCACCGTTTGATGCTTGTGCCGCAGCTGTGCGGCATAGTCCAGATTTTGCCATTTACAGCCCCCGCAAATCTGAAAATGCGCGCAAAACGGCGTCGTGCGGTCGGGAGAGGGCGTCAGCAGGCGCTCTACATTCCCTTCGGCGAAGCCCGACTTCTTTTTCTGTACGAACACGTCCGCGACATCGCCCGGCACGGCGCCTTCGACGAACACCGTAAGACCCTCCGCCGTACGGCCTACGCCCTTACCACGGTCGGCAATACCGTGTATCGGCACGGCGGGCAGGATAATTTGCTTTTTTTTAGACATGCGTTAGGACGTGTTTAAAATCAGCGCATAAATATGCATTGAAAAACCGGGGTAAAGGTAGGGCTTGACCGGCACAACATGACGCATATTATATAAAAGCCTGACCGGCATCATTTCCCGGCATATCAGGCCTGCGCAACTTTGCAGTATTAAATCACAATTTAAAACGGAGGTAGATATGTCACTGGTAAAATGGAATTCCGCAACAAATTTGTTTCCGACCATCTCAAACTGGATGGACGATTTCTTTGAAGACACGTTTTTCGAAGGCATCAAACCGATGGTAAAAGGAATTACGATCCCGGCTGCCAATATCACCGAAACAAACGACGCTTTTCGGGTGGAAATGGCCGCGCCCGGCTTTGATAAAAACGAGTTTAAAATCGAAGTAAAAGACGGCTACCTGCACATCAGCGGCGAGCATAAAGTGGAAAAAGAAGAAAAAGACGCCAAATTCACCCGACGGGAGTTTCAATTTACATCCTTTAAACGCGCTTTTCCCCTGCCAGACAATGTGGACGCCGAAAAAATCGCCGCCAACTACGACAACGGGATGCTGAAGTTGCTACTGCCCAAACTGACCGCAGAAGAGCCGAAGGATGTCCGGAAAATAGCGGTGAATTAAAC
>JAUMBL010000063.1:0-32978 GCA_032115775.1 Saprospiraceae bacterium | reverse complement strand
TGGTAGTGGAAAAAATGAAGCAGGCCGGCTTGTTGATTTTTGGCAAGACGAATACGCCGGAGTTCGGTATCACGCCCTACACGGAACCGAAACTTTTCGGCCCCAGCCGCAACCCCTGGAACCTGGCGCACACGCCCGGCGGCTCCAGCGGCGGCTCCGGCGCTGCCGTGGCTGCCGGCATCACGCCGATCGCCACCGCGAATGACGGCGGGGGGAGTATCCGGATTCCAGCGTCTAATTGCGGATTGTTCGGCCTGAAACCTACACGCGGCCGAACTTCCTGGGCGCCTTTACACGGTGAACACTGGGCCGGCGCCGCCGTGGAAGGCTGCGTGAGCCGCACCGTACGCGATTCTGCCGCCTACCTGGATGCCATTCTCGGCGCGCACCCCGCCGATCCGTACCGGATTCCCATGCCGGATCGGCCGTATCTGCACGAGGCGCGTACCGCGCCGGGGAAGCTCCGCATCGCGTATTCGCCCAACCATACCCTCGGAAAAAAGGTGTCGGACGACTGCCTGGCCGGACTGCAGAAAACAATTGATATCCTGCGTAAAGAGGGGCATTCCGTCGAAGAAATTCCACTCCCGTATCACAAAGAGGATCTGACCAAGGCATTTATCGTGATCGTTTCCGCGGAAGCGGCGGCAGATTTGCAGGAATTAAGCGATTTCCTGGGCCGCAAAACCCGCCCGAGCGACGTGGAGCCGAATACGTATGCCTTTCATCTGCTGGGAAAAGCGTTCAACGCCGCAGAATATGCCTATGCGAAACGCAAATGGAGCGATATCTCGCAGCGAATCTATGCCGCCACCGCCGCGTACGACGTTTTTTTGACGCCCACGCTCGCCCGGCCGCCGCTCCGAATCGGCGAACTGGAGCAGTCGCCCGCCGAACAATTTATGATTCAGGTGATTAATTTCCTCGGTCTCGGAATCCTGGCCAAAGCCACAATTGACGACCTCGCCGAAAAAATATATGAGTATATGCCTTGGACGGTTTTTGCCAATATCACCGGCCAACCCTCCATGTCGGTTCCGCTGCATTTCACGCCGGAAGGACTGCCGGTAGGGATGATGTTCACCGGCCGCTGGGGCGAAGAGGAGGTGCTGTTCCGCCTTGCCGGTCAACTGGAAAGCGCGGCGCCTTGGGCGGATAAAATTCCGGGTGGGGTGTAATGCGCTGCTGTTCGGGATCAAACCCGCTTCAACCAGCCGGCAATACTCAGGCGGTTCCGATTGGTTGGCTGTACTTCATGATCAATCTCGTCGCTGCGGAAAAACGTGGCGCGGCCGCCCTCGGGCAGGATGGTGATTTGCTGCTCGTCCAGGTAGATGATTAATTGCCCCGCGTCTTCGGCACGCCAGCCCTCGTTGAGATAGACCACCAGCGAAAACTTGCGACCCGTATCCGTTTTAAACTGATCCCGGTGCCTTTTGTAAAAACTACCCGCTTCATACCGGGCAAAATGGAATTCATAACTGTTGATGCCGGTGTAGCAGGTCTTGTTCAGGTACTCAATAAACGCCTCGATGTATTCTAAAAAGGCCTTCTCGGCCGGCGAGTTGTCTTTTTCCAGCCATTTTATGACGTCGCCGCGCAGTTGCTCATTCCGCGCGTAACTGGTATGTTGCCCAACACCGGCTGGGAACATTTTTCCGTCTGCATCGTACGCGCGCAATTGTTCGCGCAAAGCCGCCTCGATTGCAGGCGGAATAAAATGGGGAACGGTTCCGAACTGCCGATCCAGTAGTCCGCTGATAAGTTCTTCAAATTTTTCTTCCTGCATGGTGGTGTTTGCGCTTGATCCGACACGGGCTCGCGGTGAAATCGTACCAGTTGATTTGTTCCGCCAATGGACGCGGCACTAGATAACGCCCAGTTTTTTCCCGATTTTTGTAAATGCCGCTACCGCTTTGTCCAAATGCTCTTGTTCATGGGCTGCGGACAACTGCACCCGGATGCGTGCCTTGCCTTGCGGAACCACCGGATAGAAGAATCCGATTACATAAATTTCTTCCTCCAGCAACGCGCGCGCGAATTGTTGCGCCAGCGGCGCATCGTACAGCATGATCGGCACGATGGGGTGATCGCCGGGGATTATATCAAAGCCAGCGTCCGTCATGGCTTTTCGGAACCACTGGGTGTTGCGTTCCAATTTGTCGCGCAGGGTCGTGTCGGCGCTGAGCAGATCAAGGACTTTAATGGAGGCGCCGACGATGGAAGGCGCCACGGTATTGGAAAACAGATAAGGCCGCGAGCGCTGGCGCAGGAGCTCCACGATTTCTTTTCGTCCGGAGGTGAAACCGCCGGAAGCACCGCCCAAAGCCTTGCCGAGCGTGCCGGTGATGATGTCAATCCGCCCGAGGACGTTGCGGTACTCGTGGGCGCCGCGCCCGGTTTTACCCAAAAAGCCGGTGGCATGACACTCATCAATACCCACCATCGCTTCGTAGCGATCGGCGAGTTCGCAGACTTTGTCTAGCTGGGCAATCGTGCCGTCCATGGAAAAAGCGCCGTCGGTGAAGATCAATTTGCGGCGCGCGCCGGCGGCGACTGCCGCTTGGAGCTGCGCTTCCAAATCGGCCATGTTATTGTGCTTATACCGAAAACGTTTGGCTTTGCACAACCGGATTCCGTCAATAATCGAGGCATGGTTGAGCTCGTCGCTGATAACG
The DNA here is from genome assembly GCA_032115775.1 of Saprospiraceae bacterium. Classification (GTDB taxonomy): domain Bacteria; phylum Bacteroidota; class Bacteroidia; order Chitinophagales; family Saprospiraceae; genus M3007. Next base: position 30,300 of record JAUMBL010000063.1, on the reverse strand, counting down.
GCGTCTTCTTCGCCCAGCAGGGGTTCGAACAGCCCCCCGTTGGCGTCAAAGGCAGCAGCATATAATATGGTGTCCTCCGTGCCTAAAAATTCAGATAATTTACCCTCCAATTCCTTGTGGATATCCTGGGTGCCACAGATAAAACGCACCGAGGACAGGCCGTAGCCGTGCGTCCGGATGGTGTCTATAGCGGCTTCGATCACCTCTGGATGGCTGGATAATCCGAGGTAATTGTTGGCGCAAAAATTGAGTACGTGCGGCAGGCGGGTGGTGTCAATCACCGGGCCTTGCGGCGTCGTAATGATGCGCTCTTCTTTGTAAAGCCCGGCATCCCGGATTTGTTGGATTTCCTGGGCGATAGCAGCTTGGATGTTGGAAAACATACGGTGTGGTGGATATAAAATAAGATGGCAAAAATAAGATAAATTAGCAAGAAACTGTTTCAAAACAGTTTGTAAGATTCTCTAAGAGCATGTTTGGAATTTTCTGCCGAAGGCAAAAATAGGGGCATTTTTGACTCGGCGAGAAAATTCCAAATATGCTCTAAAAAGGATATCCGACCGACAGGTTTGGATTAAAGGCGCGCAGGCTGAGATCCGACCAGTCGCGCAGCACCCAATACCGTCCGTTTTCGTCCGGATAAGGCTGCCGCATTTTCAGTCCCAGATCGAAACGGAGAATAAAAAAATCGAAATCGCCGCGGATCCCAAAACCGGTTCCCAGGGCGATGTCTTTATAAGAATCCCAGCGCAACGCCCCGCCCGGTCGGTCGGGGTCGGGCTGGAAAGTCCATATATTACCGCCGTCAATAAATATCGCGCCTTTGAACCACCAAAAGAGCGGAAACCGCAGTTCTGCATTGAAATCGAGTCGAAAATTCGCCGCTTGATAGTACGGCGGGCCGGCTGGCGGATTTGGATCGCGGAACTTTCCCGGCCCTAACTCCCGGATCCGCCAGGCACGGATACTGGACGGGCCGCCCACGAAAAATTGCTTGACGTAGGGCACCTCCCGGGTGTCGCCGTACGCGCCGACCATGCCCGCTCCCAGGCGCACGGCGGCAGTCAGGTTGCGCGAAAACTCCCGAGTATAGCTGCCGTCTATCTCCAGGCGCAGGTATTTGGAAAAATCCACGTCGGCGATCCGCCAGGTTTGATCTGTGAATGCCGCTGACCAGAGTTGATTCAGCATAAAAATCTCCAATCCGGACAATTCCGCGTTGAAACGCATATACCAGCGCTCTCCGAACGCGTTCGGTTTGCTGTTGATCGTGTGGGTCATCGAGCGCATCAGGAATCCGGTGAACAGCTGCCGGTCGAAGGAGTTTTTCAAAAATTCATTTCGTCCGAAGAGGGAGTCAAACTGCGTGCCGAAAACCGGGCGCAGCGCGTCAATGCCGATATTGTCAAAGGAAAAATACCGTTCCTGATCGGGGCGGAGTTCGTATCCGTAGGTAGCGTGAAAAAGATTATAGGCGTAGTAGTTGATGAGTTCCAGGTAGTTGTAACTCAGCGACAGGCGGGTTTGGCCGTTCGCGCGCAGGTTGTTGTAAAAACTGTTGCCCAGAAGGCGATACCTGCCCACCTGAATTTTTGAAAGCCCTTTCCACCAGCCCAGGTAATCGAAGAAACGCGGAAAAGTGAGGTCGTTCTGAAAAGCAAATTCCTGGGAGAAGATCGGGCGGTTCCGGTTCGTAATATCAAATTCGAGGTTGTACTGCAGGTTTGTTTGTACCAGTTCGGCCCCCCGGAACACATTTCGGTTGTGGGCATTCAGGGAGGAGGCGATCCCCAACAAACGACCGCTCACCGCGCTGTTCGACGAATTCAGATCCACGCCCCCGCCGATAGACAGGCGATTATAGGTTGAAAAGGCGACGGCGACGTTCAGTTGATCTGGCTGAAGGGTATCCGGGTAAGGCTTGACGGAAACAAAGCGAAAAATGCCGAGGTTGTTCAGGTTTCGGATCGTCTGATCTATCGCTTCCTGCCGGTACAGAGAATCCGGATGCACCATGATTTCGCTGCGCAGGCGACTGGGTTTCACCTTGAAAACGGGTTCGGAAGAGGCAAAATAAATATCCTGGAGGGTGGTATCCTGCCGGATAGAGGAATAATCCGGCACAAGGCTGGAAAAAACGGACACTTCGCCGAAGCGGTAGGTTTTGTGGAGCGTGGAGTCGGTTTCTGTCAGCACCTCCACCGTCACATCCGTGGCGGTTCCGGTGCTATCGCCAATAAATTCGACGTAATTGGGTATAAAATACGCATATCCCCGGTTTTTCAACGCCGCCGTGATGCGGAGTTTCTCCGCCTCAAACGTTCTGCCGTCCATGGCGCCGCCTTTTTTTAGTTGGGAGTTTACGGCTTCCAAATTCAGGATGCGCTGGATATTGCTATCCGGGCTTTCGAAGGCGGTTTCCCGGATGGTGAACAGCGGCCCCAGATCGAGGGTGTAGGCAGTTTTTGCTTTTTTGTTCCTTAATAATGCCGTTTCATACCGACAATCAGCTTTAAAATAGCCGCGTTGGCGCATATAATTTTTAAAATTCGCCGCCGTTTTTTGGGTTTGCTCTTCATCGTAAATCGTGGGTGCCTCCGCCACCCTGCGCATAATCCACCGGGCAAATTTGCCCTTCCGATCTTTGTATTTGTAATAAAACCACACGCGATGGCGAAAAACAAACAGATTTTTCTCGTTAGGTCTGAGTTTATACAAACTGGAGAGCTCGTATGCCAACGCCGTGCGCTGGGCAAAACCCATTTTTTGTGGGGCGGTAATCTCTAAAGAATTTTTTACGAACAAACGTTCCCCTTTGGCGTCATCTAATTGCTTCGTAACATTGCAGGCGCTCGGAAGAAGCGCAAGGATAAACAATCCGTACGGCAGAATACTGCGAAGACTTTGGCTGTAATTCATTGGATTAATAACGCAAAAATTGTTGCCCGGCGATCTACTATGCTCTCTCACAATCAGATCAAATTGCTATCCGCGCTTTCGGTGAAAAAGTATCGGCAAAATTACCGAAAATTCATCGTCGAAGGCGAGAAAATGACCCTCGAACTGCTTTCGCAATCTACATTTATCGTAGAAAGCCTGTACGCCACGGAAAATTGGCTCCGGCAGCACGCGCATCAAACGGCTGCATTCGCCGGTTCACTGATCCCGGCAACCGCCGCCGATCTCAAAAAAGTATCCTCGCTGACCAGCCCGCAGGAGGTACTGGCAGTCGTCACGCTGCCGGAAACGCCGGAATCGCTTGCGATTTCGCCAAGCGAATTTCACTTTTTTTTGGACGGTATCCGCGATCCAGGGAATATGGGCGCGATATTGCGGATTGCCGACTGGTTCGGGTTTCCGTCGGTTTTTTGTTCGCCGGACTGCGTGGACCTGTTCAGCCCCAAAGTGGTGCAGGCCTCTATGGGCGCGTTTCTTCGTGTGCGCAGCCAGGAGACGAGCCTGGGCGATGTACTGAAAGCAGCGCCGGGCATGCCGGTACTCGGCGCGGTGATGGACGGCGACAGCCTGTTCGGCGGCGGATGGCCGTCCGGCGGACTGATCGTCATCGGCAACGAAGGGCAGGGGATCCGTCCGGCGGTCGAGGCCGCCCTCACGCACCGGCTTACCATTCCGCGCCCGCCCGGCGGCGGCGCGGAATCGCTGAACGCGTCCGTTGCGGCAGGGATTATCGCCGCGTTTTTGGTCATGGACAAAAAATAATGGCGAGGACTTAGCCGGTCTGCGCATTCGTTGGTCGGCAACATGTCCGTTATTCGGCGAAAAAATCGCCGGGATGCGCGAATTTTCCCTTACTTTCGTACCCTGAATTTACAATCAATAAATACGTAAAAAATGGAATTTCGCAAGTTTATCCCCTGGATTGTTTTAGTATTAGGCGTTGTATTCGTTTTCAGTGCCTGCAACTCGTACAATACGGCGGTCGGAAAGGACGAGGCCGTGAAAAAATCCTGGTCGCAGGTAGAAAACCAGTATCAACGCCGTTCGGATCTCATTCCGAATCTGGTGAGCACGGTCAAGGGATACGCCAATTTTGAAGCGCAAACCTTGCAAGCCGTCATTGAGGCGCGCTCCAAAGCAACGCAAACTACGGTGGACGTAAGCAAACTGTCCATGGAAAACATCCAGCAATTTGAACAAGCCCAAGGGGCGCTCAGCGGCGCGCTCAGCCGCCTGCTCGTCACGGTAGAACGCTATCCGGATCTGAAAGCCAATCAGAATTTTATGGATTTGCAAAAACAGCTGGAGGGTACGGAAAACCGCATCTCCGTTGAGCGTAAAAATTTCAACGAATCGGTCAACGATTACAATGCCTATATCCGCCGTTTCCCCACCAACTTGCTGGTCGGTATCTTCGGATTTTCCCAAAAAGGCTATTTCCAGGCTACCCAGGGCGCAGAAAAGGCGCCGGCGGTACAATTCTAAAGGCTATGCTGTTCTCAAAAGTGGAAGAATCCCGTATCGTCGAAGCGATACGGGCGGCAGAGCGCATGACAAGCGGGGAAATTCGCTTGTACGTGGAGGATTTTTGTCTGCGCGACCATCCGCTGGAGCGGGCGGCGGAGTTGTTTGCCTTGTTCGGAATGCACAATACCCGGCAACGAAACGGCGTGTTGCTTTATCTCGCCTGGAAATCGAGGCATTTTGCGATCTGGGGTGATGCCGGCATCCACGAAAAAATCGGATTTGATTTTTGGGAAGATGAAAAACAACTGCTGCGCGCTTACCTGCACCGCGACGAGGCCTGCGCGGGCGTTTGCGCCGTTGTCCGCCAAATTGGCGAACAAATGCAGCAGTATTTTCCTGCCGGCGACACCGACAACGATAATGAACTGTCTGATGAAATTATTTATGGATAATGGGCTATATATTCGCCGAAGCGCCCCTCGCGGGCGGATTCTGGCGCTGCTTGTCGGACTGCTTTTGTCGTTCGCCGCGGCCTTGCACGCCCAAGCGGATGCCGAGTTGTTCCCACCCAAACCGGAGCCGGCCGTGTACGTCCACGATCCGGCGGGTTGGCTGACGGCCGATCAGCGCCAGGCCTTGGAAATGAAATTGCGCGCCTATTGGGATTCTACCTCCACCCAGATCGTAATAATGATTCGGAAAGATATCGGCGATTACGATAAGGCGTCCTACGCGTTTGAACTGGGTAATCGCTGGGGCATCGGCGCCAAAGACAAGGATAACGGCCTGGTGCTGCTCATCAAAACGGAACCGCCGGAGCGCGGGGTTTTTATTGCCACCGGATACGGACTGGAGGGCGCGCTGCCGGATATTACGGCAGGGCGTATCATCCGCAATACCATGGCGCCGTATTTTCGGCAAGGCGCATATTTTGACGGGATTAATGCAGGGGTGGACGAGATCATCGGGCATCTTTCCGGCGAATATACCCGCGATAAATCGGCGGGCGGCGGCAAGGCTGCTGTCGCCGTCGGATTGATCCTGTTCTTCCTTCTGCTGTTTCTGTTTCTCTTCGGCGTGCTGATGTGGAAAAAATTTCGCCACGGCGCCATGTACACCCACGACGGACGCAACGAACGATTCCCTACGCGGCGGCGAGGCGGTTTCGATAGCTGGGGCGGCGGTTTTGGCGGCTGGGGAGGAGGAGGTTTCGGCGGCGGAGGCGGCTGGGGTGGGGGAGGCGGAGGTTCTTTCGGTGGCGGTTCCTTCGGCGGCGGCGGCGCCGGCGGCGACTGGTAGGCGGTAATTCCGCGCTACAAACGGGGGGGAATCATAAGTCCGTGCACGATCCATTAAACAAAAAAAATATTTTGTTTGGTCGCCTGTTTTTTGATTTTTTTAGAAAAAATCAAAAAACAGGCGACCAAACATTATTTTATTTCGCCGCCGGAGGCGGCGAAATACTGGTGACACACACCTGTTTTTTCATTACAGTCTAATTAGGCATTTCGACCTAGGCAATTCAGATCTTCAAAGGCTGCCTTGAGCCTGGATACAAATGTTTTTTCGCCTTCGCGCAGCCACACTCGGGGGTCGTAGTATTTTTTATTGGGCTTATCTTCGCCATCCGGATTGCCGATTTGCCCTTGCAAATAGCCTTTTTTACCTTCATAGTAGGCGCGGATACCGTCCCAAAACGCCCACTGCATATCCGTATCGATATTCATTTTGATGGCGCCATAGGAAATGGCTTCCCGAATCTCTTCCCGGGAAGAGCCCGATCCGCCGTGGAACACAAAGTGTACCGGTTTTTCTTCTGCCAGCCCGAATTTTTCCTGGATAAAGCGCTGCGAATTTTTGAGGATGACCGGCTGCAATTTCACGTTACCGGGCTTGTACACGCCGTGCACATTTCCAAATGCGGCGGCGACTGTAAAACGGTGGCTGATTTTTTTCAACTCCTCATAGGCGTAGGCCACCTCATTGGGTTGCGTGTAGAGGCGGGAGGAGTCCACGTCCGTATTATCCACGCCGTCTTCTTCGCCGCCGGTTACGCCCAGTTCAATTTCCAGCGTCATCCCCAGCGGAGTCATTCTGCGGAGGTATTCGGCGCTGATCTCGATATTTTCGTGCAGCGGCTCTTCAGACAGATCCAGCATGTGGGAGCTGTACAAAGGAAATCCCTTTTGGGCATAAAAATCCGCGCTGTAATCCAGCAGTCCCTTCACCCAGTCAATAATATTCAGCGCACAGTGGTCGGTATGCAGGATCACCGGCACCCCGTAGGCCGCCGCCATTTGGTGTACGTGCAAGGCGCCGGAAATACCGCCGGCAATTGCGGCGCGCTGACCCTCATTGGAGAGACCTTTGCCTGCAAAGAAAGCCGCTCCGCCGTTGGAAAACTGAATAATCACCGGGCTATTCACCGCAGCGGCGGTTTCCAGCACGGCATTCACCGAGTTGGTGCCGATCACGTTAACGGCGGGCAGCGCATATTGGTGCTCGAGCGCATGGTTAAAGACTTCGGTGACTTCCTCACCGTGCAGAACTCCGGAACGAAAACGAGCCATGGGTACACATTTTAGCAGTGGACAATGAACAATAAAAGTTATATCGACCGCGCAGCGCGCAGCGGTGATTCGAACGTTTGCAAAGATAGTTCATTCGCGATATATGCAAAGAACCTGGGTAGTATCAAACTCCCTGTTCAACCAGGTAGCGTTCCGCATCCAGCGCCGCCATACAACCGGTGCCCGCGGCGGTGACGGCCTGACGATACACCTTGTCTTGGGCGTCGCCGCCGGCAAAAACACCGGGGATGTTGGTTTTAGTGGATCCCGGCGTAGTGACCAGGTACCCGCTTTCGTCCATCCGAAGCCAGTCATTAAAGATATCCGTATTGGGTTGATGGCCGATGGCGACGAAAAAAGCGGAAGTCGGAATAACGGAGGTTTCTCCCGAAATGTTATTGCGTACCCGGACGCCCGTCACGCTGTCTTCTCCCAGGATTTCCTCCGCCTCGGTATTCCAGTGCACGATCAGGTTCTCTTTGGTCATCACGCGTTCCTGCATAATTTTAGAGGCGCGCATTTCATCGCGACGAACCAGCAAGTGCACCTTGGAGCAGATTTTAGCCAGGTAGGTGCTCTCTTCTGCAGCGGTATCGCCACCGCCGACGACGACGACCTCTTTCCCACGGAAAAAGAATCCGTCGCAAACGGCGCAGGCGGAAACGCCGGCGTTTTGCAGCCTTTCTTCACCCGGAATACCCAGCCATTTGGCGCTGGCGCCTGTGGCAATGATCACGGTGTGAGCGTGGATTTCATGGCCGGATTCCGACCAGGCTTTGTGCACTGGGCCGCTAAAATCTACCTTTTCGATCATTTCATACCGGATATCGGTATTAAAACGCGCTGCCTGCCGTCGAAAATCGTCCATCATGTCCGGGCCGGTACGGCCTTCCGGATAACCCGGATAGTTTTCCACTTCCGTAGTGATCATCAGCTGGCCGCCGGGTTGGCGGCCGGTGTACATGACCGGCGTCAGGCCGGCGCGGGCGGCATAGATAGCCGCCGTGTATCCGGCAGGGCCGGAACCGATAATGAGACATTTAATTTCTTCCATAGTGCGTGCAAAGGTACGGCGCGATTTGGGAGCTGGAATAGTCTAATTGAATATTCCGTTGCACTTTTTTGATAAAATACATGTTTGCCAATCAGCATTCGCCAATCGATCTGCAAAATTTTGTTAAAATAGTCGGACGCCGTGTTATAAAAACAGACCTTTATGTTAGGTATATCATGTTTGGGCAATCAGGTACTGAACGCAGTACCTGATTGCTCTTAATATATACTAATTTTTTAATCTTTGTACACTATCTAAACAACAACCTGATGCAGCGCTATCAACAACTCTTGCTCGCCAACAAGGAATGGGCAAAACAAAAAGTGACCGAAGACCCCGAATTTTTCAGCCGGCTGGTAAATATTCAGCGACCGGATTTTCTGTGGATCGGCTGTTCGGACAGCCGGGTTCCCCCGAATGAGATTACGCAAACCCAACCGGGCGAAATTTTTATTCACCGCAACGTAGCTAATCTGGCCGTGCATACGGATCTTAACATGCTCAGCGTGTTGCAATATGCCGTGGAGGTATTGGAAGTGAAACACATTGTCGTCTGCGGGCACTACGGCTGCGGGGGCGTTAAGGCGGCCATGAGCAGGCACTCTTTTGGTCTGATTAACAAATGGTTGCGACACATTAAGGATGTTTATCGCTTTAACCAGACCGAATTGCAGGATATTGCCGACGAGCGGCAGCGGTTAGACCGCCTGATTGAACTTAACGTGATTCAGCAGGTGCATAACCTTGCTGAAACCTCCATTGTGCAGCGCGCATGGAAGAAGAACAACTTTCCGCACCTGCACGGATGGGTCTATAAGTTGGAAAACGGCATGATCAACCCGTTGGTGGAAATCCAGGCAAACGATCACCTGCCGAATGACATTTACGAGTACGACGATCTGGATATTACGCACTAGTGCCGCGTCCGGCGAATAGCGCATGAATTGGGGAGACAAATTTTGTCTTCATCAAGGCGCGAGAAGGGCGCAATACGGGATATTGTAACCGACGAGCAACGCAGAGGAAGGGAAAATTGGGCCGCCATATTCATGCGCTATTCGCTGGACGCGGCACTAGGATTTAGACGTAACTTCCGGGATATGAATGCTGCGTCAAAAATGGCGAAAAAAAACGCCGTTTTTGACGCAGCGTTCCTATTTCTGAAATGCCTTATTTCTTTTTCTTACCGAAAGCGCCCGGCATTTCCTGCTCGATTATTGCTTTTACGTCTTCCAGGCTCAGCATTCGCACTTGGTCGGTGGTCATTTTTGCCCCGTCCACCTTCGGCAGGGCGATCATTTTTTTGCCGAAGCGGATGAAGGGACCCCAGCGACCGTTTTCCACGCTGATTTTTTCTTCCGGCCAGTGCTGGAGGTATCGGTTAGCTTCTTTTTCGATTTTGCTTTCGAGCAGCTCGACGGCTTGGTTGGCGGTCAGCGTCTCAAAGGGGACGGCTTTCGGGACGTTGACATACAGATCTGCCCATTTGATGAACGGGCCGAACCGGCCCTTGCCTTTGGTGATGGGTTTATCTTCGTAGTAGCCTACCGGTTTGTCCGCTTCCTGTTTGGCGAGAATGAGCGCGATTGCGCGTTCCAGGGTTGTTTCGAAGGGGTCTTCGCCTTTAGGCAGCGAGATAAACTGCTCGCCGTATTTGACGTAAGGGCCATATCGGCCTGTATTGACGGATACTTCCAGGTCGTTGTAATCGCCCAGCATACGCGGCAGCGCAAAACCGGTCAGCGCGTCTTCCAGCGTGACGGTTTCCAGGTTCAGTCCGGGGCGCAGGTTAGCGTACCGCGGTTTTTCTTTTTCCTCCAGTTCTTCGCTTCGGCCGATTTGCACGACCGGCTTGCCCAGGCTGCTGATGCGCACCAGCACCGTGCGGCCGGTTGCAGGATCCTGACCCAGAATCCGTTCGCCATCGGCGCGTTCGGCTTCTTTGATTGTTTTTTCCACCGTTTGATGAAAGGGCTGATAGAAGCCGTCAATCATTTTAGCCCATTCCACTTTGCCCTCTGCGATATCGTCGAATCGTTCCTCGATGCCGGCGGTGAAGCCGTAGTCCATAATTTTGCTGAAATGCTGGTCGAGAAAGTCGCTGACGATCATGCCGATATCCGAAGGGTACAGCACATTTTTGGTAGCGCCGGTTATTTCTTTACCGGATTTGCCGGTCACGGCGTTATTTTTCAGCGTAAATATCTGGAACGTGCGCGCTTCTCCTTCCCGGCTTTCTTTGGTTACATAGCCTCGGTTTGTCTCCATGATTTTGGAGATGGTGGGCGCGTACGTCGAAGGGCGGCCGATGCCGAGTTCCTCCAGTTTTTTTACCAGGCTGGCCTCCGTGTACCGGGCGGGCGGGCGGGTGAACCGTTCCGTGGCGTCCATGTGGTCAAGTTGGAGTGTTTGTCCTTTTTGGAGCGGCGGAAGCATTCCTTTGGCTTCCTCCTCGTCGTCGTCTGTGCTTTCGAGATAGACCTTCAGGAATCCGTCGAATTTGAGTACCTCGCCTTCTGCCTGCAGGAGCGCGTCCGGTTGCGTGCTGACTGCGATATCCACCGTTGTTTTTTCCAGTTCGGCGTCGGCCATTTGGCTGGCCATGGCGCGTTTCCAGATCAGGTCGTAGAGGCGTTGTTCATCGCGGGTATCGCCGGCGTTTTGATTTTCCAGGTAAGTTGGGCGGATGGCTTCGTGCGCTTCCTGTGCCAGTTGGCGGCCTGTTTTATATTGGCGCGCGTGGTGGTATCGCTGGCCGTAGAGCTTGGTAATTTCTTGTCCGATGGCCTGCATGGCGGTGTCGCTCAGGCTGGTGGAGTCGGTACGCATATACGTAATTTGGCCTTTTTCATAGAGGCTTTGTGCGACCGACATGGTACGCGAGACGGAAAATCCTAATTTCCGGCTGGCCTCCTGCTGCAGGGTAGAGGTCGTAAAGGGCGGAGCCGGCTTGCGGCGGGTGGGGCGCACCTCCACGCTGTCCACCTGATACGCGGCATTGATGCACTTTTTGAGAAACGATTCCGCATCGGCGCCCTGGTCGAAGCGCTTGGGGCTTTCGGCTTTAAATACGACCGGTTTTCCCTGGGCATTGGGCGCCACGAAATGGGCTTCCACCTTGAAATAAGGTGAAATATGGAAGCGCTGGATTTCCCGTTCCCGATCCACGATCAGTTTCACGGCGACCGATTGTACGCGGCCGGCGGAGAGCTGGCTTTTAATTTTTTTCCAGAGCAGGCCGGAGAGTTCCCAGCCGACCAGCCGATCCAGCACCCGGCGCGCCTGTTGGGCGTTTACGAGGTTTAAATCTAGTGTGCGCGGATTTTGGACTGCTTTTTGGATGGCCGGCTTGGTAATTTCGTGAAAAACGATCCGTTTGGTCGTATGTTCATTGAGGCCGAGCACCTGGCAGAGGTGCCAGGAAATGGCCTCTCCTTCCCGGTCTTCGTCCGTTGCCAGCCAGACCTCCTCCACCTTGGCGGCGGCGTCCTTAAGTTCTTTAACCGTTTTAAATTTCTCCGGTGGGATGACATAATTGGGTCTGTACGCGTTCTGTACGTCCACGCCGAGATCGTTCCCCTTCTCCAAGTCCCGAATATGGCCGTAAGAAGATTTCACGCTAAAATCGCCCCCTAGATACTTTTCAATCGTTTTCGCCTTGGCAGGCGACTCTACTATCAATAATTTCTTTGCCATATAAGTTGGAAATAACGCGCAAAGGTAGTATTTTTTAAAAGATCGCGTTATTACAAGGTCAAAGATGGAAAAACTCTATTAAAATTAACATTGCGACCGGCTAAGCAGGTGCAAGATTTTTTTAAAAAAAAGTGGAGAACCAGTGGATAATAATCAACTTAAGAGCATGTTTGGAATTTTCTGCCGAAGGCAAAAATAGGGGCGTTTTTTGTCAGTTTTTGCCTTTTTGAAGGAGCATAGCCGGGGCTACATGAGTGAAAAAGGTGAAAAATGGCGAAAAATGAACCATTTTTGACGCGGCGAGAAAATTCCAAATATGCCCTAACTTCTACGACGGCAAGTTAGACAGTTCCGATCGGTATTAGTTTACAGCGCGCGCTCGGATCCCTATCCGCCGTCTTTTTTTCGCGTTTCTTCGTATAGTACGGGCATATTTTTCCGATCCCCCTCGATCGCTTTTTTTCTTTTTTCTTTAAAATACACAACCAGGTCTTTCACGACTACCGGCTGAGCGTTCAAGCGTTTATGGTAAGCGAGGATCAGGAAATCGGCCATATCGTCGGGGTAGGTAATCCCGGCGCTCCGCAGGTAATGCGAGAGTCTGGAGCCTTCGTAAAAGCCCCAGTTAATGATCATCCATTGGCCGAGGCGGCCGTGGAGGAATCGGCAGACGCTGTCTTCCGGGACGGATTTCATTTTCATTTTAGCCTCCGGGGAAGTGAGCTGATCGAGTTGTGCGAGGGCGTCGTCGAGATTGCGGGGGATATAAACGCCGTTCAAGCGATCTTTGCCGATGCGTTCCTGGTATTGTTGTTCGTACTCCGTTTCATTGTTCGGCGGGCCGCTTTGCGCCGGCGCGCCGAGGGGCAACAAAAAGGAGAGGAACCATAGGAAAAACTGTTTAATTTGCGGCGGTATCATGGAAAAGGGCATTCGATTGTCTGTTTTGGAAATTTTCTTACTGGAGCTCGTCATTTGGCTTGTACTCTGGCTTATCAACGATTACCTAGCGGCCTTATTAACGGTGATTTTAGCCGCTATTGTATGTTGCGTCTGGGTATTTTCCCTGCTTTCTGAATGGATTGAGCGTTCCAATGTGCCGCGCAAGTACTTCTGGGTGATGGGCGTGTCTGTTGCCGCGCCGCTGGTTGCCGCGTTGATGTACTGGCTGATTTTCGGGGGGCGGTTGCATTTTCTGGAATGACCGGGGCGCCTGCATACAGGCAATGTCAGCCTGCTATTTCCTCAAAATTTCCGGTTTGTCGGTTTTTTTGCACTTTATCCCAGTGAAAATAGCGGCCGTTCATCACGACATATACCCCGGGCGGCAAGGCTTGAACAAAGGCGACCGCGCTGCCGAGGTTGAAAAAACCATCGGAGGACGTTCCGAAAGCGTACGGAATCATGGCGCCGGTGAGCACAATCGTTTTATCTTCGAGCGCCTCCGCTGCCAGGGCGCGCGCGGTTTCCACCATGCGGTCGGTGCCGTGGGTGATCAGAATTTGCCGAGCCGTCGTTTTCCGGCAGTTGAGGAGGATCACCGCCCGGTCTTCCTCCTGCATTTCCAGAGAGTCCACCATCATGAGGGTTCTGACGTCAATATTGGTAGTACAGCGCCCGCGTTCGAACATTTCTTTCACATGCGTATCCTTGAAAAAAAGCTCCCCGGAAAGATAGTTGTACTCCTTGTCAAACGTGCCCCCGGTTACAAATACCTGAATCATAGTTGCGTTGTCGAATTTGGATGCAAATAACGCACTTAAAATGCAAAGTCTGCGCATCCGATACAACATTCAAAAAAAACGCTCACATGACCGACGGCTGAAAAAAATCGTCGTATCTTCGCCGCGGAAAAACTTCACAACGTATGCACAACAAAGAAAAATACACGGAAAACAAAAGCCGCGATTGGCTTGTGTTCCTCGTTAGCACGGTCGGCATGATCGCCCTGCTGATTTTCCTGCCCGAATGGGTGTGGGTCGCTTTCCCTTTCCAGTTTACAGCGCTGGCCGGCGCGATGGGGCGGCTCTGAAAAACGGTTTTACCATCGGCAGCGAGCCGTTACGCATCAGCCATTTACAGGTTTCGTATCTGTAAATGGCTTTGTTATTTGAAATCCTTCCTGTTTCCGAAGAATCGTTTTAAAAATAGAAATCCCTCGCCGGTACGACGAGGGATTCTAACCCAAACAAATAAACACAAAAACTACTTGCTGCAATTTTATGACTATTTTAGGCAAATAGACAAATTTTAACTGGATTTTTTTTAAAACATTGCGCGACTTTTTTGATGTTCGCGCTTGATACCAAATATTGCACCCCAATACACACTTATTTTTGCTTCATGCGCTACTTCCCCCTTGTAATTGCCGCCTGCCTCTCAGGCTTTCTGTTTTGGGCCTTGCACGCGCCCATCCCGCTCGAAAATGCGCAGTTGCCGCCCCTGGGTCCTTTTTTCAACCCGTATTCCGGATTTTGGAAAAACGCGGAACCGGTCGGCGCCGTCCCGGAAGGCGAAATCCGACTGCCCGGACTGCAAGGCCGCGCAAGGGTCGTGTTCGACGACTTGATGACGCCGCATATCTTCGCAGAAAACGAGGAGGACGCTTTTCGGATTCAAGGCTATATCACGGCACAACACCGGCTTTGGCAAATGGACATTACCGCCCGACAGACCGCAGGACGCCTCTCGGAAGTGTTTGGCGACCGCACCCTGGAGGCCGATCGCCTGATTCGTCGCCGCGGCTTGCCGTACGCGTGCGAAAGACACTGGGCGGCCTGGCAGCAATCAGACACGACGCGCAGGATGATGGAGGCCTATGCCGAGGGCGTCAATGCCTGGATCGCCCAAATGCGCCCAGCTGATTACCCGCTCGAGTATAAACTGCTGAATTATGCCCCCGAACCTTGGACGCCGCTTAAATCGGTGCTCATTATCGGCAGCATGATGGACGCGCTAAATAACCGCGACCAGGACCTGGCAGCCACCAACGCGCTGGCCGTGTTCGGGCGGGATACTTTTGATTATCTGTATCCGTCGTATTTTACTAAAAATGTGCCCGTTGTTCCGGATACCGGCCAATGGCGTCTTGCACCGCGGGCATTCAAGCCCGCCGGCAACGCGCCCGCCGACTGGTCGGTCCGCGAATCCGATACCCCGCCCGAACGCGCGCTGCCGGTGTCGTTTCAAGACCTCAACGGCAGCAATAACTGGGTATTGTCCGGCAGCCGCACCCAATCGGGCGCTCCTATCTTGTGCAATGATATGCACCTGCCCCTACGCCTTCCCCATGTCTGGTATCAATTACAAATTCATACGCCACAGCACAATACGTATGGTGTGATCGTACCCGGCGTGCCGGGTATCGTGGTCGGATTCAACGAGCAGGCAGCCTGGGGCTTCACCAATGTCAGCCAAGAAGTCGCCGACTGGTATAAAATTGACTGGACGGACACTGCGCGCACCCACTACCGCCTCGACGGGAAAATACAAGCCGCTCAATTGCGGGTGGAGCACATCGGCGTAAAAGGCAGACCCGAGGCGCTGGATACGGTTCGGTACACCGTCTGGGGTCCGGTCGTGCATGACGATTCGGAGCATCCTTTACACGACTATGCCTACCGGTACGTCATACACAATGCGCCCGACCAGAACAGCCTCGGGCGTTTTTATCAAATTTGGCAGGCGGATAATTACTCGGACTACCGGGCGGCTATACCCGGACTGGGCAGTCTTGCCCAAAATGTGGCCTTTGCCAACCAGGCCGGCGATATCGCGATTACCGTGCAGGGACAGTTTCCCGTGCGCCGGTATGAACAGGGGCGTTTTTTGCAGGATGGCAGCAGCAGCGCAAACGCATGGCTGGGCTTCATTCCGGCGGAAGAACTGCCGGCGATGAAAAATCCTTCCCGGGGATTCGTGTTTTCTGCCAATCAGCCCTCTACCGATTCAAGTTTCCCGTATTTCTACCTGGGAAATTTCGATGCCTATCGCGGGCGGCGCATTCACGATCGGCTGAAGAACATGCAGGCCGCTACGGTGGACAGTATGATCGCGCTTCAAACCGATAATTACAGCCAGAAACCCGCCGACGCGCTGCCGGTACTACTGCGTCTCGTGCAAAAAGAGCAACTGCAGGCTCCCCAGCGGGATCTGCTCCGCAAACTGGAGCAGTGGAATTATGTCTATGACCGAAACAGCGCGGCGCCCACGCTGTTTGAAATGTGGTTTGATTCAACCTATTTCCGAACTTGGGACGAGCTGGACACGCTCCGCAACCGCAAGCAGTCGGTGCTGTTCCCGGAGTCCTGGCGTTTTATCGAAATGTTAGACGAAGACCCGCTGAGTGTATTCTTCGACCATCCGGCAACCGCCGTCCGGGAATCCGCCTCGGATATCGCAACGGAAGCATTCCTGGCGGTTGCCAGGCGGGCGGCCGACCTGCCGCGCGACAGCCTCCTGTGGAAGCACGCAAAAGGATTGGCTATCCGACATATCGCCCGTTTGGACGCGTTTAGTCGCTTGGATGTTGCGACGGACGGCGTTCGGCACGCACCCAACGCCATCGGCGCCGATCACGGCCCTTCCTGGCGCATGATCGTGGAACTCAAAACGCCGGTGAAGGCCTGGGGCGGGTATCCGGGCGGACAATCCGGCAATCCGGGCAGTCCCTATTTTGACAATATGGTGGACGCTTGGGCAGCGGGCGATTATTATGAACTGCTATTTTTAAAAGACCCTGCGGCTCGTCCAACCGGCGCGCGCAAGGTGGTTGGCACGCTGTCTTTCATACCGGCCGCCCGATAAATCAGAAATTACGATGCGAAATATCCTCTTTGCTATACTTTTTGTGGCGGTCGCAACGGCCGCACTCTCCAGCGTGCTGCCCTGGTGGATTGTTTGGTTTGCCGGACTGGGCGCCGGACTGCTTTGGCCGCAGCCGACCCGCGCGGCGGGCACCGCTTTTCTGGGCGCCTTTGTTGTATGGGCCGGTATGGCGCTGTGGTTGGATCAGCAGAACCACGGTATCCTGTCCGCCAAAATAGGCCTGCTTTTGCGCGGCGCGCAGCCCGGGTTTTTAGTAGTCATGTCGGGTTTACTCGGTGGATTGCTTGCCGCCGCCGGCGCTTGGCTCGGCGCTTTGTTTCGCAGCGCAACAAATAAATAGAACCGCGCGTTTTGCCGTCCGGATTTTCTCCTTTACTTTTGCAGCGTTCTAGCCTCGTGCGTGAATGCGTGTTAAAATGTACGTTTTACACGGTTTTCTAATCCCGCTGATTTTAAGGTATAAAAAATGGGGCATTCCGGTACTCGGAGTGTCCCGTTTTATTTGGCAGGTACATTTGGTGTTCTCAAAAAAAGGCGCTATTTTAGCATCAAAATTCACGGAACATGATTTCAGAAAAAATGACCGAACAGCTGAACGGGCAGATTGCCCTGGAAGGCTACGCTTCTTTCCTGTATTTGTCTATGGCTTGTTGGTGCGATTTCCAGGGGCTGGCCGGCTGTGCGGCCTTCATGCACAGGCAGTCAGCCGAAGAAAGGGTACACATGCTTAAAATCGTCCACTATCTCAACGAGATAGGCGGACGCGCGATCGTCCCGGCCGTAGCCCAGCCGCCGGTGGATCAGGTGTCCGCCGATCAAATGTTCAAGGAGGTGTATGCGCACGAACAAAAGGTGACCAAGTCCATCCACGAACTGATCAGCCTGGCCAACGCGGAGAACGACTATGCCACGCTCAATTTTCTGCAGTGGTACGTGGCGGAACAGCGTGAAGAGGAGGCGCTGATGCGCGGACTCCTGGATCGAATCCAACTGATCGGCGACAGCCCGATGCGCTTGTATTATATTGATAAAGAAGTGGACGCCATCAACCAGGCCGCTGCGAATGCGGCGGCGGCGGAAAAACCGGCGTGATCGCTGCCGGAGCATGCCTTAGGGCACGCACAGCCGCCGAAGCGCCGTGCTGTCGCCATTGAACACGTTGAAATCCACCCGGGCGTTGATCCCGCTGACGGAACCGCGATCGCTGTGTTGCCAAAAATGCCAGTCGGCGTCGTCGGGCATATTCAGGTTCGCTACGTGAAAGTGGGCGATCCAGAGCGGATATCCCTTGAACTCCGGTTGGTCGGCAAAGTGGTTTTTGTAAAAATCGCGGTAAGTGTACAGGATGGGTTTTACGCCATAGCGTCGTTCCAGCAGCGTCAGGAATGTTTTGGTATTGCGCCGGATTTGCTCTTTGGTCATCCCGCGGGTTTCCTCCACATCTACCACGGGCGGCAGGTCGCCGGAGGCAAGCTGAACGGTTTTTGCAAAATGATCTGCCTGGTCGCGCGGGCTGATATGCGGCAGGAAATAGTGGTAGGCGCCGCGCACCAGGCGGTGCCTGCGGGCATTAGTCCAATTGCTTCTGAACTGCGGATCCCGAAGGCTTGTGCCCTCCGTGGCTTTGATGAATACGAAGTCCAATTTTATTTTTCCTACTTCCATCGCCCTTACCCGGCGCCAGTCAATCCGACTTTGATAACGGCTAACGTCTATTCCGTGGATGGCGTATTGGCCGGGGATTCGGATGCCGAATTGGCGATATTCTTTGAAATGAGCCGGGAGCGTAACCAGGGAAATCACGCGGTATCGCAGTTGAGGCACGGCGAGTACGATCACCACGCCTGCAATCAGCAACAGCCGCAGCAAATCATTGGGTTGATTGCCCTGCGGGCGCGCGTAATCGTGCGGAATGATGACCAGTTCTTTGAGCAAATGCTGCATAGTATTTGCTTATTCGCCTTTGAAAACCGGCTTGCGTTTTTCTAAAAACGCCGCCACGCCTTCCCGGTAATCGAAAGTTTCGCCTGCTTCCGACTGGCAGGCGTCTTCTACTTCCAGTTGTGTGGCAAAATCGTGGTGAAAACTGCGGTTAAGCGCCCTTTTGGTCAGACCAAGTCCTCGCGTGGGCATTTGCGCCAGCGTTTCCGCCAGGTGTAGGCTTTCCACGGCGAAAGATTCATCTGGAAATACTTTCCAAATCATGCCGAGGGCGGCGGCTTCGGGGGCGGAGACTCGATCCGACAGCATCATAAGCGCGGCGGCCCGCTGCAGACCCACCAGGCGCGGGAGCGTCCAGGTGCCGCCGCTGTCGGGAATCAATCCGATTTTAGAGAATGCCTGCGTGAAACTCGCCGATGCAGTCGCCACCGTGATATCGCAGGCCAGCGCAATATTGGCGCCGGCGCCGGCTGCCACGCCGTTCACCGCGCAAACCACTGGTTTCTCCAGATTCCGAATGGCCAGCACCATGGGGTTGTACCCGGTGGAGATAATCTCCGTCAGGCTCGGCCCTTGCGGATCCACGACCTCTTGTAAATCTTCGCCGGCGCAAAAAGCCTTGCCGGCGCCCGTCAGGTACACGGCGCGGATCGCAGCGTCCGAGGCGCAAATATCCAGCGCCTGCAAAATTTCCTGCCGCATGGCGTGGTGCATGGAATTGAAAACTTGCGGCCGGTTCAGGGTGATCCGGGCGGTATTGTTTTCAACGGAAAACAGAATAAATTCGTACATAATGGTGTGTGGTTATGGGCGTGTGGGCGCGTTTTAGCCCATGTTTATGCAAAGGTAAGCAATAGTAACCTATTTTCGAAAGCGGTTCAAACGCGCGAACTTTTTTTACATTTGCAGCATGAATTATCAAGTACGTTATCTGGAAGATCAGGCTGAATTCGACCTGGCGATGCAGGCGCTTGAAAGCGCTTCCTGGATCGGGTTTGACACCGAATTCGTGGGAGAAAAAACCTATGTGCCGGTGCTGTGCCTGTTACAAATTGTTTCCGAACAGGAAATCCTGCTGGTGGATGTGCTCCGCATTAAAAACCTGGACGCCTTTCTCGAGCTGCTGAAACAACCGGAAATTTTGAAAATTACCCATGCCGGGGATAATGACTACCGCCTGCTGTACCAACTGTACGGCGTTGTGCCGGTGCATACCTTCGATACGCAAATCGCGGCAGGCTTCGTCGGGTATAATTACCCGGCCGGTTTTGCAAGAATTGTGGAACGGGAACTCAGCGTCACGCTCGCCAAAAGCCATACGGTGGCAGATTGGGAGGCGCGTCCGATAGATCCCAAAGCGCTGGAATATGCCATTGAGGATGTTAAGTACCTGCCGGCTTTGCACCATCGGCTGACTGGCAAACTCAAACGACGAAACCGGGAAACCTGGACGCAGGAAGAAAATCAAAAATGGGAAACGGAAGCGTTTTACGTGTTGGATCCATACCGCGAAGTGTTGGCCGGCGATTTCGTGTATCAACTGGATTTTCGGGATAAAATATTCCTGCTCCGCCTCTACGCCTGGCGCAGGGAAAAAGCCGCCGCCGCCAATGTGCCCAAGGATGCCATCCTGCAGGGCAAACACATCACAACGGTGGTCAAATCCATGCGCCATGGCCTGCAAGCGTTTCGAAATAACCGAACCTTGCCGGAAAATGTCTGGAAAAAATACCAATCCGATTGGGAAAAGATGTACAAAGCGCCCGCTACCGAAGCGGAACGCGCCTGGTTGCAGGCGCTTCCGACGCCGGCGCCCGACGATCCGGAAAAGGAGTGGACGATGGAACTCTTGTACCATTTTATAAAAAAACAATGCCTGGAACACGAAATCAGCGCCGCACTGCTGTTCCCGCGGGGCGATTTTAATAAACTCAAAACCGGCAACGATTTTGACGAATCCCTGCTCCAGGGCTGGCGCGCGGAACTCTTGGGTGCAAACCTGGTACAATGGCTCAAAAAAGCCGCCGAAATGCAGGTACGGTGGGAGGGCGACGCCTGTATCCTGACCATGAAGGAGGCATGAGTCCGCTGCTGGACATACAAAACCTCCGGGTGGAATTCCCCGCAGCGCGCGGATCGGCCGCAGTACAGGCAGTTGACCAACTCTCCTGCGCGCTGTACGCCGGAAAAACCCTGGGACTGGTCGGCGAATCGGGCTCTGGAAAATCCACCGTCGCGCGCGCCATCCTCCGGCTCTTGCCCAACGCCGCCGTTTCAGGACAAGTACGCTGGCGCCAACAAACAGATCTTCTGAAGGCAAGCGAAGCGGAAATCCGCGCTATCCGCGGCCGCGAAATCGCGATCATTTTCCAGGAACCGATGTCTGCACTGAATCCGGTGCGTTCCTGCGGCGCGCAGTTGGAAGAAAATATCCGACTCTACCAAGACTGCGACAAACAGTCGGCTGCGATCCAAGCGCGCCATTGGTTGGAACGCGTGGGCCTCGAAGCGCCGGATCGTATCGCCCGATCCTATCCGCATCAAATCAGCGGCGGACAAAAGCAGCGGGTGTTGATTGCCATGGCCATGGTCGGAACGCCCCGTTTGCTGATTGCCGACGAACCGACTACCGCACTGGACGTCCGCATC
This sequence comes from Saprospiraceae bacterium, assembly GCA_032115775.1. GTDB lineage: Bacteria > Bacteroidota > Bacteroidia > Chitinophagales > Saprospiraceae > M3007. The sequence goes on along the minus strand of JAUMBL010000063.1, from coordinate 9,138 downwards.
CAAAAAAAAATCATTGACCTCTTAAAAAGTCTGCAAGCAGAATTCGGCATGGGGATGCTGTTTATCAGCCACGACCTCGGCCTGATTGGTGATCTGGCCGACGAGATCGCCGTCCTGCGCGCGGGGCATTTGGCAGAAATCGGGCCGACCGATACAGTCCTGCACCTGCCGCAATCTGCTTATACGCAGGGGCTGCTCGCCTGCAGACCTTCCTTACAGCGCCGGTATCGGAGATTGCCGACAATCGAATCGCCGATCCCGGACATCTTTGTAGTCCCGGATAAACCAGCCGGAAATGCAGCCGAACCCATCTTAGTCGCCGACGCGCTTACGGTAGAATATCCAGGCGACCGGCGCCTTTGGGGCATGAAAAAACAGCCGCTTCGGGCACTTGATCGTGTAAATTTTGAATTATTTCCCGGCGAAACGCTGGGCATCTTAGGCGACTCCGGCAGCGGTAAAACCACCCTTGGAAAGGTCGTCGCGCAGATGCTCGAACCCTCCGTCGGAACCTTGCAGTACGATGGCCGAAGCCTGGAGGAAATCCCGCGCCGCGCTATTCAGATGATCTTTCAGGATCCTTATTCCGCTTTGAATCCCGCGATGCGGGTCGGCGAGGCGCTGCTCGAAGCGCTTCGGGTGGAAGCGCCGCGCGCCGAAAAACAAGCGGCTATAAAACTGCTCGAAACGGTCGGACTCCAGCCGGCGCACTATGCGCGTTATCCGCGAGCGTTCAGCGGTGGCCAGCGGCAGCGTCTCGGCATCGCCCGTGCTCTAGCAGTGCGCCCGCGTATCCTGGTCTGCGATGAAATTACGGCTTCGCTGGATGTGTCGGTTCAAGCCGCCATCCTGAATCTGCTGCGCGATCTCCAAGAGCAATTTCAACTCAGCATCTTGTTTATTTCCCACGATCTGCGGGTGATCCGCCAGATGAGCGACCGCGTGCTGGTACTCCGGGATGGCTGCGTGGACGCTTACGGGGCGCCGGAGCGGGTATTAGACCGTGCGCCGACCGAGTACGTCCGGATGTTGCTGGAGGCGGCGCCGGGGTGGGGTAGGGAAGCGTAAGGTTGAAATTGATTACAACCAATAAAAAAACCGGTCAGGTATGTATGCCCTGACCGGTTTTTTCAAAAAATCCAATGAAAAATGTAACTACTTAGCCGGCTCGCTGTCTGGCCCAAAAAGTCCCATTTTCCGCCATACTTCGCAATTTTTTTTGACCGTAGCGCTGCTACGGCCTACAAAAAATCGCTTCGTCTGGCAAAAAATGGAGCCTTTTTTGTCTCAGACGCGACCGGCTAAATAGTTACTGAAGATTAATGGCAAACAGCCACCTTCTGGATCGTATTGCCTTCATCCGTGCTGATCCACATCAGGTAGTGACCGGAGGGCATCTTGTTCACATCGAAGCGTACTTGACCGCTTTGGAAGTTCGTCAGCGTTTCGGTAGCGTACAGTTGGCCTGCCGCGTTGAGGAGACGCACGATCACCTTGCTGTTGACCTGATCCAAGTCGAGCTTCAGGTTTACATATTCGCTACCCGGATTCGGAGAGATCGCGAATTTGGAAGGGTCGAGTTTTTGCGGCTCCTTCGTGGAGATAGTACAATCCACGTTCATCTGCATCCGATTGACCAGCGTAGCGCCGCCCCAGCCCGAGTACGTGTTGTCCATGCGCAGCGGCGTCGTCAGGGCGTTGCCGTCATAGACCAGATAATCTTCGCCGGAAGTAGCGCTGAAGCCCGGGCAGCGGCCGGAGCCGTTGGTGGTGCCGTCGTACAGCAAGGAGATGTAGTAGGGGTGGCTGGGTTTCAGTGCGACCGGACCGCCGAACACGAAATCGGAGAGCGCCGTGGTCACCAGACCCGTGAGGGTTTCCGTGCCCGTGAGGATATACGAACCACTGCCGATTACGTCGGCTGCCAGGTCGTCGAAACCACCGGATTGGAAATTGATCACGCCGTCTTCGTCGGAGTCGCCGTCGTAGAGCAGCACGGCGATTTCATCCGCGAACGGATCGCCGGTGAACAACGAGTCAATGTTGCCGATACCGAAGGTCGAGCAGGTTGCGTTTCCGCCGTTCGGGCCGCTGAAATACAGCGCGCCGGTCTGATAGACAAAACCGCCCGCTACGAACGAAGCATTGTTGAACGGCGCTTGGTTCACGCCGAAATTATCTACGGCAAACGTATTTTCCGTGATTTCGAAGGAGCGGCGCAGCGTGTCGCGGGATTCCGTGTACAGGCTGTTGGACATCACGACGTCGTATTTGCCGACTACTGCCGGGGGCAGGTAGGTGTCGAAGAACAGCAGGCCGTCATAGCCGGGCGGGATGCCGTCCCAAGTCGTCGAGATGCTGTTGCTGTAGCCGTTCGGGCCGGTGATATCCGCCTTAATCGTCACGCCGTTGATGGTGTCCAGGCCGCGGTTGTAGAAAACGAAGCTCATGAGGTCGATCGAGTCCACCTGCGATTTCGGCGTAGCGTAGGCTGCGGAAACGTAAGGCGCCGACACATTCGGCAGTTGGAAGCAGATTTCCACGACCTTGCCGGCGTTGAGCGCTGCATCAATCACGTCGGTGACCTGGCGGCAGAGGAAGATCGTCGGGATAGTCACCTGCGCGCCGTTCGCGCCGGCGCCCATCGGGATCGCGTTGCAATCGTCGCCTGCGGTAGCGGAGATATTGTTGCAAACGATCGCTGCCGCCGCGCCGCCGAGTTGTGCATTTAGCGCTTTCAGGCCGAATTCGCAAGCGCCACGGCGGATCAGTGCAATTTTACCGGTCAATTGTCCGGCGGGAACCGGGTCGCAAGCCAGGGAGTCGTTGCCATTGGAGTCTTTAGCCCAGGCTGCCGAGCCGCAAAGTTCTTCTGTTACGATGCCGCCCCAGGTTGCCGTCTCGTAGCCGCAGGCGCCTTGGTTTACATTAAAGCTGACGCCGTCAATCGTTACTCTCAGCACGAGTCCGAGGCCGTCCGTTCCCTGCGCTTTTACCAGCGTGGGGATCGCGAGTGCAAACAGCGCCATTACGGCGAAATTTGTAAAAAATCTTTTCATAACACGGAAAGGTTTAAAATATTCATGAATTGTTTCGGCGCGAATATACGGGCTTTGATCTTTTCAAAAACCATTTTTCCGCAAATTGACTGTTTTTAAGAAGAAAAATCGGCGCCCCGCTGCGCAAAATAGCGGGGCGCCGGCAATAAAACATTTTGTAATATCCTGAATTAGTGGCAAATAGCAATCTTTTGAATGGTTTGCCCTTCTGCAGTGCGCACCCACATCAAATAATTGCCGGAGGGTACTGTTTGGACATCGAAGCGAATTTGTCCGCTTTGGAAGCGGCTCAGGTTTTCGCTGCGCACGATTTGTCCGCCGGCCGTCAGGATTTGCACCAATACTTTTTCATTGACGGAGGCGAGGTCGAGGTTCAGCTGCACAAATTCGTTGGCCGGGTTGGGCGTAACGGAGAATTTGGCGGCGTCCAGCATATTCGCCTTGGGATCCTTCACGGACACAGTCGGTTCGGTTTGCAGGCGGGTGACGAGCGTGGAGCCGCCCCAGCCGGAGTACAGATTGTCCATACGCAGGGGCGTCGTCAGGCCGTTGCCGTTGTACACCAAATACTGCTCATTGGAAGAAGCGGAGAAACCTGGGCAGCGTCCGGAGCCGTTGGTCGTGCCGTCGTACAGCAGCGATACATAATACGGATGGCTGGGTTTGAGCGAGATGGCGCCGCCAAAAACGAAGTCGGAGAGATTCACAGTTACCAGTCCCGTCAGTGTTTCCGATCCGGAAAGGATATATGAGCCGCTGCCGATGATATCGGCAGCGATATCATCGAAGCCGCCGCTTTGGAAGTTGATGACGCCGTCGTCGTCGGAGTCTGCGTCATACACCAGTACGGCGATCTCGTCGGCAAAGGGGTCGCCGGTATAAAGTGAGTCAATATTGCCGATGCCGAAAGTAGCGCTGTAGGCTGTTCCGCCGTTGGCGCCGGTGAAATAGAGCGAGCCGGTTTGATATACGAAGCCGCCCGCTACGAAAGAGGCGTTGTTGAAAGGCGCGTTGGTGATCGTGAGATTGTCCGTTGCAAAAGTACCCTCCGTAATCTCGAAGGAGCGGCGTAGGGTATCGCGTGATTCCGTGTATAAGTTGTTAGACATTACGACGTCGTACTTACCCGGTACTGCCGGGGGCAGGTAGGTGTCGAAGAACAGCAGGCCGTCATAGCCGGGCGGGATACCGTCCCAAGTTGTGGAAATGCTGTTGGAATAACCATTCGGGCCGCTGATATCCGCTTTGATGGTCAGGTTATTGATCGTATCGAGCGAGCGGTTGAAAAACACGTGGCACATGACGTCAATCGAGTCCACTTGTGTTTTCGGCGTAGCATAAGCACGCGCGACGTACGGATTGGCGACATTGGGCAGGCTGAAGCACAATTCTACCACTTGGCCGCTTTTCAGGGCGCCGTCTATGGCTTCCACCGTTTCCCGCTGCACGTAAATAGAAGGAATCACAACAGCGGTAGCGCTATCGCCGCCCGACATACCGCCGAAGATCGTGGTAGAGCCGGGGAGGTAGGTCACGCAAGGGCCGTCTGCGGTGTTGGCATAGTGGTTGGCCACGATCACGGCTTTCGCGCCGGCCTGCTGGGCGCGATACACCTTCAGGCTAAAATTGCAGGTGCCGCGGCGCACCAGCGCAATTTTACCAGTCAGGCTACCGGCGGGCAGCGGGTTGCAGGCGATGGAGTCCGGGAAAGCCCAGACGACTTCGCCGCACAGCTCTTCCGTTACACTCGGCCCGAAAGTTGAGCCGATCCAGCCGCAATTCTGGGTTTCATTTTGCAGCGTCCGGGCGATGCTTGCCGGTGATTTGATTACGACGAAGAAACCGTCGTCATCGGTTCCCGGATCTCCTTGGGCAAAGGCGCCTGCAGCGAGCGACAGGGCTAAAAATGCGGTAAAGACCGTTTTTAAACACGTTTCAACATACTTTTTCATATCTGCAAAAATTAAATTTGGAAAAATTTCTATTGCAAATATATCCTGTTCCTGTCAATCTCTAAGCTTTTTATTTAAAAATCGCCAAAATTATACAGTATCGACCATCGGCAATGCGTAATTTTGACCCGGGAGAACGCGCGTTTGCCGCCCCGTCTCATTTCGTTTTTTTCATGAGTTAAAAGATCGGTTTAAAATTTTTTTGCCCAAAATGCGCTTTTACACAGATAAAAAAATATAAATATGAACAAACGCAATACGCTTTTTTTGCTTTTCCTGACCTGCGCCGCCGCGCAGCTCTCCGCACAATCCAGCCCGACCATCCGCCGCATTCCGGCGGGGCTCCCCGAAAAAGCGCCTTATAATGAACGCGCGCTGCTGCTGGACGTTTCGGCGCCCGGCCCGGAATACCCCAATCCAATCTATCCCGCCGCCGCGCAGTCCAGAAATCCGGAGGAAATCGCCGGCGTTACCCGCTTCGACGCGCAAGCCTACGGCTGTATGCCTTCGCGTTTCTTTCACGACGAAAACGGCAACCCGGTCGCAACGTGGCATTTCGGTACGGATCCCACCGGCGCGTTCCCGGAGCGGGGAACCGGCTACAGCGTGCGCGAAAACGGCGTTTGGACGCCCGCAGACAACCGCATCGAAAGCGTCCGCTGCGGGTTTCCCGCCATCGCCCGACTTGCAGACGGCACGCAAATTAACGTCTCGCACTCTACGGCATTCACCCCGTACCGGCTGGTGATCAACCGCAAAGCGCCCGGCGCTTCCACCTGGACGCAGACGTTTCTCGACAACCCACCCGGCGGCGCCGGCAGTCTTTGGCCGCGCATCGCCATCGGAGGAACAGACGGCAAAACGGTGCACATTATCGGGATCACCACGCCCAGCGCCTTCGGCGGCCCCGTTTATCAAGGCATGGACGGCCACTTGTTGTATTGGCGCTCGACCGACGGCGGACTCAGCTGGGACGTCAAGGCGCAAATCATCCCGGGTTGCGACGCCGCGCAGTTCAAAGCCATGGAAGCGGAGTCCTACACCGTTGAAGCCAACGGCGAAACGGTGGCTGTCGGCGTATTTCCAAACTGGAACAACACCGAAATATATAAGTCCTTCGACAATGGCCTCAACTGGGAAAAAATCATCGTCAACGATTTCCCGGACGCGCTCGAAAATTACGCGGGCGCGGTCGGCGACGGCTATACGGTGGATGATATCGGGTTTATTGACCCGAACGCGCCGGACAGCCTGGCTATTTTTTCCTCCGACGGTTTCGGCGCGCTGTACGTGGACGGCGGCTCGCAGGTGCATGCTTGGTTCGGCAGAATGTATTATGTGGACAACGACCCGGCGGCCGGCAGTTTTTTCTATCCAGGCATCAACGGACTGGCTTACTGGAAAGAGTCGTTCGGTACGGATAATATTCAAATTATTACCGGCGCGTTGGATTTGGACGGCGACGGCGAACTCGCCGTCGGCAGCATCAACGAGATCGGTCCGTACTTCAACAGCCTGTCGAGTTTCCCAACCGTGGGCGCTGATGCGGACGGCGCGATCTACCTGGCGTATTCTGCGCTGAACGAACTGTATCGCTCGGATTGGGGCGCGCCGGTGGATCAATTTTACCGCCATGTGTATCTGATGAAATCTACGGATAACGGCGACAGCTGGGGCGAACCGTATGAAGTTACCAAAACGCCTTATGTGGATGAGTTCATTCTCCCCTTTACAGAAGCGGTGTATCCCGCGCTGCCCCGGCAAATCGGCAATAGCGTGGAGTTGATCTACCAGCAGGACGCCCTGCCCGGCCTCGACCTCTGGGGCGATAACCACAGCAGCAGCGACAACGGGATTGTGTATGTCAACGTGGCGGCCGATTCGATTCCGCTGGGTATTTTCACCCCCAACCGACCGGATCCCACGCTTGCCCTGCGGCTTGCGCCCAATCCGGTGCGCAATGTATTGTCGGTCGGCGCGGTGCTCGACGGCGCCGCATCCGCCCGTGCCGAAATTTTTGACCTGCTCGGCAGGCCGCTCGCTACGCGTACTTTTGCGCGGGCGCCCGGCCGCCAAACGCTGGAGATCCCCGTCGGTGATCTCCGGCCCGGCGTTTATTTTATTCGGGTTCAAGACGGCAATCGCTTTGAAACAAGCAGGTTTATAAAAGAATCCTCCGGGCGATAAATTGGTAATTTTGTTTAACGAGTGGGAAAAATACAATTTTTCCCACTCGTTAAACTTTTCGCCGCACGGCAGTCTAATAAACTGATCCCATAAAACCTCCAGGTGCAACGCATTATTCGCTCACCATTCAATACCGTTTTATGGCATCTCTCCAACCGCTCCAAGGTACGCTGGATACCCGGCAAGCCGCCCACCTGTTGCGAAGAACCAGTTTCCGCTACAAAAAAGAACGGGTGGACGAGCTAGCAGGCATGAGCGCCGCCGCTGCCGCCGCCGCGCTGCTGCAATTGGCGCCGCTCAAAATGACCCAGCCGGTATTCGACGACCCTGCCACGCAGGGTACGGTGGAAAACCTGACCTGGATTCTCCCGACCGGGCAGCCGCTGCCCGCAGAGGACTTCGTGCTGCGCCGATATGTCATGGGCTGGTGGGTCAATGAAGCCTTGTTCGATCCGGGCATCGGCCATAAAATGAGCCTGTTTTTGCATCAGCACCTTATCGTGACGGCAAATTCTTTCGGGAATGCGCATTTCTTCGACTACCTGTCGCTGCTGCGCTGGGGGGCGCTGGGAAATTTCAAAAAACTCGCCTTGAAGATTATCATGGATAACTGCATGCTGCGGTATCTGAATAATAACGAGAACACCAAAACCAGTCCGAACGAGAATTTTGCCCGGGAGTTTTTCGAACTGTTTACCATTGGAAAAGGCGCGCAAGCCGGCCCAGGCGATTACACCACCTACACGGAGGACGATATTGTGCAGGCCGCCCGGGTTCTTACGGGTATCCGCATCGCCGTCGCGCGCAACCTGATAGACCCGGAAACGAATATTCCCCGGGGGACAATCGTGGTCGCCCAACACGATACCGGCAGCAAAACGTTCTCTGCTCGTTTCCAGAACACGACTATTGCCGGCGGCACAACGGTTGCCGGCGTCTTCCAGGAACTGACCGCCCTGGTCGAGATGGTGTTCGCCCAACCCGAAACCGCCCGCAATTTCTGCCGCCGATTGTATCGGTGGTTCGTCCATCGAAATATCAGCCCGGAAATTGAGCAGGATATTATTGTCCCGTTGGCCAATACCCTGATCGCCAATAATTATGAGGTCAAACCCGTCCTCCAGCAGTTGCTCCAAAGCGCGCATTTCTTTGATGCGGACGATTCGGACAACAAGGACGAGATCGTCGGCGGCATCATTAAATCGCCCCTGGAACTCGTCTTGCAATCTATCAATTTTTTCAACCTGGACACGCAGGTACCCAATCCGAATACCCAAACAAACCTGCACTATACCAGTTTTTACTCCCAAACGATCCTCGGCCACATGCTGAGCCTGGCCGGCATGCCGCTCTTTTTCCCCTCCGATGTAGCCGGATATCCCGGGTATTACCAGGAGCCGGATTACAACCGCCAGTGGTTCAACTCTTCGACCATCATCGCCCGCTACAAATTGCCGGCCATGTTGCTTTCCGGCCGCCGACTCCTCGGGGCGGCGCCGAACGCCCTCACCGTGGTGCGGCTGAATATCGCCCCCTGGGTGCGCAATTCCGGTTTTTTCACCGATCCGGCCGATCCCTACGTCCTGGTACAGGAATTGCTCCGCTACCTGCTTCCGGAAGAACCCGATACCGACCGATTTAATTATTTCTACCAGACGGTGTTTCTGGATAACTTGCCGCCGTACGATTGGACCTACGAATGGGAGGCCTACCTGGCCACCGGCAATGAGACGGAAGTGAAAATTCCGCTCGAGCGCCTCGTAAATGCCATTATGTACGCGCCGGAGTACCAACTGATGTAATAAACCGGTATCTGATCACCTTCCGGCGCCTGCCGCAGTCGCCGTTATCCGATTCAAATTATGAAACGCCGTAATTTTTTAAAAATACTTCCCTCCGCCACCATTACGCCCTTCGTCGTAAACGGCTTCTCCCTGCGC
>JAUMBL010000062.1:0-5044 GCA_032115775.1 Saprospiraceae bacterium | reverse complement strand
TAGGGCCTGGTACAGGCGGCGTTGCGGGTTCATTGGGATAGGGGACGCCCGTGGTAGCGGGTTGTTTTCCGGACGGCGGGCTGAATTGGGTGGGCGGTGGCGGCGTGTTATCGTTTTTCGGTTTTTTGTCCCTCCCGATTTCGAACAATTCCTCTTCTGACGGTTGGAGTTTACGACCGTTTGATTTTCCGGGCGTTTCCGAGGCATCGCGGAGGATCACTAGGTCGGTAATGGGACGACGGCGTTTCAGGTGTAGATTTTGGCCGTTTGCGGGTTCCTGGCCATTTTCCATACGGTTAAAAGAATAGAGCCTTGCGATTTTGACGCCGTACAGTTGCGATATTTCAAACATGGTCTGGCTGCCTTTTACCGTGTGTTGCGCAGTTTTTCCGCGCCAGCGGTTGCGTTTTGCCTGCAGAAAGACCCGTTCATTGGCTGACAGAGGTTCGTTCGGCTCATAGCCGTAATCGTTGTAGGCTACGAGCTTTTGCATTTTGATCTTGAACAATTTTGCAATATCGGCCAGGGTTTCTCTTTCCTTCGCATACACCACTTTGACATCATTGATCCGGCCGATGCGCTCCAGGGGGGGCGATTCGGCGGAAGGGCGATCCGAAACGGGATCCATACCAGGGATGGGGGATTCGCCGGCATAATCAAACTGATACAGTTGGTGGCGTTCGATCACGGAGATCAGGTTATCGGCATAGCTGGGGGAGGTGGCGTAACCGGCTGATTGCAGCCCGCGCGCCCAGCCGCGGTAATCGCGCAGATCGAGGCTGAACAGAAAGCCGTAGCGGCTGATTTTACGCGGATCGCGCAGAAATTCGCTGTGATCGGAAAACGATTCTGTTGATCGGTCGTATTTACGGAAGCAGGACGCCACGATATTACCTGCGGCGTCGAAGTCGTCGTCCTTTTTGGAATAGGTTTTACCCGTCCAGGAGCTCCCGCATTTAATCCCGAAATGATTATTTGCGGCGAGCGCCAGTTCGCTTTGTCCGGCATTACTTTCGAGAATACCCTGTGCTAGTTTGATACTGGCGGGGATGCCGGTTCGGTTCATTTCCGTAATGGCCAAGTCTTTATAGGTTTCTATATAACTTTGGCGGGTATTTGCGCCGAGGGCTTCCAATGCGGCGACGGCATCCGCTCCTTTTGCAGTTTGGACGGAATAAGTTGCCGGGGGCGGCGCGTATTGCGCACCCAGCACGCTTGGAAGAAGCGGCAGCAGAACGACCAGGAAGTATTTCATGGCTACAAATATATACGATTAAATATTTTATTGGAGAAAAAACTGGGAAAAACTATTTTTCTCGCAAAAATCGGGTTTTGCGCGCGTCTGTTCGGGTAATTACAGGTGCAGCGGGCGGTTGCCGGTAGCGGCCAGCGCTGCTTCCTTCAAGGCCTCCGTGTACGTTGGGTGCGCATGCGACATCCGGGCTGCGTCTTCGGCGGAAGCGCGAAATTCCATGAGTGCCACCGCCTCCGCGATCATATCGGCCGTACGGGCGCCCACCATGTGCACGCCGAGAATTTCATCAGTTTCTTTGTGTGCGAGCACCTTTACCATCCCGTCGGTGTCCATGCTGGCGCGGGCGCGTCCGAGTGCGCGAAACGGAAATTTACCGACTTTGAAGGGTATCTCCATTTCTTTGAGTTGCTCTTCGGTGTAGCCGACTGCGGCGACTTCGGGCCAGGTATATACCACGTTGGGGATCAGGTGATAGTGTATATGCGGGTGTTGACCGGCAATTGTTTCTGCCACAAACACGCCCTCCTCTTCTGCTTTGTGGGCGAGCATTGGGCCGCGCACCACATCGCCGATGGCATACACGCCTTGCACGGCGGTTTCGAGGCGCTCGTTGACGGGTATTCGGCCCTTTTCATCGGTCTTCAGGCCGATATTTTCGAGTCCGAGGTTATCCGTGTAGGGTTTTCTGCCGATGGAGACCAGGCAGTAATCTACCTCCCAGTTCAGGATTTTGGCATTGTCATCGCGGCTTTGAGCCGACACCTTCACTTTCGTTTTGGCGGGTTTCACGGAGGTAACGGCGTGTCGGAGGTGAAATTCCATGCCAAGGCTTTTGAGCGACTTGGCAAGTTCGCGACTGCAATCGGCGTCCATAGTAGGAATAATCCGGTCGAGATATTCCACGACATGCACCTTCGTTCCAAGGCGCGCATATACGCTGCCGAGTTCGAGCCCGATCACCCCGCCGCCGATCACCAGCATACTACCAGGGACTTGTTCGATTTGGAGCGCTTCCGTGCTAGTGATGACGCGTTTTTTATCGTAGTTAAAATCGGCCGGCACGATTGGTTTAGAGCCGGTTGCGATAATTGCGCGGTCTGTTTCTATCTCCTGCGCGATTCCTTCCCGGGTGGTAATTTTAATTTTTTTCGGACCGATAAAAGATCCGTGGCCGTGATAGACGTCAATGCCGTTTTTTTTCATCAGGAACTCCACGCCCTTGTTATTATCGTGCACGACTTCATTTTTTCGCCGGATCATTTGCGGCATATTAACGCGCAGGTTTTCCAGTTCGATGCCGTGGGTGTTGAATTTTTCTTTTGCGGCGTGGTAATGCTCTGAGGAATCGAGCAAGGCTTTTGAGGGGATACACCCCACGTTGAGGCAGGTTCCGCCCAGGGTTGGGTAGCGTTCGATGATTGCGGTGCTGAGTCCGAGCTGGGCGCATCGGATAGCGGCGACATAGCCGCCCGGCCCTGATCCGATGATGGTGACGTCGTATGGCATGGTATTGAATTATTATAACGATTAGCCGGCGGCTTATCCGGCTTTCCGGGTATAATTTGTAACTACTTAGCCGGCTCGCTGTCTGGCCCAAAAAGTCCCATTTTCCGCCATACTCGCAATTTTTTTTGACCGTAGCGCTGCTACGGCCTGCAAAAAATCGCTTCGTCTGGCAAAAAATAGATCCTTTTTTGTCTCAGACGCGACCGGCTAAGTAGTTACTATAATTTTTAATATGCGCTGCAGGCGCGGGTGATCAGGAATCTTTCGGCGGATTATCCGGCGGGCGATTTTTTTGTTTATTCCGGTTGTTATTATTCCGGTTGTTATTTTTGGGTGTTCCGGCGTTCGGCTGGTCGTTTTGGCCTCCCGGCGGTGTGTCTTTTTGCGGGGGGTGTTGATCGGGCGGTCGGTTAGCCGGGCGGTCGTCCGGTTTGCGGTTGCTGCGGTCGTCCGGTCGTTTACCGCCGGGTTGTTGCGGGCGGTCGTCCGGTTTGCGGTTGCTGCGGTCGTCCGGTCGTTTGCCGCCGGGTTGTTGCGGGCGGTCGTCCGGTTTGCGGTTGCTGCGGTCGTCCGGTCGTTTGCCGCCGGGTTGTTGCGGGCGGTCGCCGCGGCGATCGCTGCCTTGCGGCGGTCGGTTTTGGGGGCGGTCGGCGCCCTTACCGGATTCGGTGCGGTCTTGTTTTTCCACGGCTGCGGCGACGCTGTTGCCCGAGCGGCCTTTTTTCTTTTTCTTTTTCTTCTTCTTTCGTTTTTCGATGGGCAGTTCGATGACGTTGTCCACGCTTTCGAAATCAGGTTCTTCGTCTTCCACCTCTTCGACTTGCGGCGCCATGGCGAGGATATCGTCGAGGCTATTGGGAATCTGGTCGTTTTTTATCATTTCCAGCACTTCCCAGACCTGATCCACATGGAGCGGGACGAACTTCGAGCGGTCATCGGCGTACGTATAGAACATGAGGCGTTTAAAGACGTCCGTTTTCACCAGGATCGCCAGTCCGGTACGCGTTTTAATTCGTTCGGCGCGATCCGGAAATTCTTCCAACGCTTCGATATAGGTATCGAGTTCGTAGTTCAGGCAGCATTTCAGGCGCCCGCACATACCCGAGAGTTTGGTTTGGTTGATGGCGAGATTTTGGTAGCGTGCGGCGGAGGTATTCACGCTTTTGAATTCGGTGAGCCAGGTAGAGCAGCAGAGTTCGCGGCCGCAGTTGCCCAATCCGCCGATCCGGGCGGATTCCTGTCGGGCGCCGATTTGGCGCATTTCGATTTTGACTTTGAATTCGCGGGCGTAGTGGCGGATGAGTTCGCGGAAGTCCACCCGGCCGTCTGCAGTATAGTAGAAGGTACATTTTCGGCCATCGCCCTGGAATTCCACATCGCCGATTTTCATATTCAGGTCGAGGGTTCGGGAGATCGCGCGTGCGCGAATCATGACGTCGCGTTCCATTTGGCGCACTTCGTCGAGGCGTTCGAGGTCGCGTTCATGCGCTTTGCGGACAACCGTTTGGAGTTTTGCGTCATTGCGAACCCGTTTGCGTTTCATTTGGAGCCGCACGAGTTCGCCGGAGAGGGATACTTGGCCGAGGTCATATCCGCCGCCGGAAGATTCCACGAGTACATAGTCGCCGGTGGTTGTGCGGGTATTGGAGGGGTTTTTAAAAAACTCCTTTCTAGAGCCGTTTTTGAAGCTGACTTCAACGACTTCGAAGGGGCGGGCGTCGGTAATTCCGAGCGCCGTAATCCAATCGTAGGTATTGTGCCGATTACAGCCGCCCGAGGAGCAGCCGCCGTTGGAGCGGCAGCCGCCGGCGCTATCTTTACCGGTTGAACAAGAACATCCGAGGCATCCCATATAATTCTTTTGATTCTTTTAATGCAAGTACTTAGCCGGCACGTTTTTTTGAGCCGTAGGGGCTCGGTTTTAGGCCTTTTTTGCCAAGTAATTACCTCTTGATTAACGTAATAGTAGAAATTTTGTCAGTTGGTATTGGGCGAGCGGTCGGTTTTAGGAGGCTTTCATGATCTGGTTGATTTTCACCCCGGTATCGAGGAATAGGATTTTGGGGTTTGCGTTTCGTTCGATGTAATAGTAATTGTCGCTTAAAAAGCGGGCAATTTGGTCTATTTTTTGAATATTGAGCACTTTGGCCATATTGATTGCGGTGGCCAGTTCTTTTTCGCCCAACCGGAGGCGCGTGCTTCCGGTGGCGGTGAGCAGGTTCATTTCCCGGAGGAAATGTAATCCGTACTGGAGAAATCTTTTTTGATTTTCCCGGCCGAGGG
>JAUMBL010000061.1:0-8721 GCA_032115775.1 Saprospiraceae bacterium | reverse complement strand
GATTTTTCTAAAAAAATCAAAAAAACAGGCGATTAAACGCCGTTTTATTTCGCCGCCTCCGGCGGCAAAATATTTTTTACACAACCCCAACAAACCACTACCAACAGCAGCAGGTATTCCAGGGTGATCAACCAGTAGTTTTCCCGAAAACCGCCCGCATTATAATGACTATACGATAAAAAAACCACGCCGGTCCACACCAGTGGATACCGCCAGTTAAGACCCAAACTCAATGCAAAAGGCATCAGCACGTACCATGGGTGTACCGTGGTGGCGTTTAAAAGATACACGGTCGCGGCCAAGGTGAGCGCCTGCCGAAACCGCGCTTCTGTTCTACACAGCGCAAGTCCGACGACCACGAGGGCGGTAAGCAGCCCTAAGACGGGTCCCAGTGTACGCCCGACATCCGCAGCAGGCGGCGCCCAGGGGATTATCAAGGCCTTGAGCGCATAATAAACGGAGGCGTTGAACGCAAATTGGTGAAAGTACAGGTGCAGGCTGTCGCCAATGTGCCGCAGAATTTCCGGCTGAAGCAAGGGCAGGAATAAGGCGATCGTACAGAGGCCGAATAGCGCCAACCAGCGCAGCCCGCCTCGAAACCCCAGCCGCCGCCAGACAAGCGGCAAAAACAGCAAGGGCAATAACTTGCTCGCCACGGCCAAAGCCCACCAAAGCGCCGCCGGACCCGGCCGCGCGCGCTCCAGCGCATACACGCCCAACAACAGAAAATAGATCATGGCGCCTTCAAAATGCGCATTGCCGCAAACCTCCAGGATCGCCAGCGGATTCAAGGCGTACAACAGGGCGGGCGAGGGGCCGCGCGCAGCGCTACCTTGCCGATGCAAAATCCGAATCGTGCCGCATTCACAGGCAAAAAGAAAGAGTTTGATAATGAACACGCCGCCCAGCACACTGCCGGCTGCCAAAAAACCGGCCACCGCAAAAACGGCCTGCGCAACCGGCGGATAGACCGTATAGTAGTGCGGCGAATTCAACCGTTCATACAATTCGGGACTAAGCCCCTCCGGAAAAATGCCACCCTGCATAAAATCCGCCGGAAGATGCGCAAACGGATGATACCCGGCTGCCAACAACCGGCCGTCCCATAAAAAACGATAAATATCGTCCGACAAATTGGGAATGCTACACAACAATACCGCCCGCAACAACACGCCAAGGCGGAGATACCAGTTCAATTCCGTTGAATCCGCGCGAAAGGCCGCCAGGCAGTACAGTGCGAAAAACGCGCACCAAGCGGTCAGCAGCGGAACAAAATCCGACCGATCCGCCCCGTATCCCAGATACAAGGTGAGCAATAAAAGCAGCAGCGAAATGAAGAAAGACCGGGTCGGCGCCCAATCAAACCTTCTCCTGCCCATTTTGCTGCTGATCAAATTTGTCCATTAGGCGGCTCGTGATGCGCAAAAAGTCCATTTCCGTGATCACCCCTACTAGTTCTTTGCCTTTTACAACCGGCAGGCAGCCGATGTTATTGTCGCGCAGGCATTTCATGGCGTCCACTACCGTTGTCTCCGGCGTGGCCGTGAGCGGTTTTTCCACCATGATGTCTTTTACGGTGGTGATCTGCTCGAGTTCCATTTTATCCGGACGCGCATAGTAGCGGAGGAGCATGCGGGAAGAAATCAGACCGACCAATTCGCCTTTCGTATTCTCCACCGGCATATAGCGGATGCGGCGCCAGTTCATGATTTCGGCGACGAGATCAATCGGATCGTCCTTTTGCACAGTGAACAAATCGGTGGACATGAATTCTTCCACTTTAATTTCCCGGGGATTCCATCCCTCGAGATCGGCGGCGGTGGGTTCTTTCCAGGTGTGCACAGGTTTATTGTCTTTTTGATTTTTGATTGTAAATGCCGTGACGCCGGCTACGGCTTCGTCGGGCGTCACCTGGTTGACCAGGCTGGTGTAGGAGCGCAGAGCCCATCGGGCGCCGGTGCGGTGGTCTTTGGTCCGGGCTTCGATAATGTCCAGGTATTTGCTGATATCGGTGCTGCGTACCTTGCGGCTTTTAAGTCCCTCGCGAGCCATGGGTAAGAGCTCCTGCAAAATCAGGTCTTTGGCGGAAATTTTGCTGTCGTTGAGCCAGGTGAAGGTCGTATCAATGCCGAATTTAGCCGCTTTCAGGAAATTATCCCGGGCGTCGGCAAAATCCATCGTTTTAGTGATGTCCTCATACCGTTCGCCCATGGTAATCATGCAGCCCAGCCAGAACGCAGCGTTGGCCACCTCATCCACCACCGAGGGGCCGGCGGGAATCACGCGGTTTTCGATGCGGAGGTGCGGTTTTCCGTTCGGCGAGATGCCGTAACAAGGGCGGTTCCAGCGGTACACGGTGGAGTTGTGGATTTGCAGGGCGCGCAGTTTGGGTACTTTGCCCTCGCGCACCAGCGCCATAGAGTCCTCTTCAATAGCGCCGGCCAGCAGCACCCGAAAGCGGCTGATATCCTCTTTGTGTATTTGGGTGATATCGCCCCGCAACCAGCCGCTGCCAAAATTTACCCGCGGCAGGCGTTGGCGCATGTGGTCGGAAGTGGTACGGGTATCCAGGCTTTGTTGAAATAAAGCAATGCGGCTTTCATGCCACAGGCGGCGACCAAAAACCAAGGGCGAATTGGCGGAAATCGAAATAATCGGGCCTGCCAGCGCCTGCGCTATGTTGTACATTTTTACAAAATCTTTCGGCGCCACTTGCAAATGCACCTGGAAAGAAGTGTTGCAAGCCTCCAAAAGCGGCGAATCATGCCGCAACATGAGCTCGTCCACACCTTCTAAATGCAATTCAAACGCACTGCCCAGCATGTGCTTCTGAATCGCGGCCATCAAGGCAAAATAGCGGTCGCGCGGGGTCAAATTGACCATCTCCAGGTCGTGCTTCCGCAACGTGGGCAAAATGCCGCACAATACAATACTCGCGTCGAACCCGTCCAGCACCTTTTGTATTCGATCCAGGTATTGCAGGTTTTCCGCCTCCAATAACTGCAAACAGTCGCCGGTGAATTCCTGCGGACTCAAATTAGTCTCTAAATTGAATTTTGCAAGTTCCGTCACACACCAGGGCGCATCGGTCATTTGTTCTAATACCTGCATGTTGATACACGCCGGTTTCATTGTTTTGTTGTGCACCAAACACATTTCCTGCTCGGCGCCAATCCGAACAATGTCGCGCTCAAACCAATCATTTTCCAACATATACTCCAGCGCCTGCACATCGTCTAACAAGGCGCGCACAAACAATTGCATCTCATTGCTCCCATCCAGTGTGTTTACTTTTTGAACTCCCATAGAAATTTTATTTTTCGATTGAATTGCGTGTCTCGTGTATTTTAGAACAAAATGACATCATACTGCCTGCACTGCATTCCAATAACCCAACAATCTGCTTATTCGGCAAAAAACGAATACTTTTTTTACATAATCGCAACCGAAAAACAGATTGCGATGTTTAAATTACCAATCAAGTCGTTTCGTTGCGAAAATACGCCGCGAAATATTAATTGCCCTAAAAATACGGCTTTTTTTTAAGATTTTTTCATTATTGGCTAATTTCGATATTTAGTCCGAAAAACAACGTACTTTTATCTTGCTGATGCAATTTCTAAAAATAAAAGATAACTACTTAGCCGGTCGCGTCTTAGACAAAAAAGGATCCATTTTTTGCCAGACGAAGTGATTTTTTGCAGGCCGTAGCAGCGCTACGGTCAAAAAAAATTGCGAAGTATGGCGAAAAATGGGACTTTTTGAGCCATACAGCGAGCTGGCTAAGTAGTTACAATAAAAGAATACCAAAGTTCGTTTTCTTGTTCTTTGCATACTTTTAGAAAGCCAAAAGAAAATATCTGGCGATTTAAAAATGAGTCGATCTTTGTTGCAAGCCAGGTGAATTTTTGAGGTAATGGATCTAAAAGCATGTTTGGAATTTTCTCGCCGAGTCAAAAATGGTTCATTTTCCGCCATTTTCTACCTTTTTTCAGTCACGTAGCCCCGGCTATGTTCCTTCAAAAAGGCAAAAACTGACAAAAAATGACCCTATTTTTGCCTTCGGCAGAAAATTCCAAACATGCTCTAAATAAATAGATCCAGCATACAGTCAAAAATGCGCGTTCATGGCCGGCAACGATTTTCAGGGAGTTTCTACAGTACTGTTCCACACACATTAATTTTTTTATTGAATGGATTATTTAGAAAAACGCCGATACCCTATTGGCCGCTTTGAAGCGAGAGAAACCTATACGTATGAAGATATCCGGGGATTTATCCGAACGCTGGAAGATTTTCCCAAAAAGCTGAAAAAACTGCTAAAAAAGGTCTCTAAACAAGACTATAATAAATCGTATCGCCCAGGCGGCTGGACGGTGCGTCAAATTGTCCACCACCTGGCCGACAGCCATGTCAATGCGTACATCCGCATGAAACTAGCCGTGACGGAACCCGGTCCGGTAGTCAAACTCTATGAGGAAACGCTCTGGGCCGAATTACCGGACAGCAAGGAACTGTCGCCGAAGGTTTCACTAAGTATCCTCAAATCGCTGCATGAACGCTGGGTCTATTTTCTAAACAGCCTGCAACTCGAAGATCTCGAAAACGGCTATTTCCACCCGGAAAAACAACGCATCGTACCGCTCCCGGAAGCCATCGCGCTCTACGCCTGGCACGCCAAACACCACTTGGCGCATATCCGACTGGCACTGGAAGGCGAACAGGAAGCCGCCAAAACGGAAACAACGCAGGAATCTGTAGTGGATACGCCCCCAACAGCCGTAATTCGCCGCCGCAAGACCAGCAAATCGGAAAAAGCCGCAGCCGCACCCAAACTGTCCCGCGCTGAAGTGCTCGAACGCGCCCGCGCCGCAAGAGCCGCGAAAAAGGCCGCCGCAGAAACGCCGGCAACGCCAACGAAAAAAGCGGAAAAAACGCCAAAAGCGCCCAAAGCCGCCGCCGCACCTAAACTGTCCCGCGCCGAAGCGCTCGCGCTCGCCCGCGCCGCAAGAGCCGCGAAAAAGGCCGCCGCAGAAACGCCGGCAACGCCAACAAAAAAAGCGCCCAAAGCGCCCAAAGCCGCCGCCGCGCCCAAACTGTCCCGCGCCGAAGCGCTCGCGCTCGCCCGCGCCGCAAGAGCCGCAAAAAGAGCCGCCGCAGAAACGCCGGCGACGCCAACGAAAAAAGCGCCCAAAGCGCCCAAAGCCGCCGCCGCGCCCAAACTGTCCCGCGCCGAAGCGCTCGCGCTCGCCCGCGCCGCAAGAGCCGCAAAAAGAGCCGCCGCCGAAACGCCGGCGACGCCAACAAAAAAAGTGGAAAAAACGCCTAAAGCCACCGCCGCGCCCAAACTATCCCGCGCCGAAGTGCTCGAACGCGCCCGCGCCGCAAGAGCCGCAAAAAGAGCCGCCGCCGAAACGCCGGCGACGCCAACAAAAAAAGCGGAAAAAACGCCTAAAGTAGCCGCCGCGCCCAAACTATCCCGCGCCGAAGCGCTCGCGCTCGCCCGCGCTGCAAGAGCCGCAAAAAAAGCCGCCGCAGAAACGCCGGCCAAAACAAGCGCAAAAAAAACGGCGCCTACCCCCGGAACGCAAAAACAGAAAGGGCCTAAATCAAAAAAATAACCCGGCTGCGAAATAAAATAATGTTTGGTTGCCTGTTTTTTTGATTTTTTTAGAAAAAATCAAAAAAACAGGCAACCAAACAAAATATTTTTTTGCTTAACGGGTCTTTCACGGACTTATGATACACCCTCACGCGCTACTGGGCGCCGAACACCGTCCACCGGATAGCAGGAAAGAGAAAGTATGGAACGATTGATCGGCCGCTTCGGCGGCCAACACCCAGGAGCGCTTGTCGTCGTGTTTGCAGCCGTGCACGGCAATGAAATCGCAGGCGTGCACGCACTGCAGGAAGTGTTTGCGCTGCTGGAAGCAGAAGCAAAATCCAAGACGACGTTCCGGTTCGAAGGCACGCTGCTGGGCATCCTGGGAAACAAACAAGCGCTCGAAGCCGGCAAACGATTTATCCACCGCGACCTGAACCGAATCTGGGAACCTGCCGAAATCGAACGCATCCTGCACACCCGCCCGGAAGCGCGTGAAGCAGAAGACCGCGAAGCGGCAGAAATCCTGTCGCTGGTGCGCGAAACAATCCAACAAAACAATCCGGACGCCCTGATCCTGCTCGATCTGCACACTACCTCGGCAGACGGAGGCGTTTTTTGTATCCCCGCCGGCGACCCCGCCAGCCTCCGCCTGGCAAAAGCGCTCCAGGCGCCGGTGATTCTCGGACTGATGGACGGGATCCGGGGTACGCTGCTCCATTACGCCGCCAACCGCGCTTTCTGCGAAAAAGACCGGCCGGCACACTGCGTGGCCGCCGCATTCGAGGGCGGACGCCATGAAGACCCGCGCTCCGTCAGCCGCTGTATCGCAGCAGTCATCAATGCCCTGCACGCCGCCGGTTGTGTCAAACCGCAGGAAATGAACACCCGACACCAAGAAATCCTGCTGAATTACTCCCAAAAACTGCCCAAGGTCTCCAGACTACACTACGTGCATAGCATCCGACCAGAGGATCGGTTTCGAATGCGCCCTGGCTACCTGAATTTTCAGGCAATCCGGGCGGGCGAGCACTTGGCAGACGATGCGCACGGCCCCGTACTGGCGCCGCGCGACGGGCTGGTGCTGATGCCGTTGTACCAGGCGCAAGGATCGGACGGCTTTTTTGTCGTGGAGGAAGTAGCCGCCTCGTCATAGCCCCGCTGGATTTTTCATGTCAAGAACACCCGGGCGAAAACCGTCCGAAGCCCGCCCGACGCGGGTCAGCCGCTTTTTCGCGCATCCAAAATCCGCTCGTACGCCTCGTTGATTTGTTGAAATTTCTCTTTTGCATGGCGCATCGCCTCGCCGGAAGCGCCTTTGGCCAACATTTTATCGGGGTGCCATTCCATGGCCAGTTTGCGAAATTTTCGCTTGATCTCCTCTAAAGAATCCGTGGGCGAAGCGCCTAGGATGGCATAATGGGGATCCAGGGGCGACCAGTGCGCGGTTTTCTGCGGCGGCGGCTGAAAATACCGCCCTTTGATGCGATCGTAGTGCATCCTGCTGATTTGAAAAATGCCCGCCGCGCGCAGCAGCAACGCCTCTTCGCGCGGGTGCAGGCTGCCGTCTGCGGCAGCAACCGCAAACAGGATGTCCATCACATTCATGATCTGGTAGCGGTCGCGCGCAAAGTCGCGGTAAAATGCGCGCGCAAATGCATCAAAAGTCTCCTCCGAGTCTTTTGCCGCTTTCCAAATCTGAATCGCCTCCCGCCGCCCGGCTGCCGACAATCGGAAGTGCTGCACCATCAATTTTTCCATCAGCAGTACCTCCGCCTGATTCACCCGGCCATCCGATTTGGCAATCTTGGCGCACATCCGAAAAACGTGAAAAATAACCACGCCCTGCCGCCGCCGATGGGCGCGCGCCTCGTCCGCCGCCGCGCGCGCAGCAACCCGCGGAAGGTCAATCAAAAAATGCCCTGCAATCATCCCGAAAAAAAAACCCACAAGCCCGCCCAAGGGCATCCCCGCCCGATCCAACAGGAACATCCCGATAATTCCGCCAATAATTTTCCCCTTTGCTTGCATTTGTGGATGCCGGCTTCTATTAAGCGCCGCGCTTGCAAGGGCAAATTTACGCGCTTGCAACCTGATTCCAGTATGATCGGCAAAATACGGTAGGAAGCGCCAACCCGGAATGTGCCAAAATTCCCTGGATGCGCTTATCTTTGCTTCTTTAAAGGTGCTTCAGCAACTATGGAAAAAGAAAAAAAACCCAAACATTTCATCCGCCAACCGGAATTCCCGGGCGGTCCGAAAGCCCTGACGCAGTTTATCTACACGCACCTGCGCTATCCCGCCGCCGCAGAGACGGAAGGCGTGGAAGGGGCGGTATATTGCGAGATCACCATCAACCACAAAGGCGCTGTCACGGACGTTCGGATCCTCCAGCACCTCGGATTCGGCTGCGACGAGGAGGCGACGCGCGTGCTGAAAATGCTGCAGTTTGACGTGGGGAAAAACCGCGGTATCAAGGTGCTGTTTCACAAAAAAATCAAGGTGCAATTTAAAAAGCCGGTTCCGCAAGCGCCCGCTCCGCCACAACAAATGCAAATGCAGGTGCAATACGTCGTAACGCCAACCGCTGCGGAAACGCCCCGGACATCGCAGGCAGAGCCGACGACGCAGACGTACTCTTACACGATTCAACTGCCCTGAAAATCGCCGGCGTTAAAATTCAATCTCATAGCACCCGGCGTCCGGCGCGCTCAAATCCCGCAACTTGCCGTCCAAATCCCGGAGAATGCCCGGAATCGGCCGGGCAAATTTATTGGCCAGGGAAGCCAGGGTATCCAGGCGATACAAATTTTTGTTCGGATCAATAAATACCGTATCGTTGCTCTCTGCATACAAACAAGGTTGGCAGCGATCCAAAAATTCCGGCGAGGCCGTCGGCTTGATCAGGTCGCGTACCCGCGTAACACAGTGCTCAAAGCGGTAATCCATCAGCTGCCCGTCGCCGATGCGGTCGAACAAGGCAATCTGATCGGCCCGCCCGCCGAGGATAATACAGTTGGTAAAACGCGCCTTCAGCAGATTGGCGGCGTAGTTTTGGCAGGCGGCGTCCAGACAAAGCGCGTTGCCGAGGCGCAGCGCCTCGCCGTCCACCCCGTAAC
>JAUMBL010000060.1:0-73851 GCA_032115775.1 Saprospiraceae bacterium | reverse complement strand
AAATCGGAACATGGGGAGGCAGATTGACCGGAAGTCACCAGGGACTTCAAATCCGCCACACTCCCCACCGCCTGAAACTTAACATCCGAAAACTCAGCGAAGTGTTTTTCACCGCACTTGATTTTCACACGTTCTGATTCACGCAAAAGGGTCATATCATGGGCCGCTTTGGCATCCTTTGTTTCAGCAACAAAGTAGATTTTGGTTTCGTCGCCGTCCTCTCTTTTTATCAAAGCCCAGTCGGGATTGTAGTTTCCAATGGGGGTTTTGATAACGAACCAGGAAGGCAGTTTGATGTAGAAAAGAATGTCGTCCCTGGACTCGCACGCCTCTACAAACTTCCTTTCCGGTGAAGAAAGAGAGTCAATCAGAATGTAGTTGTAAAGCGTCTTGTCCTGGTTTTTGACGGCAATCAGGTTCTCGATGTAGGATTCAATTTCCACGCTCTCAAAGAGCTTCATTTCATAGCGCTGACCTGCTATCTTTTCGTATTTGATACCGTTGATTTTGAGCCTGTCAAACTCTACTTTGATAATCCTTACCACTGCATCCATGAACATTTGCGGGTTGTTGAAAATATCGCCCAAACGCCCTGAATGCAGGATGATTTTGCTGATAGTGTCCCTGGTTAGTTCCGTCTTTGACTGGATGTAACCGACAAAATCCGGTATGTCAAACCTGGTATCATTGATAACTCGGTCTTTTGAACTTTTGACCGTACCGCCTACTTCGTGCAGCACCCCGTCTTCCTTCACAAACTCCAATTCCGTCTTGATACGCTGAATTTGGGGCTTAGGAATGGAAGGCATATTCCTCACACTTTCACCTGCCGTTTTGATGAGTTCCTGGGTATCGTAGTTGACTCGATACGCTGTTTTATGCTTGATTCTTTCCCACAAATCCATGAAATTTTGGTCAAGTTGCCAGCTCTTTTTCAGTTCTACTTTGGTACGGGAACGGGCATTCTTGATTCTACCCTCGAATTTCACACCGCAATCCTGCTCTATTTCATTTTGCAGGGCTTTGGCAAAGTCTTCATAACGCTCATTGGCCACCACCGTCAAACGGTTGATGCTTCTTTCCAGGTTTCTTTCGCCTGTTTGGTCAACGCATAAACGCAAACCACGTCCGATTTCCTGGCGTTTCTTGATTTCAGATTTGGTTTCGTTCAGGGTGCAAATCTGGAATACATTGGGATTGTCCCATCCCTCTCTCAAGGCTGAGTGGCTGAAGATGAAACGCAAAGGTGTATTCATATCCAAAAGCCTTTCCTTATCCTTCATGATCAACTGATAGGCTTCATCATCTGCCTTATTTGCCTTGCCTTCCTTGCTGTCTTTGAATTTGCCCTTGTCTTGGGAAAAGTACCCATCGTGCATGTCCGCAACGGGATGAGCATAAAGGTTCTTATATTTTGGATTCTTGGATATTTCAGCAAACAACTCCTCAAACCAAACTGCAAACTGCCCTGGTTGCGGGTTTCCGGCTGCATCGTAAGCACGGTAATTGGCTACTTTATCAATGAAGAAAACGGAAAGCACCTTGATACCCAATTCATTGAGTTGCAGTTCTTTTCTGAAGTGGTTTTCAATGGTAGCCCTTATCATTTCCTTTTGCACCTCATTGGTTAGGCCGCCTTGTGGTTGACCTTTGTATAGTATGTTACCACTCGAAAACTCAAGCAACTCCTCTTCTGAATCAATGGAGTTAATGACATACCCATCTCTGTAAGCTTCCACGCCGCCGGAAAGCAAGTAAAGGTTGTCCCCTGTTTTTGCGGTCAATGCTTTTTTTACAACGCCGCTTTTCTCATGTACAAGCAAGGTGATATTAGCAGAAACGGACTGTTTCGCCAATTTGAAACCGTCCAGGCTCACAAACGCCCCACCGCTATCAAACTGCGAAAGCACGGAATCCACCTCGATTTGTTTGACCAATCCCAGGTCGTATGCCTTTACAGGGTCAAGTTTGTAAAGCAGATTGTAGAGGTTGGTATGGGTAGCGGAATAACGCATGGTGAACAAGGGATTCAGGTTTGCAATCGCTTTTTTACGAATATCTGTCTCCATGTTCTGAGGCTCATCCACGATCACAATCGGGCTGGTTGCCTGCAAATGCTCGATGGGTTTGATACCTCTTTCCCTGACCTGGTTGATGATATTTTGGTCTTTGGTGAAACTGTCAATGTTGATTACCAGGATTTGAATGGTATTGCTGCGTGCGAAATTTGCCAGGCTGACCAGTTTTTTTGAATCGTACAATTCAAAATTGGCAGGTACGTTTTCGTAGATTTCCTGGAAGTGGTCAAAGGTGATTTGCAGGTTTTTGATAACTCCTTCCCGGATGGCAACCGACGGCACAACAATGATGAACTTCTTGAACCCATACACCTTGTTGAGTTCGTAAATGGAGCGAAGGTAAACGTAGGTTTTGCCCGTCCCCGTCTCCATCTCGATGGAATAGTTCCCAAAGTTGGTGGTGACCGTTTTACCGTTTTCATCTTTGTAGTTCAGGGTTTCCAACTGCTCAGAACGCGCTACACCGTTTTTATACTGAATCTTGTGCAGGTTCGTCAAAATCTGCTCCGGCGCAATGGTAAGCCTGTTGCCTACACCTGCCTCGGTGAACTGCAAACTACCTGTTGCATGATCGGAAAGGCTGAACTCAAAATCAGACGTGTTCAGGACTTGCCCCTCGAAGAGGTCAATAACAGCCTGGATTGCATCCAGTTGGTACTGCTGATTTTTGTCGAATTGTAGTTTCATGGGAGACTTAATATGGCTTCTAATTTGGTCCGTAGTTCGGCTTCATTAGGCAGGTAATATTGATATTTGGAGATGAAGAGTTGGCTTGTAACTCCGTATGTGGCATATTCCACCAATAATTCATCTTTATCCTTGGTGAGTATGATGCCAATTGGCGGGTTATCGCCTTCAAAATATTCCTCTTTTGCAAAATAGCCGAGGTACATATTCATTTGACCAATATCGTTGTGCCTGACTTCATTTACCTTCAGGTCAACCAATACAAAGCACCGCAAAAAACGATGATAAAATACAAGATCTATCCGGTGTCGCTTGTTATTGACGGTAATGCCATATTGTCGGCCAACAAAGGCAAATCCCCTCCCAAGTTCTAACAGGAATTGCTGCATATTATTGATCAAACGGGTTTCAAGTTCTTTTTCAGCGATGTGGAAAGGCTCTGGTATTTTTAGGAACTCAAACACATAAGGATCACGCAATAAGTCTGCGGGTTGCGCAACAATTTTTCCTTTTGATGCTAATTGCAGGACTCCGTCTTTATCTTGTGAAGCGGCAAGTCGAAGAAATAAGGCACTTTCTTTCTGGCGTTTGAGTTCGCGTACCGTCCATTTTTCCAATATGGCCTGTTTTTCGTAAAAACTTCGCTCCAGGTCGTGGTCTATTTTCAATAGTTCCGTATAGTGTGACCAGGTCAATTGGTGTGACAAAAGATTCGAATCGGGGTATTTTACATAGCATAAACGCATGTAAATCAATCTGCTACGATCAAACCCTCGCCCCAATTGGTGTGACAAATCCTTTGATAAGCGTTCCAATATACTGGAGCCATACACCGATTTTTGATTGCCCAACTGCTCGTGCTCTACTATATGTTTGCCTATAGCCCAGTAGGTCATCACCATTTCCCTTTGCGCAGCGTGTAAAGCACTGGCTTGCCCATTTTGATAGGTTTGCTTGATGCCCTGCACTAATGCTTCGTAATTATGTAGAATTTCCATATTTATCTACCATTTCATCTGTTTAAATCAATTTTCCAGACTTCTGGAAAATGTTCACACCGTCTTAAAAGTAATCTCACTGTCCTCAAACTTCAGTTGCGCATTGGTTTTTACCATGTCTTGCCCCTGAAAAAGGCTATCCAGACAAATCACCGTCCGGGGCCGGAGCGCCAGCACACTTTCCTGCACCTCCGCTGTGAATTTATCCAGCACAAAGGCAAAGCGTTTGTCCGCAGTATGGTAAATGCTTGCCTCTGCGCCTACTTCAATTCTCTGAATTTTTGTAACTACTTAGCCGGCTCGCTGTCTGGCCCAAAAAGTCCCATTTTTCGCCATACTTCGCAATTTTTTTTGACCGTAGCGCTGCTACGGCCTGCAAATAATCGCTTCGTTTGGCAAAAAAAGGATCCTTTTTTGTCTCAGACGCGACCGGCTAAGTAGTTACGTTTTTGTTTTGGCAGGCGGGAACAGCATTTCGGGAAGCTCCGGTGCGGCGCGCCTGGAATTTGAGGTGGGATACTTTTGGTGATTCGTGACAATTAGTGACAATCTTGTGCAGGTTCGTCAAAATCTGCTCCGGCGCAATGGTAAGCCTGTTGCCTACACCTGCCTCGGTGAACTGCAAACTACCTGTTGCATGATCGGAAAGGCTGAACTCAAAATCAGACGTGTTCAGATCTTGCCCCTCGAAGAGGTCAATGACCGCCGCAATGGCGTCTAATTGGTACTGCTGGTTTTTGTCGAATTGGAGTTTCATTCGCTGACTCTTTGATTGAGTAGTTCACGTGCTTTTTCAATGGCTTCATGGAGTTTGGCCTCCAACAAGGCTTTCGGCGGAAGTACCGTGAGGTATTCCGCTACCCGAATGTTGCTCTGTTCCAGGCGCAGCAGTTCGATATGCTCGCTGTTTTTGCCGGCGCACAGGATCAGGCCAATGGGCATATTTTCGCCCTCTACCATGAGGTACTTTTCCAAGTATCGGAGGTAAAGTTCCATTTGGCCCTTGTATCCTGCTTCAAATTCACCGAGTTTAAGATCAATGGCCACTAAGCACTTCAGCCTTCTGTGAAAAAACAACAGATCTATGTAATAATCCCGGTCGTCAATCGTGATGCGTTTCTGGCGCGCCATAAATCCAAAATCAGCGCCGAACTCCGTAATAAACCGCTGCAATTCGGAGAGAATAGCCGATTCAAGGTCTTTCTCGGAATAGCTGTCCTTCAGCCCTAGAAAATCCAGCACATACGGGTCGCGAAATACCAAATCGGGGCTGATCTGTTGCGCATCCCGCAGGTGCTCCAGCTCATTTTTGATAGTCTCCTCCGGTTTTCGGCTGATGGCCGTGCGTTCATAGAGCATGGATTGGATACGCTCCTGCAAGGTACGCACGCTCCAATGCTCCATTTGGGCCATTTGGAAGTAAAAATCGCGCTTCAGAGGGTCATCTATAGGAATAATCAGACGGATATGACTCCAACTCAATTTTGCACACACCGTGTGCAAAATATCCGCATCAGGTATTGACTTCGTCAGTTGAATACAATAAAACAACTGCCGTTGGCTCCATCCGCTTCCATATAGATGTGTGAGCCGGGTGGAGAGATTTGCAATGACCTGTTTGCCGTACCCGGATTTGCCTTCTTCCAGATTTTGTTCCAGCAGTGTTTTCCCAATTCGCCAATACAGGGCAGTCAGGGTAGCGTTTACGGCCCGGCCTGCCACAACCTTGCTTTGAGTAATCAAATCATTGATTTGTTTTAAAAGCAGATCCAGGTCTATGTTTTGCAAGTTTTTTTCCATCCTTTACACCGTCTTAAATGTAATATCGTTGTCCTCAAACTTCAGTTGCGCATTGGTTTTTACCATGTCTTGCCCCTGAAAGAGGCTATCCAGACAAATCACCGTCCGGGGCCGGAGCGCCAGCACACTTTCCTGCACCTCCGCTGTGAATTTATCAAGGACAAAGGCAAAGCGTTTGTCCGCAGTATGGTAAATGCTTGCCTCTGCGCCTACTTCAATTCTCTGAATTTTTGTAACTACTTAGCCGGCTCGCTGTCTGGCTCAAAAAATCCCATTTTCCGCCAAACTTCGCAATTTTTTTACTCTGGCGCTGCTACGGACTGCAAAAAATCGCTTCGTTTGGCAAAAAATGGATCCTTTTTTGTCTCAGACGCGACCGGCTAAGTAGTTACCTTCTTTTTTAAACTCCATGCCGGATCGGACACTTGTTGGAGATATTCGGCAACGTCCTCTAAACTATATTGCTCAGCCCCTCCTGCAGTAATATGATTGGTGTTCGTTAAGCGAAATAGTTCTCCGTCCGCCGTCTCTTGAATCAGAAACGGCGAATGCGTGGTGGTCACAAACTGGATGTTCGGAAAGGTCTCCTTCAACTGTTTGATGATGGTCTTTTGCCAGGCCGGGTGCAAATGCAAATCCAGTTCATCAATCAACACGATCCCGGCAGACTGGGCAGGCGCTTCCGCCCCGTAATGCGGGTTCAACGTGACGCAACGATAGGCAATATCGGCAAAAATAGCGAGCAAATTGCGGTAGCCGTCGCTGAGATAACTGAACGGCAAATCTTCTCCATTTTCAAATTCAATGTACAAGGTCCGAATCCTGTCGGGGTCAAATTCCCAGTACACGTTCTTGCAGCCCGGTATGTTTCGTACAATGACCGACCGAACGGCCTCTAATTGAATGGAAGGCTCTCTTTTAATCCGCAAAGCGGAGAACTTGCCCTCAAACCATTTTAGCATGATGGCAAAGGTGGAGTTCGTCTGCAACGCATCTTTGTACCCACGCAGTCGGGAAGGCACGTTGCGTACGGTCTTCTCTCCTTTTTCTTTTTTCTGGTTAACACGTCCTTCCTTCCAGAGCCTTGCTGTAGAGTAATAAGCCAATACCGGCATATCCATGAAATCACTCCGGGAAGAGTCGGTCAGGGAGCGATACAGTTTCTCCGAGGTCTTCTTTAATTCTGCGACGTACTTGTAACGGGTCTTCCCCTTTATGCCCTGACGCTCTCTGGCCCATGTAATCGCCGATCCGCCGTTGATCTTCCCCGTGGCGAGGATCAGTGTTTCTGGACTGAATTCGACCGAGCCTTCCGGCGTTCTGAATATCCGGATGTCTTCATCGCGTATCAATCGGGAATCGGCTCCGCGAATACCCACGAAAAAGGAACCCATCGCCACGGTCAAAGCTTCCAGAATAGCAGTTTTACCGCTGCCATTTTCGCCGATAAGCAGGTTGAATTGCGGATGCAGATCGAACGCCAAATGCTCGATACCCCTGAAATTTTTGATATCAATATGATGGATACGCATGCCGTAAAGTTACATCATTCTTCCAATATCTGCCAAAACCCTACACCCTATCCCGCGCAATATCATAATACATCAGCAACTGCTCGTCTTCCAGCAAAATGGCCTGCGGGATCAGATCGCCCAGGCGCACGATGGATGCGAAATCATAGTGCCGCGCTCGTAGCAATCCCGAAAGCTGGCGCGCAGGGCCTCGCTGGAATGCAGATTCTGGGCGAACACCTATATTATATCTGTTTGGTAACTACTTAGCCGGCTCGCTGTCTGGCCCAAAAAGTCCCATTTTCCGCCATACTTCGCAATTTTTTTTGACCGTAGCGCTGCTACGGCCTGCAAAAAATCGCTTCGTCTGGCAAAAAATGGATCCTTTTTTGGCTCAGACGCGACCGGCTAAGTAGTTACTCTGTTTGATGTTACTGTTTATCTGGGCAAATATAACTCCAATAC
Organism: Saprospiraceae bacterium; assembly: GCA_032115775.1. GTDB lineage: Bacteria > Bacteroidota > Bacteroidia > Chitinophagales > Saprospiraceae > M3007. Next base: position 66,312 of record JAUMBL010000060.1, on the reverse strand, counting down.
TCAAAAGTACAAATCAGCAGCGCGGATGCCGCAGCATTTGGACGGCGGATGCGTGAAATGCTTCGGAAAAATGCCTGACGCGGTATGGGACGCCAATCAGCGGCTATTTGGAATCCGGTGCAGAACCCCTAACTTTGGCACGCGGTTCGATCCCCCGCCGGCAAACCGGCGAGCCTGGAACGCGTATATTTTTGAAATAAAATGCCTCAAAACGACGCGTTTTGTGGCAATCAGTCCCTTTTCAAATAGCTTCTTTCTTCACGCATTAATCCACCACCATGTCAGACAACATCACCCAACAAGGCTACGTCCGCCTGGAAGTAAACCCCGCCGGGATTGCGCGCATCGTATTTTACCACCCAAACCACAACAGTCTGCCCAGCCGTCTGCTGCAGGGATTGACGGACGCGTTTGCGGAGGCAGGCGCGGATCCGCGGGTAAAAGTGATTATGCTGGAAAGCGCCGAGCACCGCACTTTTTGCGCCGGCGCCAGCTTTGATGAATTAATAGCGATCGCTGACGACGAGACGGCCAACCGGTTTTTTTCCGGATTCGGTCGGGTGATCTGCGCCATGCGCAGCTGCCCGAAAATAATTGTCGGCAGGATACACGGCAAGGCAGTCGGCGGCGGCGTCGGGTTGGCCGCCGCTACGGATTACTGTTTTGCGACGCAGTGGGCGTCCGTCCGCCTGAGCGAATTGGCCGTCGGCTTTGGGCCGTTTGTAATCGGACCGGCCGTGGAGCGGAAAATCGGTACGGCGGCCTATATGCAGATGGCGCTCACGCCGGAGGATTGGCAAGCGCCCGATTGGGCGCAGGCGAAGGGTTTGTTTCAGGACGTGCTGGATTCCGCCGAGGCGCTGGACGCGCGCATCGCCCAGTTTTGTCAAAAATTGAGCGACTACAGCCCGGAAGCCCTGACGGCGCTCAAGCGCGTTTTTTGGCAAGGCACGGAGGGTTGGGACGATCTGATGGCTGAGCGGGCCGCTATCAGCGGCCGTTTGTCGTTATCGGATTTTTCTAAACAGGCGATTGCTGCCTTCAAGAAATAGGCAAAGTGGGGAGTTCATTCTATTCGAATTAAAATAATACGTTGCATGGCCGTCTTTTTTTGATTTTTTTTTAGAAAAATCAAAAAAAGACGGCCATGCACGCTTCTATTTCGCCGCCGAAGGCGGCGAAATACTTTTCTGTAAAATCCCTATTTTTATCGCAGCAGCGTCACGCTGCCGGTTCGAAGTTCTTCCTGTCCTTGACACCGAAAGCGCAGGCGGTAGAGATAGACGCCTGGATTGACTGGTTTGTCCTGAAAATTCCCGTCCCAGGTTTCGAAGGCCGAGGTGGCATTGAACATGCGCCCGCCCCAGCGATCAAAAATTTCAAACGAGATAAAATCGTTCACCGCGAACGGATTGCTGACGCCGAAGCGGTCGTTCCGGCCGGGCGAAGCCCCTGGCGTAAACGCATTGGGGATAAAAATCTGCGTGCAGTCGAGCGTATCCGGGTCTATTACTTTCACGAGAATCCGGTCTTTCCCCAGGCATTCGCCCTGGTGTTCAAAGATCAGGGTATATTCGGTTGTGGCAGTGGGCGTAATGGTCGGGGTGGGGCTTGTCGGATCGGAGACGCCGGCGGTGGGCGACCAGCTAAACTGCGTGGCGCAGGTGTTCGTGATTTCGATATTGAAACTGTTGCCCAGGTAGATCAGCGTGTCGGAGTTGGCGATTTTATCGGGCCGGCGGTCTATCAGGCGAAATTCGTCCGGTTTCAGGGCTTTGTTGTAGAACTGCAGTTCGTCCAAGTAACCCAAATAATTGGTATCGAGTTGGCAGACGGCCTCGCCGACCCGGAGGTTGGCGGTTGAGTTGAGGTTGATGCGTTTGGAGGCGCTTCGGGAGTCGCGCAATGCGCCGTTGATGTACAGCGTGTACTGCAGGTTGCTGCGCACCAGCGTGATGAGTTGCCAGCAGGGGTCGGCATCGAGTTTGCCGCTAACCGTAATCAGCAGGCTGTCGTTTTCGGCGATCAGCGAGGACACCACTTTGGTATTCGGCTGGTAGCGCACCCAGAAAACATTATCCCGGTTGCAGATACTTTGTTTGGCGAGGATGACCTGCGTGCTATTGCTGCCCGGGCCGGGCGCCGGGGTGAGGGGTTTCATATAAAAGCTCACCGAAAAGTCGGAAGTAGAAAACACGTCATTCACCGGGCCGACCAGAAACAGGGCGTCGTTTTTGCCGTCGAAACGCAGGGCAGAATCCACCACCCCGCAGGCGCACAAGGGACCGCCTACCAGGGCGGCAGCCGATCCGTTGCCGCTGTCGTCGAAGCCGTCGCAATCGTCAAACGTGAAATTGGCGGTCAGGCGATCAGGTAAATTTTGGGAAAAAGCAGATCCGCCGCACAGCAAAAGCAAAAAAGCGATTAGTAAGCGCATGTATATCAGGTATTTGTGGAACGCGTTTTTAAAAATATGGTCGCCGTGTGCAAAGATACGGCGCTTCGTTGAATGAACGCAATAAACGGACATTTCGTGCGCGCGCCGGAACCCAACTTTTTCCGTATTTTGCGGCGCATTTTGAAAATAAGTCCCTGCGCGGCCTGTTTTAGCGCCAATATGCTCTAAGCGCAAGCCGCCGCAGGGTAGTCGCTTAAAAATTATATCTGTTGAAAAAGTACGCTTATCTCTGGCTCTTGTTGATCGCCGGCTTTTGCCTGATCGGCTGGAAACTCTGCGCCAACAAAAAGAGCATTGAAAATGAAGCCCGGATATCCCTGGTGGGCCGCGCGCACGTGCCGGTCGAAGTGCTTCGTCCGCAAATGGAACGGCTCTCCAATCGTCTGGAAACTAATGGTATATTCCTGCCGACAAAGGAAATGTTTGTGATCTCCGAAACCGCCGGACGGGTCGTGGCCGTCAATAAAAACAAAGGCGAATGGGTAAAAGAAGGGGAGGTGATCGCCAAAGTGGACGAGGAGATTCTCCGCATCGAGCTGGACGCCACGGAGGCGAATATCGCCAAACTCAAAAAGGACAAAGAACGCCTGGACAACCTGATTTCCGGCGAGGCGGTGCCCAAAAATAAAATCGAGGATATCGAATTGGGCTTGCTGGCCGCCGAAGCAAAGCAAAAGGGGCTGCAAAAGCAAATCGCCAATACGTCCATCAAAGCGCCGATGACGGGCACAATGGGTCTGCGGTTTATCGAGCGCGGGAGCGTGATCGGCCCGGGCATTCAGGTGGCGCAAATCACCAACCTGGAAAAATTGTTCCTGATGGTCAAAGTGATCGAACGGGATATTCTGCACGTGAAAAAAGGCCAGACGGTCATGGTATTTGCCGATGTGTATCCCAACAGACCGATCCGGGGCAAGGTAACCAATATCGGATTGCGGGCCGATAACGCTTTTAACTACGATGTGGAAATCGAGGTACCGAACCTGCCCGGACAGCCGCTCCGTGCCGGTATGCACGCGAAAGCGATTTTTGAATTCAGCGACAGCCGCCAAGGCCTTGTGCTGCCCCGCAAAGCGATTACCGGCAGCCTGCAGGACGCCAAGGTGTATGTAGTCGGAACGGACTCCATCGCCCTGGAACGCCCCGTCAAATTGGGCGTTACCGTCGGCGAAAAAGTGGAAGTCAGCGCCGGCCTGTCTGCCGGCGAACGCGTAGTAGTGTCTGGCCAAATGAACCTCCACGATGGCGCGCGGGTGCAAATTATGAAAGAACAGTAATGTAATAAGTCCAGGAACAGCCTGTGAAACAACAAATATTTTGTTTGGCCGTCTGTTTGTTTCAAAAAAAACAGACGACTAAATATTATTTTATCCCCCAATACAACAAGGTTCTAAAATTTTAGCGCCGGCCCGCCGGTCGTATTTTTATCTATTGATTATGAAAAAAATACTATGCTGCGCCCTAACAGCGCTTTGTATCGGCTGGACGCTCCCGGCCGCCGCCCAGTCTTCCGCCGCCAATATCGAACAACGCGTGCAGGCCCTGCTCGCTAAAATGACGCTGGAGGAAAAAATCGGCCAAATCAATCAGGTGACCGGCGATATCAGCACCGGAACGCCAGTCAACAAGGACAACCTGCTGAATCAAATCCGCGCCGGACAAGCAGGCAGCATCCTGAGTCATACAAATTTCGACAACAAGCGCATCCTGCAGGAAACTGCCGTCAAGGAATCCCGCCTGGGGATTCCCCTGCTCTTCGGATTCGACGTCATCCACGGGTATAAAACGATCTTCCCAATTCCGCTGGCGCAGGCCGCCTCCTGGAACTTGGCAGCCATCGAACAGGCGGAGCGCATCGCCGCCGAAGAGGCCTCGGCCGACGGCCAGCACTGGACCTTCGCGCCGATGGTGGATATCTCCCGCGATCCCCGTTGGGGGCGCGTGATGGAAGGCGCCGGCGAAGACCCCTGGCTGGGCGCCAAAATCGCCGCCGCACGCGTACGCGGATTCCAGGGCGCCGACCTGTCGCTCCCCAATACCGTCGCCGCCTGCGCCAAACACTTCGCCGCCTACGGCTTCGCAGAAGGCGGCCGCGATTACAATACGGTGGATATGAGCGAGCAACGCCTGCGGGAAATCGTCCTGCCCCCGTTCAAAGCCGCAGCCGATGCCGGCTGCGCTACCTTCATGAACGCCTTTAATACCCTGAACGGCGTGCCGGCCACGATGAACCGCTTCCTACAGGAGGATATTCTCCGCAAGGAATGGGGCTGGCAGGGCCTCATGGTGAGCGATTGGAATTCGGTGGGCGAAACGATCGTGCACGGCGCCGCTACCGACGACGCCGACGCGTCGGCTAAATGCCTCGCCGCCGGCTGCGATATGGATATGGCCGGCGGAACGTACCAGCGCGGATTGAAAAAAGCCCTGGAAAGCGGGCGCATTTCGCAAACGCAAATAGACGAGGCCGTCAAACGGGTACTCCGCCTCAAATTCCAACTCGGACTTTTCGACGATCCCTTCCGCTACCTCGACGCGAAACGCCGGGCAAATACCCTCGAAAAACCGGAATACCGCGCCGCCGCCCGCGCGCTGGCCGCGGAAAGTATGGTGCTGCTCAAAAACGACGGCGGATTGCTGCCGCTCACGCCGGAAAGCCCGTTTAAAAAAATCGCCATCATCGGCCCGTACGCCGACAGCCGTGGCAATAAGGACTATATGAGCTTCTGGACGCTCGGCCTGGGCATGCGCGAATACGACTCTACTAAGGTCGTCACGCCGGCGATGGCCCTGAAACCCGGATTGGAGGCCCTGGGATTTGAAGTAACCGTAACCGAAATCTGCCTCAACGCCACCTGCGATGAAAAAGCATACTCCGCTGCGCTCAAAGCCGCTCAGGAGGCGGAAGTCGTGATCGTTTGCGTCGGCGAACGCGGGTTCGATTGCGGCGAAAGCCGTTCCGTGGCCTCGCTCGAATTGCCGCGCGGACAGGAAACGATCCTGCGCATCGTCAGCCGCGGCAACAAACCGGTCGTGATGGCGCTCTTCAACAGCCGACCGCTGGTATTCCCTTGGGCCAATGCCAATGTGCCCGCCATCCTGGTGGCCTGGCAACCCGGCTTCGAAACCGGCAACGCGCTCCTCGACGTACTCACCGGCAAAGTAAACCCCTCCGGCAAACTGCCGCTAACCTGGCCCCAGCACCCCGGGCAAGTGCCGCTCTACTACAACGCCCTGAGCACCGGACGCCCGCAAACGGAATTCGGCACGCTATGGACCAGCGGCTACTTGGATTTGCCGAAAGACCCGGCCTATCCGTTCGGCTACGGCCTGAGCTATGCCCGATTCGAATATTCCGGCCTCGAAGTCAAGGCGCCTGTTGGATCCGGGAAACCGGTAACGGTGCGCGTGAACGTGACCAACACCAGCCAAACCGCCGGCGCGGAGGTCGTCCAACTCTATATTCAGGATGTCGCGGCGGATATTGCCCGGCCGGTAAAAGAATTGAAGGGTTTTGAAAAAATCCTGTTGAAGCCCGGCGAAAAACGCACGGTACAATTTCAACTGACGCCTGCCGACCTGGGCTATTGGAACCACCAGGGGAAATTCAAAACCGATCCAGGAAAATTCCGGGTGTTTGTCGGCGGCAATTCCAGGGATGTGCTGATGCAGGAAATTACCCTCGAGTAGCGGTTCAGACGGCGACCTGGAACTCCCGGAGTGCTTCGTTTAGCGACACTTTTTTGTCGGTGCTTTCCTGGCGGGTGCCGATGATGAGCGCGCAGGCCACCTGAAAATCGCCGGCGGGGAATTGCTTCGTGTACGAACCCGGAATAACGACCGAACGGGGGGGCACCCGGCCTTTCAGAACGACCGGTTCGGCGCCGGTCACGTCTATGATATGCGTGCTCTGCGTTAGCACGACATTGGCGCCCAGCACGGCTTCGCGCTCCACGCGGACGCCCTCTACCACGATGCAGCGCGAGCCGATGAAGCAATCGTCTTCGATGATCGTGGGCGTTGCCTGCGGCGGCTCGAGCACCCCGCCGATGCCTACGCCGCCGGCCAGGTGCACGTTGCGGCCGATTTGGGCGCAAGAACCGACGGTCGCCCAGGTATCCACCATCGTACCGCCGCCTACCCAGGCGCCGATATTGACGTAGGAAGGCATCAAAATGGCGCCTTTTTCGATATACGCGCCATAGCGCGCGACGGCCGGCGGCACGACGCGGACGCCCTTTTCGGCGTAATCCGATTTCAGCGGCATTTTATCGTGGTACTCAAACGGCCCCACGCTGGTCGTTTCCATTTGCCGCATGGGAAAATAGAGCAGCACCGCTTTTTTGATCCAATCATACGTGACCCAGCTGCCGTCCGGCTGCGGCGCCGCCACGCGCAGCGATCCGGCGTCCAGCGCGGCAATGACTTCCTCGACGGCCTGCCGCACGGTCGGCTCTTGCAAAAGCGCGCGGTTTTCCCAGGCAGATTCAATAACAGACTGTAAAGACATAGTATATTTATTTCGTAACTACTTAGCCGGCTCGCTGTCTGGCCCAAAAAGTCCCATTTTCCGCCATACTTCGCAATTTTTTTTGACCGTAGCGCTGCTACGGCCTGCAAAAAATCGCTTCGTCTGGCAAAAAATGGATCCTTTTTTGGCTCAGACGCGACCGGCTAAGTAGTTACTTTATTTCTAACCCATTATCCAAACCCCGAAAGGGTGTGACATGATCCTATCATATTGTGTTTATTTTCAACCCATTAGCCAAACCCCGAAGGGGTGACATTATTCTAGCGCGTCAGCAAAACGGCGATCAGGTAATCGGCGAGCAGGATCAGGATATCGCTGAAAACGACCGCCCGGGTGCTGGCCTTGCCGAGTTCGATGCTGCCGCCGGTCACGAAATACCCCTGATAACAGGACACCAGCGTCAGGATGATGGAAAAAACAAAGGCTTTTACATACATCATAAAGACGTTGTAGGGCACGAAGTAGGAGAGCAGACCCTGCACGTACTCGTCGTGGGTGATCATTTCCGTGGGCACCGCGGCCAGGTAGCCGCCGAGTATTGCCACGAACGCGGAGTAGGTGACGAGGAGCGGAATAACGGCGAGCGCGGCGACGAGTTTGGGCATCACCAGGTAAGAAGCCGTATTAACGCCCATGACCTCCATGGCGTCTATGTGTTCTTTCTGCCGCATGCCGCCGAGTTCCGCCGCCATATTCGAACCCACCTTGCCGGCCAGCACCAGGCAGGTAAAGGTGGGCGACAGTTCGATCAGCGCCAGATCCCGCACGATATACCCGATGTAGTATTTGGGGATCAGTTGGCCGTCCAACTGATACGCAAATTGTACTGCCGAGACCGCCCCGATAAAGATTGAGATCAGGCACACGATGATTAGCGACCCGATGCCGATATCGTTCATTTGCCGGGTCGTTTCCTTCCAATACATCGAAAACTTCTCTGGACGGCTGAAAGCCTGGCCCATCATTGCCAGGAAGCGGCCAACGTCGTAGAAATAATTAAATCTTTTTGCTTCCATCGGGGGCGAAGTTAGCGAGTTTTCAGATACTTGCAGTGAATTCGCCTTTTCATAAAGAAATAACCGCCATCACAAAACCCCGAAGGGGTGACATTATTCTAGCACATGAACAAAACAGTGGTAGTTACCGGCGGCACCAAGGGATTGGGCCGCGCCATCGCGGAATTATTTGCCGCGCACCAATTTGACGTCTGCGTGTGCGCGCGCACGGCAGCCGATTTAGAACAGATGCAGGCCGACTGGGCCTTGCATTTTCCGCATTCGCGTTTGCGCGTGCACAAGGCCGATTTGAGCCAGCGCACGGAGGTGCTGCATTTTGCCGATTTTGTGCGCGCCGAGTGGCCGCATTTGGACGTGCTGGTCAACAACGCCGGATTGTTTATGCCGGGCGCTATATCCGAAGAGCCGGCCGGCGCTTTTGAGACTATGATGGAAGTGAACCTCTACAGCGCTTACTATCTTACCCGCGCACTCCTGCCCATGATGCTTCCCCGGCGCGCGGGGCACATTTTCAATATGTGCAGCATTGCGAGCATTGCGGCCTATCCGAACGGCGGCTCCTACACCATTTCCAAATTTGCTTTGCTGGGTTTTTCCAAGGTGCTGCGGGAGGAGATGAAAAGTAAGGGCATCAAGGTGACGTCGATTTTGCCCGGCGCAACCTGGTCAGACTCCTGGCGCGGCGCCGACTATCCGCCCGACCGGCTGATGCGGGCGGAAGATATTGCGAGCGCGATTTGGGCGGCGTATAACCTTTCTGATGCTGCGGTGGTCGAGGAGTTGATTATTCGGCCGCAGTTGGGAGATTTATAGCGGTGGATTGGTTGCTTTTTTCCGGCTCAGAAAAACAAGCAGTATCCTTGCGTGCCTACCGCAACTCGCCCATGTCCGCGTAATAAATCAGTTCCCAGCTCCCGTCGCTGCGGCGCGCAAACCGACGCTCCAGTCCAAAAGCCGCGGCGGCATATCGAATTTTTTCTACGACGATATCGTCGCCGAGGGGCAGGAAAGTCTGCTTGAACTCGCCGGAGCCTAGGTCTATCGCCCGGTGCATCCGCCATTCTGCCGGATTCCAGGTTTTCGCTAAGCGCTGCGCGCCGGTGCTGTCGCTTGTTAAGCCGGTGTCGCCGGACAAAGGCCAGCTGATGTGCGCGATTTGATACAAGCTGTCTTGGTGAAATTTTTCATAAAAATCCGCAAATCCTGCGGGCAACTCCGTGTCCGGGCGCGCCTCGGTCGGGTTGGATGCTTGGCCGCCCCCGGTGTTACAGGCGGCCCAAAGAGCGCCGAGAAAAATCAGAACGATTATTTTTTGCATAAAAAGCGATTGTTGGATTTTAAACGCAAAAATCGTGCGATATATTTGTCCTATAAAAAAAACGAGCCAGAATAATGTCACCCCTTCGGGGTTTGGCTAACCAGTTACAAAAAACATGAAAGGCGTCTATACCATCCTGCTGCTGCTGTTTTCAAACGTATTCATGAACCTGGCTTGGTACGGCCACCTGAAATTTCAGCATTGGAAATTTTTTGAGAAATCCGGCATCTTCGGCCTGGTGCTGGCCAGTTGGCTGATCGCCCTGTTCGAATACGCCCTGATGGTGCCTGCTAACCGGATCGGCTACGCCGGCAACGGCGGGCCTTTTTCGCTGGTGCAGTTGAAAGTGATCCAGGAAGTGATTACTTTGCTGGTGTTTTCCGTCGTAACTTTACTTGTTTTTAAAAATGAAACCCTGAAATGGAACCATTTGGTCGGTTTTGTTTTTCTCGTGTTAGCGGTGTATTTTATCCGCAAATAGACGCAATTTAACAAATCAAAGCACAAAAGAATTACCCATGAACCCGAATATTCAACGCGCAATCGAAATCCTCTCCGCCGGCGCCGGAAGCGGCAAAACGTACACCCTCACCGGCCGGATGGTCAAAATGCTCGGGCGAGACGTGCGCCCGGAAGGTATTTTGGCCACGACGTTCACCCAAAAAGCCGCCGCCGAATTGCAGGAACGCGTGCGCCTGCGCCTGCTGGAAAAAGGGCTTACTCGGGAAGCCGATGCGATCGGCAGCGCCCTCATCGGCACGGTGCACAGCATCGGCGCGCGCCTGCTGCAGCGCTTCGCGTATGAAGCCGGCGTGTCGCCCCTAGTGGAAATCATCGCCGACGGCGACGAGCAGCGCCTGTTCAATGAGTCCCTCGCCCACGTGCTCACCGAATCCCGCATCGAAACGATGAACGCGCTGTCCGACCGGCTGGGATTCACCAAAAAGGACGACGGCGAATACGACTGGCGCAAAACGATCCGAACGATCACCGAGGTGGCGCGCGCCAATAATTTTTCCCCGGAAGTGCTGGAAAAAAGTAAAATCCACTCCCGCGCATCTTTCGCCCGCCTGCTGCCGCCCGTGAGCCCTGCCACCGAACTGAACTGGCAAAACCGCCTCGGTGCGCTGCTCGACCAGACTATCGCCGCACTCGAAGCGCAAACGGCGGACGAAACAAAAACCACCAAGGAGGTCATCGGAAATCTGCGCCAAATTGCAAACCAATTCCGATGGCGCGGCGGATTCCTGTACTGGCATGAATGGGTGAAGATCTCGAAGCAAAAAGTCGCCGTAAAAAGCCGCGAACTCTTCGAGCCGCTCCGCGAATTCGCCCGATCGCATGACGAACACGCGGAGTTCCACCGCGATACGACCGCTTTTACCGACCTGGCCTTTGACATCGCACAGGACGCGCTCCGCGAATATGCGCAGTACAAGAAAAAGCGCGGGCTGATTGATTATACCGATATGGAAACCTTCGTAAGCGCGCTGCTCCGCGTGGAAAGCGTGCGGGAAACCCTCCAACAGGAACTGGATCTCCTACTGGTGGATGAATTCCAGGACACGTCCCCGATCCAACTCGATATCTTCCTGCAACTCAGCCTGCTGGCCAAAAAATCAATCTGGGTCGGCGATCCCAAACAAAGCATCTACGGCTTCCGCGGCGCCGAGCCGGCGCTGATGCAGGCCATTATGGAGGCCGCCGGGGGGGTCCGGGATGAAAATATCCTGAAAGAATCCTGGCGCAGCCGACCCGATTTGGTGTACGCCGCCAACGCGATTTTTACCCGGGCTTTTTCAAATTTGCCCAAAGAGCAGATCGAACTGAAACCTGCTTTCCAGGAACCCGCCTCCATCGGCGCGCCCCGCGCACTCCAGCACTGGCATTTCAGATTTACCGACGATGACCGCAAAACGCCCGGACAACCCTGGCTCGAAAACTGCATCGCCGTGCAACTCCGCACTTTCCTGTCCCGCGAAATCCCGGTCTGGAATAAAAAACGCGACCAAACCCGGCCGGCTCGGCCCGGCGACGTCGCGATCCTGTGCCGCACCAACGACGACTGCGCCCGGATGGCAGAAGCCCTGAACCGGGCCGGCCTGCAGGCCGCCATCGCGCAGGAAGGACTGCTCGAAACAGCGGAGGCGCGGCTCGTCCTGGCCTGCCTTAAATATCTTGTCACGCCTTCCGACCAACTTAGTCTGGCGGAAATTCTCGTCATCAGCGGCCGGCAAACCCTCGAGGAGATGGTGAACAACCGCCTCCAGACCCTGCAGGAAAACCCGGAAAACGCCCCCAGCCTGGCGGCAGGCGGGGATCCGCTCCTCGCCAAACTCCAGCAAATCCGGCCGCTCACCGCCGAACTCAGTGCGGCCGAACTCACCGATCTCCTGCTCGATACCCTGGAACTGCGCCGAACGGTCGCCCGCCTCGGCCAGGTAACCCAACGCCTCGACAACCTCGATCGCTTCCGCCGCTACGCCCTCGACTATGAGTCTGCCTGCCAGCGATTACATTCCGCCGCCTCCGTCAGCGGTTTCCTGCTGTGGCTGAACCGCTTGGCCGAGCACGAACTGGATCTCAAGGCCGCCGGCGAGAGCCAGGAAACAGTTCGGGTGATGACCTACCACAAAAGTAAAGGCCTGGAGTTTCCCATCACGGTTTGTCACCACCTTGACCAAGGGCTGCGGGAACGGGTCTGGGGCGTGAATCTCGAAAATGAAAGCGAAAAACCGGATTTGGACAATATCCTGGGGCATCGCCGCCTGCGCCTGTGGATGAACCCCTACGCCGACCAGATAAAAGGAACCCGCCTCGAAGAAAACCTGCTGAACAGTCCGGAATGGGCTTTGGCGAATCGCCAGGCGCTGGACGAAGAGGCCCGGCTGCTGTATGTCGGCATCACCCGCGCACGCGATTACCTGATTCTCCCGACCACTATAAAGGGGACGCGCTGGCTGAACCGGGTGTTCAGCGCAGGGAATGAAAGCGCAACTACGCTGGATCCGGAAAGTGAAGAAACGCCTTTTATTTATAACGACCGGGTGATTTACTGCGCGGTGGAGCAGTGCTACTTTCCGCGGGATTTTCAGGAAATCGAAGCGACGCCGGAGGCAATCAGCCTGCCGACTTTGCCGGAACCCCGCTCTTTCGATGCGCTGCGGCCTTATCGCCTCGATCCCTACACAGAGGGCGCGCCGCTGCACCGCCCGGCCGATCCGACGCCGTTTGCGCCTGCGCTGCTCCTCGCGGGGGCGCCCCGCACGGCCTTGGACGCCGCGGTCAAAGCCTTCATGCGCTCCGACCGCTTGGGGCGCGCCGATGCGCAGCGCCTGGCGGCGGCTCGGCGGCATCTGGCTTTTTTCGACCAGGAGTCCGCGCTGAAACCGGAACAGTTGCTGCGACAATCGGCCGCCCTGCATCAGGCCTTGGCGGATCGGTTTCAGCCCGCGCGGGTGTACGCGGATTATCCGTTGCAAAAACGCCTGGATAAGCGCATGGTAGAACTGCAGGTGGATATCCTGCTGGAAGGGCCGGAAGGGCTGACCGCCGTCTTGTTTGCGCCGTTTGCAGACAATATGCAAAAATGGCGGGAGCGCTGCGCGGCGCTCTTACCGTTTGCCGGATGGGTTGAGCGCTTGTTGCTGGAGGCTTATCCGGATAGCAGGGTGCAGGTCGCAGTGGTGTTTCCGCTGGAAGGATCTATTTCGTTTTTAGAAAAATAATGGAGATTTTGCCGCCTCCGGCGGCGAAATAAAATAATGAGCGGTTGTCTTTTTTTGATTTTTTTAAAAAAAAATCAAAAAAAGACAACCGCTCAAAATATGGTTTTCCTATAAAAGCATGGAGGGGCTTTTACGGACAAAAGGCGATCTCCTTCACGGCGAAGGACGCAGTCCCCGTCGCCGTCTCCAGAAGCAGGCGCCCGTCGTCGGCCACATCCCGGATACAACCGTGGAGCCGCGTTCCATCCGGCAGGAGAAAATCGGCGGGCTGATTCAGGCGAAAGAGCCTTTGCAGGTAATCCGCGCGCAGCGACGCCGTCCGCCCGGCCCGCAGATCCAGATATCGCTGCTCCAGCTGCTCCAGCAGCCGGTCGAACACCGATTCCAAGTCGAAGGTCCGGCCTGCCGCCAGGGCCATGGAACTTGCATTGGGTAGGGAGGCCGGAAAATTCGTTTGATTGACGTTGAGCCCGATTCCGAGGATCGAGGCGACGATCCGGCCGCCCTGAAGTTGATTTTCAATCAGGATGCCGCCGGCTTTTTTGCCGCCTATATAAATATCGTTGGGCCATTTAATCTGCCAGTGATCTTCCAACATACAGGCCAGCGCTACCGCGCGGCTCAGATCAAACTGGCGCTCGGGCGCCAGCCAGACCGGGTAATAAATCACACTGAAAGTCAGGTTTTGCCCCGCCGTGCTCTCCCATGTGCTGCCAAATTGTCCGCGTCCGGCTGACTGACTGGCAGCCCGAACCACGGCGCCCTCAGGTGGCCTGTTATTTGATGGAGGAAAATGATCCCCTGAAACAATCCATTGTCGGGCAAGATCGTTTGTGGAGGGGATTTCTTCAAAGTACAAAGAAACCTTTCCGGTAAAAAGTGTGTTGGGCATAGAGCGTAAAAGAACGTTTGGGTAGCGCAATTCGCAGGCCAAACTTGAATCGCAAGGTAGAAACAATTACCTTTACGTCGGCATTTTTACGCAGCGTATTTTGAAGCGTTTACTTTAATTTGAATTAAATTTTTATCATTTGAGTTTCACAGTAGCACCGGTCGCAAAAAAACGCGACCACGACGTCGAACAACTGAATCATTGGATCGTAGAAGGTATCCGCGATAAAAAAGGCAAACATATCGTACTGCTCGATCTTCGACACCTGGACGATGCGCCCACCGATTTTTTTATCATTTGCGAAGGCGATTCCAACGTGCACGTCAAAGCAATCTCGGACAGCGTTTATAAAAAAGTAAAGGAGGAAATGGCGGTGACGCCCTCTCACCTGGAGGGAAGCGTGGGCGCCCGTTGGGTGCTCATGGATTATTTTAATACGGTTGTGCATGTCTTTTACCCCGAAACAAGGGAGTTTTATCAACTGGAGCACTTGTGGAGCGATGCGCGGGTCACGGAGTTTGCCGATTTGTAAGGGATTCTCCGGCAAAAGGGATCGAAAAATGCCTGTGCCACCCGATATGAAAAACCTGGGGGGGATAAAAAGCGTTATAGGGTTGTTGTGATACACATTCAATTGGTCGGCCGGCAAAAAATCGGTTTCTGACACGTTCCAATCCGTTTTACCCAAAAATTTGAATTTCAAGTACTATGGCACAAAAAGAGCAAAAAAATAATAAACGACGCGGCGAGGACAACGACGAGCTGCGCCGCAACGACGACAACAATAGCGGGGACGGTATGCCGCGGTTTAATTTTACGTGGATCTATATCATCATCGCCCTCGGGTTGCTCGGCCTTCAACTCACCAAAATGTTCGGCGTAGAACGCCGCATTACGTTCGACCGCTTCGCTGAAATGGCGCGGAACCAGGACGTGGAGCGCCTCGTCGTGGTGAATAATGAAGAAGCCTTCGTGTATATCAAAAAAGATAAACTCGGCCAGGGCGAATACCAAGACATCAAACCGGAGGCGCGCAACCTGAACCCCGACCAGCCGCACTTTATCTTTAACATCGGTACGCCGGAGGTGCTGCAAGGGAAACTTAAAGCCCTGAATGACGCCCTTGTCAAGGAAAAAAAGACGCCCGTCAACGAAGAATACGAAACCCGTACCAATTGGACCGGCACCCTGCTGACTTACCTGGTGCCGCTGTTGCTGTTCATCGGACTTTGGATTTTTATCCTCCGCCGTATGGGCGGCGGCGCCGGCGGTCCGGGCGGACAAATTTTCAATATCGGTAAGTCCAAAGCCACGCTGTTCGACAACACCACGAAAGTGAACATCACGTTTTCTGATGTAGCCGGACTGGACGAGGCGAAGGAGGAGGTCATGGAAATCGTAGATTTTCTCAAAAATCCGAAAAAATACACTTCGCTGGGCGGTAAAATACCTAAAGGCGTACTGCTGGTAGGCCCTCCGGGCACGGGTAAAACCCTGCTCGCCAAAGCCGTAGCCGGCGAAGCCGGCGTGCCCTTCTTCTCGATCTCGGGCTCCGATTTCGTGGAAATGTTCGTGGGCGTCGGCGCATCCCGCGTGCGCGATCTGTTCCGCCAGGCACGGGAAAAAGCGCCTTGTATTATCTTCATAGACGAAATTGACGCCATCGGGCGCGCCCGCGGCCGCGGCGCCATGCAGGGCGGCAACGACGAACGGGAAAATACCCTGAACCAACTGCTCGTGGAGATGGACGGCTTCCCCACCGATAAAGGCGTCATCCTCATGGCCGCTACGAACCGCCCGGATATTCTCGACAACGCCCTGATGCGCCCCGGCCGCTTCGACCGCCAAATCGGGATCGGTCGCCCCGACCTCAATGGCCGCGCTCAAATTTTCGACGTACACGTCAAAAATATCAAGGTCGGCCCGGAAGTCACGTCCATTGCACTCGCCGAAATGACCCCCGGATTCGTCGGCGCCGATATCGCCAACGTGTGCAACGAAGCCGCACTCATCGCCGCCCGCCGCAATAAAAAAGCGGTGGACATGGACGATTTCAACTACGCACTCGATAAGGTGATCGGCGGCCTGGAAAAGAAAAATAAGATCATCAGTCCGGAAGAAAAGCAGATTATCGCCTACCACGAAGCGGGCCATGCCATCTGCGGTTGGTTTCTTGAATACGCCCACCCGCTCGTCAAGGTTACGATCGTGCCGCGCGGACTGGCAGCCCTGGGATACGCCCAATACCTGCCCAAAGAACAGTATATCACCCGCAAGGAAAAACTGCTCGACGATATCTGCATGACCCTCGGCGGCCGCGCCGCCGAATCGGTGGTCTTTGACAAAATCAGCACGGGCGCCCAGAGCGACCTCGACCACATTACCCGGCTCTCCTATGAAATGGTGATCAACTACGGGATGAGCGAAAAAGTAGGGAATGTATCCTACCTGTCTATGGTAAACGACAGCTACATGCGACCCTTCTCTGAGCATACCGCCCAACTCATAGACGAGGAGGTCAAGGGCATGATTGAACAACAGTACACCCGTGCAAAATCCCTGCTGCGCGATAAGCGCAAGGAGCTCGACGCGCTGGCGCACGCCCTGCTCGAAAAAGAAGTGCTGCACCGCGCCGACCTGGAAAATCTGATCGGTAAGCGACCCTTTGTAGATCCTACGCCGGGTGAAAGCGCACGTGCAGCCGAAACAACGCCGGCGGCGGATGAGGAGGAGTAAACTATTGCAAGTTGTGAATATGTTGCGGCTGCCCGATCGGAAGAGCGGGCAGCCGCAACTGTTATGGAGGGGTAACAATTCCCTTGACGACCCGCTGAACAAAAAAACGTTTTGTTCAGTCGCCTGTTTTTTTGATTTTTTCTAAAAAAATCAAAAAAACAGGCGACTGAACATTATTTTATTTCGCCGCCGGAGGCGGCGAAATACTTCTGACACACCCCCGTTTTATATTTGTATTACCACCGGTCTTCCCGGTTCGGGCCGTTTCCAAACCAACCTATTCGCGCCGTCACGGACATGATGGGGCCGCGCAAATCGTTATTGCTAAATGATTGGCTCGGGAATATTCCGCCGACGTGCCTGTATCCTACGGCGCTGTTGAGGCGCAGCCACTTGGAGACGTTCAGTTCCAGGCCGATCTCCGGCGTGAGTACGAATACTTCGTCCGAATAATCATCCTGGTTAGCGCCCGGGATATCGTTCAGGTCAACGTCCAGGACGCCCCATCCGATGCGGGCGCTGCCGTACAGGTGAATCAGTTTGTGCGCCCGCATCGCGCTTCCTATCCACAATCCGCCGTGAGCCAGGCGCAGCGATTCAAGATTGCCGGTGTTGTAAAACTCCCGGAAGTCCGTACTTCCCATTCCATACGCGCCCAAAAATCCGTTGCCGAGTACGATGGCGGCGCCGCCTCCGCCGGCCGTTGCAATACCATCCTTCAGGCCCCATTCCACAATCGGCGCCGCAAACGCGCCGCGCACGCGGGCATTGCCGAATAGCGTTTCCGTTTGTGCGCGTAGCGCGTTCGTCAGGCATCCCAAAGCGATCAATGCCAAAAAGTACTTTTTCATAGTTCGAGTGTTTAGTTGTGAATATATTTGTGATGAATTTGTACCTAAAGCCGGGTTCGGATTTGCAATAAAATTTTTACCTATCTGCGCCGGAAAGAAACATCTTGTTCCTAAGACACAAGACGGCCTTTGTACCCTTATGTCTTTCTCAAAAAAAATGGTAACTACTTAGCCGGTCGCGTCTGAGACAAAAAAGGATCCATTTTTGAATGGGACGTAACCGCTTAAGTACGTACCTTTTTTTCCGATCCGATAAGGGTATCCGCATTGATACGTGTCTATAAAAACAGTCTATACAAACGAACCCGCCCTGCTGGAATCGCTGCGTCTCGGCGATGAAGCGGCCTTTGATACCGTGTTCCGCGCGTATTACCAGCCGCTTTGTCGGTACGCTCAGCGCACGCTCGACGGCGATCCCGATGACGCAGAAGAGATTGTGCAGGCGGTGTTTGTAAAAATATGGGAGCAACGCGCGCAATTGAACATCCAGTGGACCTTAAAAGCTTATCTATATAAAATGGTGTATAACCGGTGTTTGAACTGGATACGCGACCATCGAAACCGACGGGAACCGCTTGAAATACAAGACAACATCCCGGCGGCACAGTATGCGTCGGATCCGCTGATTGGAGCGGATTTTCAACGCGCTTTGGCCCTCGCCTTGGACAAATTGCCGCCCCAATGCCGAAAAATATTTGAATTGAGCCGGTTTGAGGATCTAAAATACCGCGAAATCGCGGATCAACTCGACCTTTCCGTGAAAACGGTGGAGGTACAAATGGGTAAAGCGCTTCGGCTCCTGCGCAGCCATCTGTCCGAATTTCTGATTTGGGGGGCGGCGATCATCGTGGATTTTTTTATCAGGCTGGATGCATATCCGTTTTTTTAAATTATGGCTGATTTTAATACAGACATAGACGCATTGCTCGCCAAATCTTTCGCCGGTGAACTCCTGCGGGAGGAGGCTGCCGAACTGGATCGCTGGCTGTCGGAAGCGGCCGCCAATCAAGCGTATGCAGAGGAGATGCGCAGAATATGGCAGGCCGGCGGGCGCCTCGTGGCTGCTCCCGGTGGTCATTCCTTTGATACGGAAAAGGCGCTTGTACAGGTGAAGCGCCGCATTCATTCGGGCAAGCAGAACGGCGCCTCCCGGCGCATATTGCCTTTTTTCATGGCGGCGGCGGCGTCAATGGCGCTGCTTGTGGCCGCTTGGATTTTCTTCGGCCCCATCCAGCGACAGGAAACCCTGATCGCCGGAAAAACGCCGGTGCAAGACACCCTTTCAGACGGCACTTTAGTCACGCTGAACCGGGCCTCTGTATTGCATTTCCCGCGCGACTTTCAGCGGGACGCCCGTCGGCTGCAGCTGCAAGGCGAGGCATTTTTCAAGGTACAACCCGATTCCGCCCGCCTGTTCACCGTAGCGGTGCGCAATCTGGAAATCAGCGTGCTCGGCACGGCCTTCAACGTGGATAATTTGACGGATACCGCCCTGGTGACGGTGACGGTGACGGAAGGGCGCGTCCGCCTGCAATCACCGGCGCAATCGGTGATCGTACAGGCCGGCGAAAGCGTCACTTTTCGGCACGAAGACGAGAGTATGCGTAAAAATGACGCCCAAGATCCCAATTTTTTGTCTTATCAAAACCGGCAGTTTGTTTTTTCCGGTACGCCGCTGCGAAGTGTAATCCGCCGCCTCGAAGCGGTGTATGGCGCCTCGATCGCGGTGGAAAATCCCGGGCAATTGGATTGTCTGCTGACTGCGCGCTTTTCGGATTTGGAACTGGCGCGGATATTGGAAATCATTGCCGATTCATTTTCTTTTGAAATAGACAAAAACAATGCAGGCTATTTGCTGAAGGGTGCAGCTTGTGCCCCGGAATAGGTGTCTATATACCGACGTCAGCGGAAATGAAATCGTACGGATGAGGTTTAATTGCTTTCTTTTTTTAGCGCTTTTTGCCGGCGAAGCGGTGGCCGCGGATATGCTGGATCGGCGCATTGCGGTGCGTTTTCAGGATACGCCGATCCTTGCGGCATTGACGGAAATCGCGCGCCTGGGTCAGTTTGAGTGGTCATATAATGCAGGAATTATCGCCCCGGACGCCCGTGCGACACTCCAGGTCACCGACTGGACGGTTCGGGAGGTGCTGTACGCTATTTTGGGCGATGCATACCAATTTAAGCCTAATGGCAATTATTTGATTATAAAGCGTTTAAAACATCCTGCCGGGGAAATACACGGATATTTGAAAGACCCGGCAACCGGGCGCCGCATCTCCGACGCGACCATTTACGATAAGAAAACACTGCGCGCGACCACGACCGATGCAGATGGCTATTACCAACTGAAAGTACGCAGGCGCTCGGAGATCGTGGTATCCAAATTGAGCTACCGCGATACGTTGTTGCGCGTGGAGTCTGTGTCGCCTCGATTCCAAAATCTGGAACTTCGGATAGACCCCATTCCGCCTTCGGTTCGACCGGAAGATTCCGACGGCAGGCAAGCGGTGCAGGTAGCCGGCGTGCAAATCGAGCGCTTTTTCCGCACCGGCGTTCGCGCGTGGGAGCGCTGGAATGTGCGGGCGCCCCTGTCTCGTCAGATGCAGATTTCCTTGTTGCCGACCATCGGAACCAATCGGGCCTTGAGCGCAGAGGTGAGCAACCGCTGGTCGCTCAATTTGATTGCCGGCGTATCGCACAACGTGGAGGCGCTGGAGATTGGCGGTATTGCGAATTTCACCCAAGAAAACCTGTCGGGAATCCAAGTGGGCGGCGTCGTCAATATCCTGCACGGGCAGGTCTCCGGCATGCAGGTTGCCGGAGTTTTGAATGAAGTGGGTGGAAACGTCGAGGGCGCCCAGCTTGCCGGTATTGTCAATATGGCCGCACAAGTATCCGGCATGCAGGTAGCGGGTGTACATAACCGTGCTGCGTCGCTGCGCGGTTTGCAGTTGGGCTCGTTCAACAAATCGGACAGCGTTGCCGGCGCGCAGATTGGATTGGTGAACAAAACAGCGCGGCTTTCCGGCATTCAGATTGGATTGGTGAATAAATCCGCCGGGCGTTCCGGCGTCCAGATTGGGCTGTTCAATCAGGCCGGCCGGAAAAAACGGTTGTTGATTAATTGGTGAAATTTGCTTGTATCATTCCATTTTTAGGGAATTATTGGATACAGGAGATTTTCCTGCCTATTTTTGCCTTTGGCGAACATCTTTCACCTGCACCTAACCGCAACACATGGGAAATAACAACATCAAATTGCGCGAGTTCCCCGGCGCCTTCTGGGCCGTGAACACCATGGAGATTTTTGAACGTATGGCTTGGTACGGCTTTTTCGCCGTCTCTTCGCTGTATATCACCGGAAAAGTGTCGGAAGGCGGGCTGGGATTTTCAGACCAGGATCGCGGGGTGCTGCAGGGGGTGGTTACCTTCTTTCTGTACCTGTTTCCGGTGGTGACCGGCGCCTTGGCCGATCGCTACGGCTACAAAAAAATGCTGTTGGCGGCTTTTCTGGTATTGACCCCGGCGTATTATTTACTCGGACAGTTCAAGACCTTCCCCACTTTTTTCCTGGCTTTTATGCTGGTGGCGATGGGCGCGGCGATGTTCAAACCGGTGGTAGTCGGCTCTATTTCTAAGATGACGAGCGAGCGCACGGCTTCCATGGGCTTTGGTATTTTTTACATGATGGTGAATATCGGCGGATTTTTGGGGCCGATTGTAGCCGGCGTGGTGCGCGGCTGGGACTGGAAGTACGTGTTCATGGCGTCCTCCGGCTGGATTGCGCTCAATTTTATCATCCTGTTCTTCTTCTTTAAAGACCCTTCTGCCGAAACGGCTGCCGCCGACCGCCGTACGCTGAAAAAGGTGCTTTCCGATATGGTGGAGGTGCTGGGCAACGGCCGTTTTTTCCTGTTTGTGTTTGGTCTGTTGGCTTTTCTGGTGTTGGGATCCAAATATGCGAAAGGCGAAAATTTCAATTGGAACCATATCCTGTTGATCTCGGCAATTTGGGTCGTCTTGAACTTCGGTTATGATTTTCTGGTCAAAAATCGCAATAATCCTGTCTGGTACCGCCAACCGATGCAGTTGGGCGACTGGCGATTCGGGCTTTTTTTGCTGATGATGTCGGGTTTTTGGACCTGCTTCAACCAATTATTTTATACGCTGCCTTTGTATATTCGCGATTTCACGGATACGAGCGATGTCCTGTCGGCCTTTACCGGGTTCTTCCGGGCGGTAGGCTTGCCGGCCTGGGCGGATTCGCTCAATAAGGCCATGGCGACGCCTGGTCAGGTGAATCCGGAATATATGATCAACTTCGACGCCGGCGCGATTATTCTGTTCCAGGTATTTGTTTCCTATCTGGTGACGCGCCTGAAGCCTTTTACCACGATTTTTTGGGGCGTGCTGATTACGGCGGTTAGTTTTTCCGTGTTGATATTTGGCACTACGGGCTGGATGGTGTTCGCCGGGGTGGTGATTTTTGCCTTCGGCGAGATGATGGCCAGTCCAAAAGCCAAAGAGTACACCGGTCGGATCGCGCCGCCCGACAAAGTAGCGATGTACATGGGGTATTTTTACTGGTGTATCGCGCTGGGCAATCTGTTTGGCGGTATTTTATCCGGGCAGATGTATGGGTATTTTGGCCCGGAGGGCGTCTCTAAGCCGGAAATTATGTGGGCCGGGTTTGCAGGCCTGGGGCTTTTTTCCGCGTTGGCGGTGTTTTGGTATGACCGCCGGGTGATTGGGTCGGGGCGGGGATGAGGGTGAAAAAGAGACAAAAAAAGTGATTCGGGCCTGGTACGGCATTAGATAAGTATCTAACAAGTAAATAGACGCTCAAATGAAAAAAGGTCAAACACCCTGGAGCAGGGAGGAGCTCATCCTAGCCGTAAATTTATATTGCCAAATCCCATTCGGCAAGCTACACAGCAGAAATCCCGAGATAGTCCATTTTGCCAACCTAATTGGAAGAACCCCCAATGCTGTTGCATACAAACTTGTAAATCTTGCGAGCCTCGATCCTACACTGAAAATTAGAGGAATTAAAGGTGCTTCTAACGCCAGTAACCTAGACAAACAGATATGGGCTGAGTTTTTTGAAAATTTAGATGAATTATCTTTTCAGAGCGAAATTTTGAAAGCAAATTTTCAAAAATCGAATGTAGAGACCAAAGCGAATGTGTCGGATATTGATTTTCCTCAAGTAGGTAATACACGAGATCAAATGGTAAAAGCAAGACTTCAGCAATCTTTCTTTCGAAACATGGTTTTGGCCTCTTACAACTTCACCTGTTGCATTACTGGAATTCAAAATCCGTCTCTTTTGATCGCCGGACATATTATACCCTGGAGCGTAGATGCTAATAACCGGTTGAATCCGTCTAATGGAATATCAATAAATCCACTGCACGATAAGGCTTTTGAGTGCGGCTTATTAACCATTACCCCTGAGTACACAATCAGGATATCTTCAAAACTGTTTAGCGAAAAAGACAAGCCTCAAATCAACGATTTATTCTTGAGGTACCATGAGCAATCAATAATATTACCAACGAAATTTTTGCCAGGGCGGAACTTTCTTGAATATCATAACGACACTCGATTTATTCCATAGCGCTACACAGGAGTCAAATTGGGCTCACCCTCACTCCACCCCCGCCTCCCGCGCCACCATCCGAATCATACCCCATATCTCCTCCGCGCTCTGCTCAATGTACGCCTGCATGGCGGCCGGCATCGCCGCGTATTCCAACCCCTGATCGCGTTCGGTCTGTTCGATCAGGGATTGCCGGAGGGCTGTTTGCGTGTAAGGCGTATTTTCCAAAATAGAAAAAACATACCACATCGCCTGCTGAAGGCCGATTTGATATACTTGGTCGCGGGAAAAAGGCAGCCGGATGCGGCCTGCTTCCCATGCCGTATCGTACGCGCGCTTCACCCGGGCATGGAGCGCAAACAACAAAGGCGCGGCGTCGGGCAGGCGTGTTTCGAAATCCGGCAAAAATCCGATCGGCCGGTCTGTGCCGGGGAAGCGCAGAAAAACGCGGTGCAAGCCGGTATCCACGGGAGCAAGTCCCGCCGGCAAAGGCAGTTCGGGCGTCAAATCAGCCGGATGCACGACGGAAATCCAGGTTTCTACCGGCGCCGGGCGCGCATGCAAGTCCAGCGCCGGCCGGCCGAAGGCGATACTTTCGCCCCGCAAGACGATATTTTGCAGGCCGCCGGCCGGCAGGCGCACAGCAGGTATCCGGCAGATCATGGTTTGCGTACCGGCTGTTCCGGGGATCAGCACGAGGGCGGCCGGAACGTCCAGCGGCGTCTCGGCCGGGTTGTAGGCCGTGATGGTCAGTACATGCCCGGTGTTTCGACCGGTGGCCGTCATGGCATATTGCGGGCCGACGGGCAGTCCGAAGGGATAGGCCGCCTGAGCGCCCCCCGTAACCGATCGGCCGATGATCAGCAAAAAAAGCAAAAGCCGGCCGGCAAGGAGATGATCTAAAGATGTAGTTTGCATCGTGCGCGTAATACCGGTGCAAATATGCAAAAATTTGTAAGTATTTTATTCCGCCGCCTTCGGCGGCGGAATAAAATGTGGATCCGTTGCATTTTTTTGATTTTTTTTATAAAAAAATCAAAAAAATGCAACGGATCAAAATATTATTTTGATTAAAAAAACATCAAAGGGCTTTTTGCACCGCAGCCTGCGCCGCCGCCAGCCGCGCGATCGGGACGCGAAACGGCGAGCAGCTCACATAGTTGAGTCCGGCACGGTAGAAAAACTGGACGGAGGCCGGATCGCCGCCGTGTTCGCCGCAGACGCCGATTTCGAGATTCTGGCGGGCTGCGCGGCCTTTTTGAACCCCCATTTCCACCAGTTGGCCCACCCCTTTTTGGTCTATGGAACGGAAGGGATCTCGCTCATAAATGCCTTTTTTCAGGTAATCGGGCAGAAAACTGTTCGCGTCGTCGCGGGAAAAACCGAGGGTCATCTGCGTCAGGTCGTTGGTGCCGAAAGAGAAAAATTCGGCCTGGGCGCCGATGCTGTCTGCCACCAGGGCCGCGCGCGGCGTTTCGATCATGGTTCCGAGGAGGAAGTGGATGCGCTGTCCGCGTTCGGCGAACACGGTTTCCGCCGTTTTTCGGATGACGGCGGCCTGCGCTTCAAATTCCCGGACGCTACCCACCAGCGGGATCATGATTTCCGGACGGGCGTGCACGCCCTTTTCCTGTATATTGAGCGCGGCTTCCAGGATAGCGCGGGTTTGCATTTCCGTGATTTCCGGATAGGTAATCCCGAGTCGGCAGCCGCGGTGGCCCATCATGGGATTGAACTCGTGCAGCGCCTCCACGCGCATTTTTATTTTTCCGAGCGGCACGCGCATTTCCTGCGCCAGGACGCGCTGGCCAGCCTCGTCCTGCGGGATGAACTCGTGCAGCGGCGGGTCGAGCAGGCGGATTGTGACGGGCAGGCCGTCCATTTCGCGGAACAGCCCCTCGAAGTCGCCGCGTTGCATCGGCAACAATTTCACGAGCGCCTTGCGGCGGCCGGCTTCGTCGTCGGCGAGGATCATTTCGCGTACGGCGAGGATCCGGTTGCCCTCAAAAAACATGTGTTCCGTACGGCATAGCCCGATACCCGTGGCGCCAAAGCGCCGGGCCGTGGCGGCCTCTTCCGGCGTATCGGCGTTTGCGCGCACCTCCATGCGCATATACTGATCGGCCAGTTGCATCAGCGCGCCGAAATCGCCGCTGAGTTCGGCGGCTTTCGTGGGAATTTGTCCGGCGTACACCTCGCCGGTAGAGCCGTTGAGCGAAATCCAGTCGCCCTCGTGATATACGGCATCTTCCACGTACATTGCGCGGTTCTTGTAATCCACATGAATTGCGCCGGCGCCCGAAATACAGCATTTGCCCATGCCGCGCGCTACCACGGCGGCGTGCGAGGTCATGCCGCCACGGGCGGTGAGGATCCCCTTGGCGACGCTCATGCCGCGCAGGTCTTCCGGCGAAGTTTCGAGGCGGACGAGGATGACCTGCCTGCCTTTTTGGGCCCATTCTTCGGCCTCATCGGCGAAAAACACGATCTGACCCGTCGCGGCGCCGGGTGAGGCCGGCAAACCGCGTGCGACGACGGCGGTCTGTTGAACCGCTTGTTGATCGAATACGGGGTGCAGCAGTTCGTCCAGGCGCGCAGGATCCACCCGTTGCAGGGCGGTCTTTTCATTGATCATGCCCTGGCGGAGCATTTCCATCGCGATCCGCACCATGGCGGCGCCGGTGCGCTTGCCCGTGCGCGTTTGGAGCATCCAGAGTTTGCCCTCCTGGATTGTAAACTCCACATCCTGCATATCTTTGTAGTGGTTTTCCAGGGTTGTTTCCGCTTCGATCAGTTGTTGGTACACCGTAGGCATCAGTTCTTCGAGCGAGGGGTACCGGGATTTTCTTTCTGCTTCGCTGACGCGGGCGAGTTGCGCCCAGCGGCGGGCGCCTTCGAGGGTTATCTGCTGCGGCGTTCGGATACCGGCCACGACATCTTCCCCTTGGGCGTTGACGAGAAATTCGCCGTTGAACAGATCCTCGCCGGTTCCGGCGTCGCGGGTGAACGCCACGCCGGTCGCGCTGGTGTCGCCCAGATTGCCGAACACCATGGCCTGGACGTTCACGGCTGTGCCCCAGGATTCCGGGATTTCGTTCAGGGCGCGGTACACCCGCGCGCGTTCGTTGTTCCAGCTTTCGAAAACGGCCACTACCGCTCCCCAGAGTTGCTCCCAGGGGTCGGTCGGAAAATCGCGGCCCAGGCGGGCGCGAATCAGCGCCTTGAAGCGGGCGACCAGTTCCTGCAAGTCGTCCGCGCTCAGGTCGGTGTCTAATTGCAGCCCGCGTTCTTCTTTTACCATATCAATGATAATTTCGAAGGGGTCGTGGTCTTCTTTAGAGACTGGTTTGAGGCCCATGACCACATCGCCGTACATCTGGATGAAGCGCCGGTAAGAGTCCCAGGCGAAACGCGCGTTGCCGGATTTGGCGATCAGTCCGGCCACCGCCTCGTCGTTCAGCCCCAGGTTTAGGATTGTATCCATCATGCCGGGCATGGAGGCGCGGGCGCCGGAGCGGACGGATAGCAGCAGCGGGTCAGTGTTGTCGCCGAATTTTTTTCGCATTTCCTGCTCGATGAAGGCGACGCCGACCCGTACCTCCTGGTCGAGCAATTCCAGGGCAAAAGCCCGGCCGTGTTGTGCATACAGGTTGCAGGCTTCCGTGGTGATGGTAAAGCCTGCCGGCACCGGGATGCCCAGTCGGCACATTTCAGCGAGGTTGGCGCCTTTTCCACCCAGGAGGTGTTTCATGGACGCGTCGCCCTCGGCGCTCCCGGCGCCGAAGCGATAGACAGTTTTTGTAGTAGCGGCAGTATTCATGGTATCTATTTTAGTAACTACTTAGCCGGCTCGCTGTCTGGCCCAAAAAGTCCCATTTTCCGCCATACTTCGCAATTTTTTTTGACCGTAGCGCTGCTACGGCCTGCAAAAAATCGCTTCGTCTGGCAAAAAACGGATCCTTTTTTGTCTCAGACGCGACCGGCTAAGTAGTTACCTATTTTATAAAAACAGCAAACGCGTGGCGCGTTTAATACCGCAAGTTCCGACGCGCTATCGGCAAAAAAACTGCAACAGATCAGCTGTGCGCATGAAATTCATCACCGCCCGCCGTCGGCGCGTTTTCTGCGCTGCGCAAAATCCCGCGCGACAGCGTTATTTCAGGGAAATGCGTATCTTTCGCCTTCTGAAATCATCCCCGGTGTGCGCCAATGGCATCCAAAACAATAGATATCACCACCACGCAAAACGTCGTCATCACCTACGAGTTGGCGGGCTTGTACGCGCGCCTACTGGCGTTTCTGCTCGATATACTGATTCTCGCAATAGGCTACCTGCTCGGCGTGACCCTCCTGATTACCCTCACGCGCGCGACGGGCAACGACGATTGGGAATACGGCCTGATTATTTTTCTTGTCCTGCTCCCTTTCTTGTTGTTTTTCGGATACAATATTTTTTTTGAAACCCGAAAATCCGGTCAGACCCCCGGGAAAAAAGCCTTTGGAATCAAGGTGGTACGCCTAGACGGGAAAGACCCGGACTGGAGCGATGCGGCTTTACGCACCCTGCTCCAGCTTGTGGACACCTTTTTTTCGGGCGGACTGGTCGGCGCGCTG
Organism: Saprospiraceae bacterium; assembly: GCA_032115775.1. Classification (GTDB taxonomy): domain Bacteria; phylum Bacteroidota; class Bacteroidia; order Chitinophagales; family Saprospiraceae; genus M3007. The sequence goes on along the minus strand of JAUMBL010000060.1, from coordinate 38,563 downwards.
CTGATCCAAATCAGCCCCAATCAACGACGCCTGGGCGATATGGCGGCGCACACCGCCGTGATCAGGATACAGGGAAAACAGTTTCATTTTCAGTTGAAAGACATTCTGAATATCTCCTCACTGGAAAATTACACGCCGAGTTATCCGCAGGTGCGCAATCTGCAGGAGCAGGATATGGTGGTGATCAAAACCGTATTGACGCGCCTGCGGCAGTACCCCAACCAGGCGCACGAGGAAATACTGGAAGACCTGGTGACGCACCTGATGCCGCTGCTGGGGGTTGAACGGAGGCCCGGTGACCGCGAGGAGTTTCTCAAAACGGTCTTGCGGGACTATATCGTGCTGACGCGGTGACCCGCACCGGTCGCGGTATTAGTACTGCCGGATCTTCAAATCGCCATAACTCAGCCGCGTTCTCACAATCCCTTTGGCGTCGCTGGAGCCGACAAAACCGCTGGATACCTGGCGCATCGCCGAATCGTCGCGCAGCCGTACGACGGCCGCCTGCGGATAATGCGCGCCGGCGTACGACACGTCGGTGTCGAACCGAAAAACCGCCCCGCGTTCCACATTGAGTTCCACGTCCGTATATTTTCCGACCACGGCCACCTCGCGGAAGCCGCGGGCGAGTTGGCTGATTTTTAGTCCGCCGTACGCCAGATCCGCGTTCAGGTATTCGCCCACCGACTCCATTTTTACATCCGTATATTGTGCCGTGATCAGGGCGGAGCGGGCATTGCGCACGCGGAGGTTGGCGTATTTTGTTTGGATTTTCAGGTCGTCCAGCGTGCCCAGTTTGAAATCGTCGTATTTAGACGTGGCGCGAAAATTGCCGCTTTTTTCCACCGTGCACTCGGAATATTTGGAATCGAGTTGGATATCATTTGCTTCCGTGACGGAGATTCCACCGTAGCTTACCTGCGCCGAGAGATTGTTTACCTTGGCGATCGAGCCGTTGCCATAGGCGAGCAGGAGGTCGGCGTCGTTTCGGATCGCTTCGGTACGGAGGTCGCCGTATTTGATTTCGGCCAGCATTTTGCCGTCGAGTTCCGAAACGTAGGCGTTCCCGTACTTATTTTTAAGGTCGAGTTGGTTGGCTACGGGCATCCAGACCTCATAATTTATTTTAAAATCCTGGCAATCCCCGTACCAGCCGCCGGCTTTGATTTCCTCGAGGATGGTTTCGGCCTTTACATACCCGATGGTATTGGTAAAATTGATTTTGATTTTATCAAACACGCGGTCGGCCGCGCGTTGGTCTTTCGCATTGACGAGGATGGTGATATCAATTTTTACCGATTTATTGTTCCAGGTATTGACATTCACCTTGCCGTACCGGTTGTACAGTGCGGTTGTGCCGGTGGCGCTGGTGGCGAATTCCCGGCTGATGGTTTTGCTAAATTCCCGTTCCGGGCCGTTATTCGGGGCGGCGTGGAGTGGGGCGCCGGCGGTCGTCACGGCGACGAGGAGTGTCAGGATAGAGAACACTTTAGATATGCTGCGGATCATGGTTGTAATTTTTAGAACGTGAAGTGGACGATTGTTGCAGATACTCCAGGACGCGCTGGAGGATGGCTGCTTTGGCCTGGTAATTTTCGATCATGGCATGTACGACTTTCTCCCGGTTTGCGGGCGGCACATCGGCGAGTTCGCGTTGTAGTTCCGCCATCATATTATCCATTTGTTGCAGGTCGGCGAGCACTTCCTGGTCGCGGTAGCCGGCGAATTCGGCCAGTTTTTCTTTTTTTCCTGCGATGTCATGTTGGTAGTAGCGTTCCAGTTCGGCGTATTCGGGCGACAATTCGCTCAGGGACAGGCCTTGCGCGGCCCGACTGTTTGTCGTGCCGGCGTACCAAATTCCCAGTCCGGCGCCGGTCAGCAGCAGGGCGACGGCTGCGGCTGCGCGCAGCAGGGCGCGGCTCCAGGGTAGGGCGCGGAGGCCGCTGCCGCCGGCAGGTTTTGCGGTCGGCAATGCTGCTTCAATCCGGCGCCAGATCGTTCCGCTCGGCAGCGCGGCGTCCAGATCGCCGCGATTTTGCAAGAGGTAGTCCTCCAGCGGGTCGGTCGCCGTCGGCGCCAGTTGCGCCGCCAGGCGGTTCCACACCGTTGCGGGCGGCTCGGCGGCGTCCAGCAGCAAGCGGTGATCGAGCAGGAAGCGCTCCAGCGCATCGGCGTCCTGCCGGCGCTGCAGCGCCTTTTCCACCGAGTCCCAGCAGGCAGGGTCGGGTTGGGCGGCGTCGAATTCGGCGCGGCGGCTTTGGATGTAGCGTTGGATAGGATCTGACATAGACGGACTGGCTGAAAAATGAGCGCCTGGGCGGATTTTTATTTTATACTTTAAAAGAGATTTTTATTTTTATAAAAAATATTAAACTTTAAAATAAATAAAAAAAAGAATAAAATTTTTAATTTAAGCCGAATAATAAAACCTAAGCAAATATTTATCGAAGCATTTCGCGCAGTTTGGCTTTTGCGCGGCTGTACTGCGATTTAGAGGTCGCCTCGGCGATGCCGAGAATTTGACTGATTTCCTCGTGGTCGTATCCTTCGACGGCGTAGAGTGAGAACACCACGCGATAGCCTTCCGGCAGGTCGGCGATGGCGCGGTTGATTCGCTCCACCGTGAATGCTGGTTCCGCTTCCGAATCCGGGTTTGCTCCGGCGGTTTCGGGGCCGGCAGGCGGCAATTCCTCGAAACCGGGGCGTCGGCTTCGGAGAAAATTGATGCATTTATTCACCGTGATCCGCTTGATCCAGGCGCCGATGCTGCTTTCGTATCGGAAGGCGTCTATTTTTGTAAACACCTCAATAAAGACGCTTTGCAGCAAATCCTCCGCATCGTGCGTGTTTTGCACCATCCGCAGCGCCGTGTTGAACATGGCTCTGGAATACAGCCGGTACAATTCGGACTGCGCGTCGCGTTTGCCTTCTTTGCAGCCTTCGATGAGGTCGCGGTGCGTTTGTGTGGCATCCATTGTATAATGTGCTCTTTGCGCGCGTTGCAGCCCCGAGGATCGCCTTGCGGCTGCATAAAACACGCAATTATAGACAACCCGATCCGGATCAGGTTGCATCTATTCCTGAAATTGACGCTAAAAAACACTTTTACCCGGTCTGTGGAGCTGCATATACAGGTGTAAATTCGTTTTTTTGCGCTTTAAAAATATACACATGACTCCCATACGCGTATTCATCGCATGTTCGATGCTGGCCATCGCGCCTTTTTGCCTGCAAGCCCAAATTGCGGACGCCAATATCATTTTTCGCGAACTCAAAGGCTTGGACGGGGTGTGGTTCATGCCCACTGACCGGGGCGACCGACTGGAAATCTGGTCGGTAGCCGACGATAGCACCCTGACCGGCCGCCACGTGCGAATCCGCCTCGAAGACGGGGATACCGTGACGCTCGAAACCATGCGGCTGGAACGCCGCGCAGATACGATCCGCTACATCGTGACCGTGCGCGGTCAGAATAAAAACGAACCGGTCGCCTATAATCTGACCAGTGCGGATTTCGACGGCTATGTATTTGAAAACCCCGACCACGACGACCCCCAAAAAATTCGCTACCAACTGCTGGGCAATCGGGAGTTGCAGGTAAATACGGAAGGGAAACGCGGCGCCCGCACGGTCACGCAGGAGTTCGTATTCGAACGGGAATTTACCCCGAACGCGGTGGAGTTCCGCGCGCGCCTCGGCGCCAATGTGTTCACAATGAACAAAACCGGCAATTTTCTCGAAAAACCCCGGTTTAACGCTCAACCAGGCTGGGAAATCGGCACCGTGCTCGGCTTCCGCGGCAACGGCGGCTACCTGACGCTCAATGTGGATATCGGACTCCTCCACAGGCGGGTGGGCGCCCAGGCGGATACCTTCGCGCTGGTCGAAAAAACCGCCACCGGCGGCGATACGGTCATTACCTATTTCCGGGATGTGGTGTACGGCCAAACCTGGCTCGGACTGGGCGTATATCCCGAACTGACCTTCCGCCGCGGCGGCCGGATTTCCGCCTTCGCCGGCCCGTATATCGCGCGCCTGCTCTTCAACCGCACCAACGGCGACGAATTGCCCGGCGGCGATAATCAACTGTTCGACGCCAACAACGATTTTAAAAAAACGGATATCGGCCTGCTCGCCGGCTTGAATTGTAAACTCAACTTCGGCAAAAAGGACGTCGAGGGCAAACTCGGCATCCGCGCCAGTATGGGCCTCGCCAATATTGACAACCTCTACAACCGGGGCTGTAACAACCCGGCCTTCTGCAACGGCCAAATTACGCTTACCGGGATCTCGCTGTCGTATAGTATGAACCTGCTAAAACTTTGAATAATCGTCTGAAAAACCCGATTTTCGGGTTTTTCAGACGATACCGCCTATGCCCGCCGACCATTCGACTGCTAAAGCCGGACGTTTGTAGAAAAAAATATCCCAACACCCTAATATTAGCGTACTTACACCCCAATTTCTGCGTTACATGTTCAGCGCAACCGCAAGCGGCCAAGCGCGTCAAAATGCAAATCTTCCCTCCTACTTATGATGTATTCTTTTGATCAGGACGGCGCAAACGGCGCCGGCAAACAAAATCCGGAAATGAAACGCACAACTTCGATCTTGTTATTCTCTTTCCTGGGTCTGCTGGGTATCGGCTTCCTCGTAAAGGGATTCTCTCCCTTCGGCGGCCCGGAACCTAACCCGCAAAAGGAAGCGGTGCTGGTGCGCGCAATCCTGGAAGGCCTCAACCGCCTGCACTTCCAACCCCGCGAAGTCAACGACGCATTCTCGAAAGACGTGTTCGCACTGTATATTAAAGACCTGGACGCGGGCAAACGCTTCTTCAACCGCGCCGATTTTGAACTGTTCAAGCAGCATGAACTCCTGCTCGACGACCAGGCAAACGCCGGCACTTTCGAATTTTTTAACCTCTCGGACGAGCGCTATAACCAGGCGATTCAAAAAACGCAGGCCTGGTATCAGGATATCCTGAGCCGCCCGCTGGATTTCTCCGCCAATGATATCCTGGAGGCCGACGGCGATAAACTCGACTGGGCAAAGGACGACGCCGAATTGCGCCTGCGCTGGGAACGCTGGATGAAATACGAGGTGCTCTCCCGCGTGACGGAAGAACAGCAAAAACAAGAAAAACCGGAATTCAAGGATACGAAAAAATCCTTCGAAGAACTAGAAGCAGACGCCCGGAAAAAGGTGCTGGAATCCTATGACCGCCTGTTTAAACGCCTCAAAAAAGCCGACCGCCCTAAGCGCCTGGAGGCCTACCTGAACGCGCTCACCAATGTGTTCGATCCGCATACGGGCTATTTCTCGCCTAAAGAGAAAGAAAATTTCGACATCAATATGTCGGGCAAACTGGAGGGCATCGGCGCCCGCCTCCAAAGCGACGGGGAAAAAACAACCGCTACCGAAATTGTGCCGGGCGGCCCGGCCTGGAACCAAGGCGAATTGCAGGCAAAGGACGTCATCCTGAAGGTCGCGCAGGGCGATGGCGAATTCGAAGATATTATGGGCTGGGAAATTGACGACGTGGTGTCAAAAATCCGCGGCCCGAAAGGCTCCCGCGTGCGGCTCGCCGTTCAAAAAACCGACGGCCAGGTCAAGGAAATCACGATCGTTCGCGATGTAGTCATCATGGAAGAAGGACTGGCTAAATCGCTGATCCTCCGCTCGGGCGCCGATAATGACAAGATCGGCTATATCTACTTGCCGAAGTTTTATGCCGACTTCACTCCGCAGGGCGCAACGTCCTGCGCCGCGGACGTCGCCAAAGAGGTCGAAAAACTCAAGGCGGAAAACGTCCAGGGAATTATCCTCGACCTGCGCAACAACGGCGGCGGATCGCTGCGCGATGTGGTGCAAATGTCGGGCCTGTTCATCGAGCAAGGCCCCGTCGTGCAGGTGAAAAGCCGCAGCCGGAAACCGGAAATTATGGAGGACTACGACGCCCGGGTGCAGTGGGGCGGCCCGCTGGTCGTGATGGTCAACGGATTCAGCGCCTCGGCCTCCGAAATCCTGGCCGCCGCTATGCAAGACTATGGCCGCGCCCTGATCGTGGGCGCTGCCGGAACCTACGGGAAAGGCACGGTGCAGCGCTTCTTCGACCTGGACAACGCCACCGCCATGGAATCGGTGAAGCCGCTCGGCGAAATGAAACTTACGGTGCAAAAATTCTACCGGATTTCCGGAAAAACGACCCAGCTCGACGGGGTGACGCCGGATATCGTCCTGCCGGACTCCTACAACCTCATGGAACTGGGCGAACGGGAAAACGATTTTCCGCTCCAATCCAATACGATCGAACCGGCGTCGTACAACCAAAATACGTATCGCATCCCCGATATGAAAACGCTCAAAACAAACAGCGCCACCCGCGTGAAAGCCGATACGACGTTCCAACGCGTAGCAGATAACGCCATGCGCCTGCGCAAACAACGCGACCAAACACAGTACCCGCTGCAGGCTGAAAAATACCGCCAGTGGGATAAAAGACAAGAGGAGGAAGCCAAAAAATACGACGATATGTTCAAGCCGGTGGATGGGTTCCGCATCGAAAACCTGGCGGCGGATTTGCCGCAAATCCAGGCCGATACCTCCCGCGCAGCGCGCAACGACAGCTGGCTCAAGGAACGCAAAAAGGATATTCAACTCTTCGAAACCGTGCTGATTCTGAAGGATATGATCCGACTGGATATGGCCGCGGTAAAAGGGAAACAATAAAGGCTTTGCCTGCGCTAAATACATGTGCCGTCGCCTGGTTTTTTTTTAAAAAACCAGGCGACGGCACATGTATTGCTTATTTTGTGTTGCCGCCGGAGGCGGCTTTACTATTTTTCAAAACGAACAACCGCTTTATCATTATGCGCACGCGCAACCTGATCGCTACCCTGAGCGTATTGCTCCTGCTCCAAATCTCCCTGTTCGCTCAAAAAAAGGAGGACGCCCCGAAAAAGAACGAATCCGAAAAGCCGGCCTGGCTGAATCCGGCCACCTACGGCGGCCTGTCCTTCCGCAGCATCGGCCCGGCGGTTACTTCCGGCAGGATTAGCGATTTCGCAACCGATCCGCGCAATCCGGCGGTCTATTATGTAGCCTCCTCCTCCGGCGGCGTGTGGAAAACGGTGAATGCCGGCGTCACTTGGACGCCCATTTTCGACGCGCAAGGTTCTTATTCCATCGGCTGCGTAACGCTCGACCCCACCAACCCGAATGTGGTGTGGGTGGGATCCGGCGAAAACAACAACCAACGATCGGTTGCCTACGGCGACGGCGTGTATAAAAGCGAAGACGGCGGCAAGACCTGGAAAAATAAGGGGCTGAAAAACTCGGAGCATATCGCCAATGTGGTGGTTGATCCCACAAACCCCAATACGGTGTACGTGGCCGCTTACGGCCCGGTCTGGAGCGATGGCGGCGATCGCGGCGTCTATAAAAGCACGGACGGCGGCGAAACCTGGACCTGCGTTAAATCGGTCAGCCCGTACACCGGCTGCAACAACTTGGTGATGGATCCCCGCGACCCGAAAGTGCTCTATGCCGCGTTCCACCAACGCCAACGAAAGGTGTTCACATATATCGGCGGCGGCCCGGAATCCGCGCTGTTTAAAAGCGCCGACGGCGGGGCGACCTGGAGTAAACTGAGCGGTGGATTGCCCGGCGGCGAACTGGGCCGGATCGGCATAGACGTGTCGCCCGTAAACCCGGACTATGTCTATGCCGTGGTAGAAGCAGATCCCAAAAAAGCCGGGATCTACCGCTCTACCGACCGCGGCGCCGGCTGGGAAAAAATGAGCGGCACGTTTACCAGCGGCAACTATTACCAGGAACTCAACTGCGACCCCAAAAACCCGGATCGCATCTTTATCACGGATACGTACTATAAAGTCAGCGACGATGGCGGCCGAACAGTCCGCAATCTCGGCGAAATCAATAAACACATTGATAACCACTGTATCTGGATAGACCCCCATAACACCAACCACCTCCGGGTGGGCTGTGACGGCGGGATCTATGAAACCTGGGATTTCGCCAAAACCTGGGAGTATAAACACAACCTGCCCGTCACGCAATTCTACAAGGTGTCCACCGACAACGGGCTCCCTTTCTACCACGTCCACGGCGGCACGCAGGATAACCTGAGCCTCGGCGGCCCCAGCCGTACCATCAGCGAGAACGGTATTTCAAATGCCGACTGGTATGTCACCTCCACCGGCGACGGCTTCGAAACGCAAGTGGACCCCCTCAACCCGGATATCATCTACGCCCAAAGCCAGTACGGCGGCCTCGTGCGCTTCGACCGCAAAAGCGGCGAATACCTGCCCATCAAACCGCAGGAGGGTGAAAACGAACCCGCCCTGCGCTGGAACTGGGACGCCCCGCTCACCCTCTCCGCGCACGCCCCGACCCGCCTCTACTTCGGCGCAAATAAAGTGTTCCGCACCGACGATCGAGGCAATTCCTGGCGCGCCATCAGCCCCGACCTCTCCCGAGGCATAGACCGCAATAAACTCGAAGTGATGGGGAAGGTCTGGAGCGTGGACGCAATCGCTAAAAACGGTTCCACCGATATCTACGGCCAAACTACCAGCATCGCCGAAAGCAGCCTGGATGAAAAAATCCTCTGGGTCGGTACCGACGACGGGCTGCTCTGGGTGACGCGCGACGGCGGCCGGAACTGGGAAAAAATGGACAACCTGCCCGGCGTACCGCAAAACTCGTACGTTCACCAGGTCATCGCTTCTCAAAAAGATATTAATACCGCCTACGTCTGCTTTAATCACCACCGATACGGTGATTTCAAACCCTACCTGCTGAAAACTACCGACGGCGGAAAATCCTGGAAATCTATCAGCGCAACCCTGCCCGAGCGCGGCAGCGTCTATACGATCGCGGAAGACCATCTGGACTTCAATCTGTTGTTCTGCGGGACGGAATTCGGCCTGTTCTTCAGTCCTGACGCCGGCGAAAACTGGATTCAACTCAAAAACGGCCTGCCCACCATCGCCGTGCGCGACCTGGATATCCAACGCCGCGAAAATGACTTGGTGTTGGCTACTTTCGGCCGCGGATTTTATATCCTCGACGACTATTCGCCGCTGCGCAACCTCTCCCAGGCCACCTTCGAAAAGGAAGCGCAGCTCTTTTCCGTAAAAGACGCCTGGATGTTTATCCCCTCCAAACCGCTGGGCTTGCGCGATAAAGGCCATTTGGGCAGCAGCTACTACGCCGCGCCAAACCCGCCCGTCGGCGCGGTGTTCACCTACTGGCTCAAGGACGATATTAAAACGCTCAAAACCAAACGCCAGGAGGCGGAAAAGACCCGGGCAGACAAAAAAGAAACGGTGTACTATCCGTCTGCCGAACAATTGCGCCTGGAGGATGAACAACAGGAGCCCTACCTGCTCTTCACCGTCACCGACGAATCGGGCGATGTGGTGCGCCATATCAAAACTTCCGCGACCAAAGGCCTGAAACGCCTGGTCTGGGATTTTCGCTACAACACCGCCTCGCCGGTCACCGGCCGCTATACGCCCACACCTGATCAACTTTTCGGCGATGGCGATAAAGGCCACTTGGCGTTGCCCGGCGCGTACAATGTCGCGCTCTATAAATACGAAGACGGCGTGCTGAGCCCCCTGGCCGGCCCTGTCCGCTTCACCGCCAAATCGCTCAACAATGCCACGCTGCCGGCAACGGACAAGCAAGCGTATCTCGATTTTTGTCAGCAGGTAGCCGATCTGCGGAAGGCGGTCAGCGCCGCTAATTATATCCGCTCGGAACTGGTCGGCAAGCTGGGGCATTTCCAACAAGCGCTGCTGGATTTGCCCGCCCCGCCACAAGCCTTGCTGAAAAGAACCCACGATCTGAACGCCCGCCTCAACGCACTCGCCATTCAACTCAATGGCGACGCCACGCTGTCCCGCCGGGAATTCGAAACGCCGCCGGCACTCAACGGCCGCCTCGGCCTGCTGGAATATGCTATGTGGAACAGCACCGCCGCGCCGACCGAAACGCTTCGGGAAACCTACCGCATTGCCTCCAAACAGTTCGGCCCATTGCTGGAAGAACTCAAAGCCGTCGCCCGCGAAGCAAGCGCCATCGAAAGCGACCTGGAAAGCGCCGGCGCGCCGGCAACTCCGGGAAGATGGCCGGTGTGGAAAGGATAAGGGCGTGCGCTGATCGGAAGAAGGTGGTCGGTTAAAAATAAGGGGGGTATTATAAGTTCGTGAACGATCCTTTAAGCAAAAAAACAGGCGGTAAAACATTATTTTATTTCGCCGCCGGAGGCGGCGAAATACTTGTGACACACCCCCAAGGTGTTTTTTGTTTCTTCGCCAAGTGCAATAAAGCGCCGCACTAGTGCGGCGTCCGGGCATATCGGCGTTTGATCGCCGCCGCCGCGTCCAGCGTTTGTTGCCGCTCCGTAGCGTCCATCGCGTCCCAGACCTTATACACCATGCCGATGCGGGGATTGCGCTCCAGTTTTTCGCGGTGGCGGTGGTGAAAATCCCAGTACAGGCTGTTGAACGGGCAGGCATTAGGGCCGTGGCGCAGGCTGCGGTCGTAGCGGCAGCCGGCGCAGTGATCGCTCATTTTGTGGATATAGTTTGCGCTAGACACGTAAGGTTTTGTCCCGACGATGCCGCCGTCGGCAAACTGGCTCATGCCCCGGGTGTTGGTAATTTCCACCCACTCCACGGCGTCCATATAGATGCCCAGGTACCAGGCGTCCACTTCGTCGGGGTGGACGCCCAGCAGCAAGGCAAAATTGCCGGTCAGCATCAGGCGCTGAATATGATGCGCGTATGCCCGGTCGAGGCTCTGCCCGATGGCCTGGCGCAGGCAGGCCAGGTCGGTATCCCCCGTCCAGTACCAATCCGGCAGCGCCGCCTCGTGCTCAAAATAATTCATCGAGCGATAGGCCGGCATTTCCGCCCAGTAAATGCCCCGCATATACTCTCGCCAGCCGATAATCTGCCGAACGAAGCCTTCGAGGGAAGCATACGGAATGACATCCTGGCGTTGGCGCCAGTAGGCCACGGCGGCCTCCACGACCTCCAGGGGGTGCAATAGTTTTATATTCAAGGCAAAAGAAAGCCTGGAATGAAACAAGAGCCAGTCGCGCCCGGTCATGGCGTCCTGGTAATCGCCGAAATGCCCCAGGCGAAAGCGCAGAAAATCTTGTAACAACCGGAGATTTTCTTCGCGGGTCACCGGCCAGTCGAACCGGCGGGCATCCACGCGTCCGATCGTTTCCACACCGGCGTTTCGGATTAGATCGGCCAACTCGGTGACGTCTCGAAAAAATGGGCTTGCCGGTGGAATAGCCACCTGTTTCGGCAGTTTTTTGCGGTTTTCCGCATCGAAATTCCAGCGGCCGAAAAGCGGTGTTTTGCCGTCCGGCTCCAGCAGGATCTGGTATTTTTCCCGCATTTTTCGGTAAAAAGCCTCCATAAGGTAGGTCTTTTTCCCGGCAAACTGCCGCTGCACCGCCGCGCGATCCGCCAAAAAATGTTCGGTGTCCCGTACCGCCCAGGAAACGCCCGCCAATCGCTGACAAAAGGCGCGCAAAGCCTCGTCCAGCCGCCACTCATCCGGCAGCAGGTATTCAAAATGCGCTGCGCCGTAGTCGTGCAACAGCCGTTCGAGGTTCTCTTCCAGGTTTTGCCGGTTGGCCGGATCGTCCAATCGAAGATAATGCACCCGATGCCCGGCTGTTTGAAGCGCCTCGGCGAAATGCCGCATGGCCAGAAAAAATCCGATTACTTTCTGAATGTGGTGCCGCGCGTAATCGGTCTCCGAACGCAGCTCCATGAGTACGTACACCACATCGTCCCGGCGTTCCTGATACCAGGAATGGCCAATGTGCAACTGATCGCCGAGAACTAACCGAATCGTCATAGATGGGAAACCTCTTTTCAAAACCTATTTTCGTTCGTTTTGTTTAAGTTCTATTTTCGTAACTACTTAGCCGGCTCGCTATCTGGCCCCAAAAGTCCCATTCTCCGCCATACTTCGCAATTTTTTTTGACCGTAGCGCTGCTACGGCCTGCAAAAAATCGCTTCGTCTGGCAAAAAATGGATCCTTTTTTGTCTCAGACGCGACCGGCTAAGTAGTTACCTATTTTCTTACACCGGGCAAAAACCCTGCACTATGAAAATCGGCATTGTCTGCTATCCTACCTACGGCGGTTCAGGCGTAGTGGCCACGGAACTCGGCTTGGGTCTTGCCCGCCGCGGGCACGAGGTGCATTTCATCACCTACCGCCGTCCGGTGCGCCTGGCGCATTTTCACGAAAATGTGTTCTACCATGAGGTGGACAGTGACGATTACCCGCTCTTCGAATACCCGCCGTATGATACGGCGCTGGCCTCTACCATTGTGGACGTGGTAAAATATCAGAATCTGGACATTCTGCACGTGCACTACGCGATTCCGCACGCCGCGGTGGCCTATATGGCCAAAAAAATCCTGCTCCAGGAAGGCCGCTATTTGCCGGTTGTGACCACCTTGCACGGCACGGACATTACCCTGGTAGGGAACAACCGCACCTTCGCGCCTGTGGTGGAGTTTAGTATCAATAAAAGCGACGGCGTCACCACCGTATCGCAAAACCTGAAGCAGGAAACCCGGCGGCAGTTTAAAATCCAGCGCGATATTCGGGTGATTTACAATTTCATTGATTTCGAACGTTTTAGAAAAACCAATAAAGAGCATTTTAAAAAAATACTCGCGCCGGACGGCGAGCGCATCATCGCGCATACCTCAAATTTTCGCCGGGTGAAAAGGGTAGAGGACGTGATTTACATTTTCCAAAAAATCCACGAGCAGGTGCCCTCCAAACTCCTGATGATCGGCGACGGCCCGGAGCGCCCCAATGCAGAACGCCTTTGCAGGGATCTGGATATCTGCCAGGATGTGCGCTTCCTTGGAAAACAGGATGCGATCGAGGAATTACTCGCTATTTGCGATCTTTTTGTCATTCCCTCCGAAAACGAAAGTTTCGGCCTGGCCGCACTCGAGGCCATGGCTTGCGAGGTGCCGGTGATTTCCTCCAACAGCGGCGGCTTGCCGGAAGTAAATATCCAGGGGCAGACGGGTTTCCTCTCCGAACCGGGCAATATCGAGGAAATGGCCGCTAACGGGATCCGGCTGTTACAAGACGATGCGCTGCTGCAACAATTCCGCCAAAACGCCCTCGAACAGGCTCGCCGCTTCGATATTCACCAAGTGCTGCCGCTGTACGAGCAGTATTATGAGGAGGTGCTGACGAACAGCGTGGTGAAGGTGGAATAGCGGTTGTTTGTCCGGTAGGCAAAAACCAACCGATATAGAATAATGTCACCCCTTCGGGGTTTTAACATCAATACGCCAACCGAGCTAGAATAATGTCACCCCTTCGGGGTTTCAACGGCAACCCGCCAACCGATATAGAATAATGTCACCCCTTCGGGGTTTCAACGGCAACCCGCCAACCGATATAGAATAATGTCACCCCTTCGGGGTTCAGTTTAATAGTAACTTTTACTCAAAGGTCTCGACGCGCAGCGCATCCAAACGGATTTGCTTGTCACTGTCCGCATTCCAGAACAGGATTACCGCCCGATCAAAAGGCTGATCGGGAATCCGGGTATCCAAAAAGGCGGTGCGAATTTCCTCGCCGTCGGCATGCCGTTGCAGGCGAATCATCGCCTCTTTCACCACCCGATCCCGGTCGTAAAATTTCACGATCAGTTGCGTCATCCGCCACCATTCCCATTCCTTGGGCGCGCAGGCAAACGTAACCGACGCGCGCAACCAGCCGCTTCCGGCGCGCATTGACGGCAGGGTATATTCCGGCGAAAATTGCGTTTCCCGACTCAGCAGCAGCGACTGGGCGCCTTCAATCGGGCGCTCGCGGGTGACCCCGACGGAATCCGGCTCAAAATCACGGGTGTAGATTACCTGTACGTTTCGCCGGGTTTCAGCCGGGAATATCTCCGCGGCGTCCAGCAATTTGAGCCATGTGCGGTCGAAGTGGTTGCGACCGACGACCTGCAGGAAAAAGGCCTGGGTCATTTGTTCGGACACGAACGCGCCGCGGCCCGCATGCGCCTCCCGAGTCCACCACAAATTGAGCCAAATGCCCGCTGCCAGCACCGGCGAGAAGGCAGCCAGTCGCCCGTTTTTCCCGACAACCCATTCCATAAACGCAGCCAACGGAAACAGCCACACCGCATAACTCTGCACCAGGGCGCGCATGCCCAGGCCGCCGCCGTACCACCAGATACTCCAGGCGCTCACCACGTACAGGTTCAGCAGGGAAAACAGGAGCACCGTCGGAAAGAGCGATCGCTGTTTTTTATATAAAAAAAATAAACCGATGAGTGCAAACACCATCAGCGGGGAGTAAATCAGCCAGCCGGCTTTAAAACTGAACAAAACATCGGCCACATGCGGGGTCGTCCAGTCAAAGCCTTGATCTTCATACGAGTAAATCGTCCATTCTTTGCCGTAAGATTTCCAATATGCCAGTTGCAAAAATCCGATGGCCGCCATCAGCGCGCCTGCCAACAGGTATTTAGGCCAATGCCGGGCGATCAGCGCGGCCCGCGCGCGCAGTCCTTCGCGATCCGCGACGCCCCACAACACCGGCAGCGCGCAGGCGACCAGTTCGCTGGGGCGCGTGAGCGCCGCCCAGCCCAGCAGGATCCCGATGGCCGCCGCCCAGCCGAAACCCGGCTTCCGGTAAAAGCGGATAACGGCGTAAATCAGCATACTGTAGCAGGCAAACAGCCAGTTGTGGGTCATGGCGTGGTCAATGGCCGTATAATTGAGGTAGTTCGTGCCAAATACCAGTAGGGCCAGCGCGGCGGCCGTAGCCCGATCCGAAAAGAACAACAGCAGATTGCGCCGGGCCACCCAAAGTCCCAGCAGCGCAATCAGCAGGCTGCCCCAGCTGATCGCCGCCTGGTACGGCAGCGAGTAGCCGTCGGCCGGATAGCCCAGCGGCGCCGCTACCGTGTGCGCAAGGGCAAACCAGGGTAAAAATTGCAGCGCCTGCCCCATGGAGTATTTCATGATGTAGGCGCCCGACCAATGCCAGAAACCCTGCATCTTTCCGGGCGTAGGCTGGTATTTTGGAATAATCGTATCCAGAAAAGTCGCCTTTTCCAAGTCGTGGTAAATAAACGCCGCCGGCAAATAAGCGTAATAACCTGACACGTCCCAGCCAATCGTGGCTTCCGTGCCCGCCATTTTCCATTTAGGGTAAAAAAACAGGCCGCCCCAAAGGATGAGCAAGGCGCCGGCGAGGACTGCGAAGAGGGAAAGACGGTTTTGCATAGTCGAACGGGTAGAAGGTGTGGAGGGTAACGCTATACCCGCTCGATCAGGGCGGCGTATCCCTGGCCGACGCCCACGCACATGGTTACCAGCGCATAGCGTTTTTGCTGTTGTTGCAGTTCGAGGGCGGCGGAGAGCAGGATACGCGCGCCCGACATGCCGAGCGGGTGTCCCAGCGCGATCGCGCCGCCGTTGGGGTTGATGCGCGGATCGTCGTCGGCTAGTCCCAGGCTCCGGGTGACGGCCAGGCTTTGCGCGGCGAAGGCCTCATTCAGTTCGATGAGATCCACGTCGGCCAGTTGGAGTCCGGCTTTTTCCAGGGCTTTCCGGGTCGCGCTGACCGGCCCGATGCCCATGATGCGCGGTTCCACGCCGGTGACGGCCGAACTCCGGATGCGGGCGAGGGGTTGGAGGCCGTATTGCGCCACGGCTTTGTCGGAAGCGAGGATCAGGGCGGCTGCGCCGTCGTTGAGTCCGGAGGCGTTTCCGGCGGTGACGGAGCCGTTTTTCTGGAAAGCGGGTTTGAGTTTCGCCAATGCTTCCAGCGTAGTATCGGGCTTCAGAAATTCATCCTGTTCAAACAGCACCGGATCGCCTTTGCGTTGCGGAATGGGCACGGGGGTGATCTCCAGCGCCAGTCGGCCGTTTTGCCGGGCGCGGGCGGCTTTTTGCTGCGACCACAGGGCGAAGGCGTCCTGGTCTTCCCGGCTGATGCCGAATGCTTCCGCCAGGTTTTCGGCTGTTTTTCCCATGGCTTCCACGCCGTAGAGGGCTTCCATGCGGGGGTTGATGAAGCGCCAGCCGAAGCTGCTGTCGTACATTTGGGCGTCGTTTCCGAAGGGTTTGGCGGTTTTGGAAATCACCCAGGGGCCTCGGGTCATGTGTTCCAGACCGGCGCTGATAAACAAATCGCCGTCGCCGGCCCGGATCGCCCGGGCGGCTTGGACGGCGGCGGACAGGCCGGAGGCGCAGAGGCGGTTGACCGTCTCGCCGGGTACCGTCCAGGGCAGTCCGGCCAAAAGCAGGCACATCCGCGCCGCGTTGCGATTGTCCTCGCCCGCCTGGTTGGCGCAGCCCAGGATGACGTCGTCGTAGGCGTCCAGCGGGATTTCCGGGTGTCTTTCCACCAGGGCTTTGAGTACGTGTGCGCCGAGGTCGTCCGTGCGCACCGGCGCGAGGGCGCCCGCGAAGGCGCCGATGGGCGTCCGAATTCCGTCAATAATATATGCGTCCATAAGAAGTACGAGCAGGTTTGGGACTTGAAATTGTCAGGCAAAGGTAACTCTTCGCAACGTCGAATAAAAAAATCAATCCATACTCTTTACTTTCGCGCCGGATAAAACCGACAAACATGCAAAAGCAAAGAAATTTCAAAGAAGAAGCCCTGCATTACCACGCCAAAGGGCGGCCTGGAAAAATCGAGGTGATCCCCTCCAAAGAAACCGCCAACCAGCGCGATCTTTCGCTGGCGTATTCGCCCGGCGTTGCGGAGCCCTGCCTGGCCATTGCCGACAATCCTGAAGACGTTTATAAATACACGGCCAAAGGCAACCTCGTGGCGGTCATCAGCAACGGGACGGCCGTACTCGGCTTGGGCGATATCGGCGCGGCAGCCAGCAAACCGGTCATGGAGGGCAAAGGCTTGTTGTTCAAAATCTACGCAGATATTGACGTGTTCGATATCGAACTGGATACCAAGGACGTGGACGAGTTTGTCCGGACGGTCAAAATTCTGGAACCCACCTTTGGCGGCGTCAACCTTGAGGATATTTCTGCGCCGGAATGCTTTGAGATCGAAGAGCGGCTGAAAAAGGAACTTAATATTCCGGTGATGCACGACGATCAGCACGGCACGGCGATTATCAGCGCCGCCGCGTTGCTCAATGCCCTCGAACTGGTAAATAAGGATATTGATAAAGTAAAAATCGTGGTCAACGGCGCCGGCGCTTCCGCGATTTCCTGCACCCGCCTGTACTGTGCGCTCGGCGCCCGGAAAGAGCATATTTTTATGTTCGACAGCAAGGGTCTGCTGCATTCCTCGCGCAACAACCTCGACGGCAAGAAAATGGAGTTCGTCAACGACAGCAAACCGGCCGGTACGACCCTGGCAGAGGCGCTGGTCGGCGCGGACGTATTTGTCGGACTTTCCAAGGGGAATATCCTCAATCGGGAGATGGTGCAAAGCATGGCGCCCGATTGCATTGTGTTTGCCATGGCAAACCCTACGCCGGAGATCAGCTACGATGAGGCAACGGCAGCCCGTAAAGATATCATAATGGCCACCGGTCGCTCCGATTTCCCCAACCAGGTCAACAATGTGCTCGGATTTCCCTTTATTTTCCGCGGCGCGCTCGACGTGCGCTCCAAGGCGATCAACGAAGAGATGAAACTCGCCGCCGTGCGCGCCCTGGCCGATCTGGCCAAAAAACCGGTGCCGGATATCGTCAATACGGCCTATAATACCACCAATCTGGTGTACGGCCGCGATTATATCATTCCCAAACCGGTAGATCCGCGCCTGCTGACCTCCGTCGCGCCGGCCGTCGCCCGCGCCGCCATGGAATCCGGCGTGGCGCAACACCCGATCACCGACTGGGATGCCTACACCCTGCAACTCTCCAAACGCCTCGGGATGGACAATACGCTCACCCGCGTGCTGCAAACCAAAGCGCGCCGGCAACGCAAACGCGTAGTCTTTGCCGAAGCGGAAAATATCTCCCTGCTCAAAGCCGCCCGGATCGTCATCGAGGAGGGCATCGCAACGCCTGTCTTGCTCGGCGACATAGACCGTATCCGGGAAATCCTGGCGGAAAATTTCATCGAACTCCCCGGCGTGGAAATTATTGACCCGGGCAACCCCCTCACCCAGGATGAAAAAGACCGGCTGGAGCGATATGCCGATATTTACTATGAAAAACGCAAGCGCAAAGGGGTGATCCGCGTGGAGGCCTCGCTTACAATGCGCCGCCGCAATTACTTCGGCGCCATGATGGTGGAAACCGGCGAGGCGGATGCGATGATCAGCGGCCTGGGCCGCAAGTATCCCGATACCATCCGCCCGGCCTTGCGCATCATCGGCGCCCGGGAAGGGGTGCGCCGGGTAGCCGGTATGTACATCCTGATGACCCGCTTCGGCCCCGTTTTCCTGGCAGATACCACCATCAATTTCAATCCGACGGTGGAAGAAATTGTCGAAATCGCCGAATTGTCTGCCCGAGAGGCGGAGAAATTCAACCTGACGCCTCGCATTGCGCTGCTCACGTACTCCAATTTCGGTTCAGTGCCCGGCGACGGCGATGCGGAGAAAATGCGGGAGGCCACCCATATCCTGAAAGCAAAACATCCCGACTGGATCGTGGAAGGGGAAATGCAGGCGCATCTTGCCTTCGATACGGATCTTATGCGCCAGTATTATTCTTTCAGCGACTTGAAGGATCAACGCGCCAACATTCTGATTTTCCCCAACTTGTCCGCCTCGAATATCGCCTACAACCTGGTAAAGGAACTGGCCGGCATCGAAAAAATCGGCCCCCTGATTATGGGCTTGAAAAAACCAGTGCACGTGCTTCAACTCGGCGCGTCGGTCCGGGAAATCGTGGATATGGTGGCGCTGGCGGCCGTGGATGCGCAGTCGTGATAACTGCTGAGCCGTGTCATTATGAAGGATTGGCTCTTGACTCTTCTCAAATGAAAATAATATTCTGAACAGTTGTCTTTTTTTGATTTTTTTTATAAAAAAATCAAAAAAAGACAACTGTTCACCATTTTATTTCGCCGCCGAAGGCGGCGAAATACTTTTTTCACAACACCTTCAAATACCAATCGTTAAAGATTGTTTAATCCGATCCCGTCTTTCAGCGCGCACCCGCATCTTTGCGTTTACAAGTAAACAAACACAAACGCAAAAATGGTAAAAAAATCACTTCTGTTGCTGCCGGCGCTGTTGCTCGGCATGCACACCGCCCAAGCCCAATTCGGAAAAGTACTGGATAAAGCCAAGCAAACCGTTGAAAAAGTAGCCGGCGGCGACCTCACCCAAGACGAAATCGGCGGCGGCCTGAAAGAGGCCCTGAATAACGGGATCGGCGAGGCCGTGGACTTTTTATCCGCTAAAAACGGGTATTTCGGCAGTCCGTACAAAATTCTCGTGCCGGAAGAAGCCCAAAAGGTCGTATCTAAATTGAAAAATGTGCCGGGCTTCGGCAACGTAGAGGCCGATCTCACCGAGCGCATGAACCGCGCGGCGGAGGACGCCGCCGCAAAAGCAAAACCGATCTTCGTCCAGGCGATCAAACAAATGACCTTCCAGGACGCCATGAACATCCTCATGGGCAATCCCGACGCCGCTACGCGCTACCTCGAAAAAAGCACGTATAAAAGCCTGTACGCAGAGTT
The DNA here is from genome assembly GCA_032115775.1 of Saprospiraceae bacterium. Taxonomy (GTDB): domain Bacteria; phylum Bacteroidota; class Bacteroidia; order Chitinophagales; family Saprospiraceae; genus M3007. Next base: position 18,834 of record JAUMBL010000060.1, on the reverse strand, counting down.
CAAACCGGTCATCCAGGAATCCCTCGACAAAGTGAACGCCCGTACCTACTGGCGCGAGGCCGTGACGGTGTACAATAAAATCCCGCTTGTGGAAAAAACGAACCCGGAACTCGACGACCACGTGACGACGAAGGCGCTCGCGGGCTTGTTCAGTCTGGTAGAGAAAAAAGAAAAGGGCATCCGCGCCAACGTCGATCAGCGCACCAGCCCGCTGTTGAAAAAAGTGTTTGCAAAACAAGACAAATAAATCGCCGGTTTTTGCGCTTGTCCTGGATTTTTCTTTGAAAAATCCAGGACAAGCGCAAAAAACTGCCTCCCCGCGCTACTGCGCGTACATGGCGTCCACCTCCCGTTTAAATTTATCCATGATCACGCGGCGCTTGAGTTTCATCGTCGGCGTGAGTTCCGCTTCCGAGCCGTCTTTTTTAGTCGGCTCCCAGAGATCGGGCAGGAGGGTGAATTTTTTGATTTGTTCGATTTTCCCAAAATACGGATTGATGCGTTCCACCAGCATTTGGAAGCGTTCGATCACCTGTGGGTGTTGGATGGCTTCCCGCACGTTGGTCCAGGGAATTTCGTGGCGGTTGCACCATTCGCGTAATCCGTCTTCGGAGGGGACGATCAGGGCGCAGACGTAGTTTCTGTTTTCGCCCACGATCATGGCCTGCTCCACGAGATAGTGTTCTTTGAGCAGGGTTTCAATCGGCGCGGGCGCCACGTATTTGCCGCCGCTGGTTTTGAGCAGTTCTTTTTTGCGGTCGGTAATTTTCAGAAATGTCCGGCCGTCTGCGCCTTCTATCAGGCGGCCCACATCGCCGGTGGCGAGCCAGCGCTCCCCGTTGATGATTCGGATCACCTCTTCGGTTCGTTCCGGCTGTTTGAAATAACCGGCCATGACGCCCGGGCTTTTCGCCAGGATTTCGCCGGCGCCTTCCCCGTATTCCGGGTGCGCTTCGATCCGGATGTCCGTTCCTTCGAAGGGCTGTCCGACCGTGCCGAGTTTAGCGCCGCCGGGGGCGAAGTGGTTGAAGGAGATAGCCGGCGCCGTTTCCGTCAGTCCGTAGCCTTCCCGGACGGGGATTCCGGCGGCATTGAACACGCGCATGATCTTGACTGGGCAGGCATTGGCGCCGGTGATAATGCCCTTGATGCGGCCTCCCAGGGCTTCGCGCCATTTGGAGAACACCAGTTTGTCGGCGATCCGCCATTGCAGCGCTTTCCAGGGGCCGGGTTTTTGGTCGAAATCCCAGGTATCGGCCAGATTCATAGCCCAGAAGAAGATGGCGCGTTTAGCGCCTTTCAATTCGTAGCCTTTGGCATAGATTTTATCATAGACTTTTTCCAGCAGGCGCGGCACCGTGGTGAACAGTTGCGGGCGGATCGTGCGCAGGTCTCCCGTTTCGCCGCCCAGGTTGTCGGTGCCGGTAAAGAGGACGCTCAGGCCGTAGCCGGTCATGGCATATACGACGGCCCGCTCGAAGCTGTGGCTGACCGGCAGGAAGCTCAGCAGTTGGTCCCCCGGTTTGTACGGGATCAGGTCGCGCATGCACTCGACATTATACGAAATATTCCGGTGGCTGAGCATCACGCCCTTCGGGTTGCCGGTGGTGCCGGAGGTATAGATATAGGTGCAAACATCGTCGAGTTGGACGGCGGCCTTGAGGCGTTCCACCTCCGACAGGTCGCAGCCGGGTTCGGCCATGAGCACGTCCCATTTGCGCGCATTGGGGTGTTCGTAAAAACTGAAAATCTCCTTCAGTCCGGGCACGTTGGGTTTTGCGGCGTTGATTTTGTCGTACAGATCCGCATCGCCCACCACGCAGTATTGCACCTCGGCTTCGTGGAGGATATACTCGTATTCGCGCGCGGCGATGGTCGGATACATCGGGACGTTGAGCACGCCGATTTGCAGCATGGCGAAATCCAGCGCCACCCATTCCGGCAGCGTGCGGTACACCACCGTGCCGACCTTATCGCCGGGCTTCAGCCCCAAGCGCAGCAGACCCACGCTGATTCGGTTGACCATATCCACCATTTCCCGGGTAGAGTAAAAGACCCACTGGTCGTTCACTTTGTGCCCGTAGGCGCGTTCCTGCGGCGTTTCGCGGTATTGATCGTAGAGATACTCGAAGAGTGGTTTAACCGGCATAGCGTAACGTTTTGTTCAGGTTAAAAAACGGTTGACCGAAGTGTCAAAGGTACATCATTTTGTTTTTATGACAGCAAAACTATTACTATGCTGTTGTTTTGGGTTTTTGTAACTACTTAGCCGGCTCGCTGTCTGGCCCAAAAAGTCCCATTTTCCGCCATACTTCGCAATTTTTTTTGACCGTAGCGCTGCTACGGCCTGCAAAAAATCGCTTCGTCTGGCAGAAAATGGATCCTTTTTTGTCTCAGACGCGACCGGCTAAGTAGTTACGGGTTTTTATAGGTTACGCGCATGCGGCGGCTCTGTAAAACTGTTTCGTACTCAGCAGTCCGTTTCGTTTCCAAGCCAGGTATTGGCAATAAACACCATCGGCCCTCGCACGCTTTGCCTGCGCAGGCTTTTAAACTCCTCGTGTCTGGCCGAGCCCTCCGGAAAATTTCTGGCGAGCAGGATAAAAATCCGCCGGGCGGGTTTGCCATTGGCCTCGAGTACGATCGGCCCGCGATCCTCGGTCAGTAAAATATCAAAGGCGATTTCGGCAAAATCGCCGAACTGCTCGTGCAGCAGGCGCGTGCAGCGCAGGCAAACTACTTCCATTTGCGCGAGTTGCTCGGCGTAATCTAGTCCGCAGCGCACAATGGCTTCCTGCAAGACCTCCAAGGGGCGGGCGCCGCCTCCCGCGCTGAGATTCGACACCCAAGTGACCGGATTGCCGATTCGGACGCCCTGTCCGGTGATCTGGTATCGGTTTTGTCCGCGATTTTGAATCAGTACCCGAATATCGTAGGGACTATCTTCGTACCGGATCATGCGCGCTTTGGGCTGCACGAAGTACTCGGCGCCGTCAAAATACTTTTTCAGGTATTCGAAGCAGTCGCTTTTGGGGATTTCGATGGGCTGCAGGTTGGGTATTCGAAGCGTCCCTTGGTCGCCTTGCAGTTCTAAAATCGCAATTCCGGCGCCATTCGAACCTGTGACCGGTTTGATGTACAGCGTCGGATGGTACGTCCAGTATGCCTCCAATTCTTGCGGCGTCAAGGCGCCGATCCGTGTCGCCGGCAGGGTGGGAATGCCGCGCGTTTCTAAATAACGATGAAATTCCACTTTGTCTTTCAACAAAGCAACCATCTCCGGCGGCGTGGTGAACGCGCTTTTTCGGGCGATTAAAAAATCCATTATTTTAAGGTATTGCGCTTTTTCGCCGGGCGCTTTTGCCGTAAAGCGATCGTAGAGCACGTCTGGAATCGGTCGTACTGCTTCCTGCCAAACGCCCTCGGCGTATTCATACCCGGCTACGTCGGCGCTGTCCGCCTCCCAGCGCATCGGCGAAAACACGAATAGGCTGACTGGCAGATCGGCGCCGGCCGCGGCCATCTCCTCAAAAAATACCGTTTGCTTGCCAAAAGGCGTCCATTCCGCCTCTTCTCTGGCGAGTATACCCACGCGAATGGTCATGCTTGTGCGTTTAGAATAAGGTCACCCCTTCGGGGTTTTAATGGTAAAATACAAATTTAGAATCAGGTCATTCCTTCGGGGTTGGGTAATCCGTTACTTTTTTTCAATCAATCTTGTTTAAATCGAAAAATCATTTTCTTCCTGCGTATTTTTAACCCGTAAATATTGTCCTGTTTGATCCGGCAAAATTGATAATAATATTCCAAATATACACAACCGGGGACAATCCCCGGATCAAAAGCGGTTTTGCGCCGCCACAGGCGCTTCAATGACCGCCGTCATTTTTCCGGGCGCTTATCCAGGGAACTTTGCCCTGCGCCACACCTGCTTACACTATGAATGAACTCCAGCGTCCGCAACTACTCGATCATCTCTGGGAACTCCAGCGCACCCATCGGCATATCCGGGATCAGGATATCCAAAGCCTGGCCGCCGCATTGGATATTTCGGCGATTGACCTGGAAGGGGTGGTTTCTTTTTACCATTTTTTTCACCGCCAACCGGCAGGCGCCGTCACCATCTATGTGGACGACAGCATCGTGGCGCAACACGCCGGCGCGGAAGCGGTGCTGCAGGCTTTCTCGGAAGCCACGGGCGCGCCGGTGAACGGTGTGAGCCCCGACGGCGCATTCGGACTGTTTCGAACGCCCTGTATCGGCCTGAGCGACCAGGCGCCGGCGGCACTGATTGATTTTCACCCTTTCACCCGCCTGACGCCGGAAAAAGTACGCCGGATCGTGCAGGAACTGCAATCCGGCAAGCGCCCCGCGGAAATCTGCGACCGGGTGGAGGAATCAATCCGGTACCTGCCCCCAAATGACCAAACGGTGTTCTTCCGCCCCTTCACGCCCGGTCGCGCCCTGGCGCAAGCCGCCGCGGTCGGCGCCGAGGCAGTGGTGGAAACGATCAAAAAATCTGGCCTGTCCGGTCGGGGCGGTGCGTTTTTCCCGGCCTGGATTAAATGGAACGCCTGCAAACAGGCCGATTCCGCACAAAAATATGTCGTCTGCAACGCCGACGAAGGCGAGCCGGGCACATTCAAAGACCGCATTCTCCTCCACCAGTACCCGGACGCCGTATTGGAGGGTATGCTGGTAGCCGGCTATACCATCGGCGCCGATCAGGGCATCCTCTACCTGCGCGGCGAATACACTTGGCTGCTGCCGGATCTGCAGCGCGCCATCGAACAGTACCGCGCGGCGGGCTTGCTGGGCAAAAACGCCGGCGGACTGCCGGGCTTCGATTTCGATATCCGAATCCAACTCGGCGCCGGCGCCTATATCTGCGGCGAAGAAACGGCGCTCCTGGAATCGCTGGAAGGAAAGCGCGGCGAACCGCGCACGAAGTGGTATTTCCCGGTGGAAAAAGGCTATCTGCAACAACCCACCCTCATTCATAATGTGGAAACGCTGGCCGCCGCCGCGCACCTGCTCGATCTCGGACTGGAAGCGTACGCATCCCGGGGCCTCCCCGACGAACCCGGCTTCAAACTGCTGAGCGTGTCCGGCGATTGTGCCCGGCCGGGCATCTATGAAGCGCCGTGGGGCATGCCGGTGTCTGAACTGCTGGCGCTGTGCGGCGCGGAAGATCCGCTGTTCGTCCAACTGAGCGGCCCCTCCGGCGAGTTGATCGCTCCGTCCGAGTTTCACCGCCGCATTTCGATGCGCGATGCGCCGGATACCCTCCGCTGTGGGGGCGCTTTTACGGTTTTTAGCCAAAAACGCGATCTGCTGCAGGCGCTGCTCAATTACGCCCATTTTTTTAAACACGAATCCTGCGGCGTGTGTACGCCCTGCCGAGCCGGGAATTTTATCCTGCAACGCAAACTGGAAAAATTAGACCGCGGACTGGCGCAGGCCACCGATCTTGCCGATATTCGCCACTGGGGCGAACTTATGCGCGCAAGCAGCCGCTGCGGCCTGGGCAAAACGGCGCCCAACGCGCCAATGCAGGCGCTGGAGCAATTTCCGGATTACTTCGCCGCCCGACTCAGTCGGGAAGGCGATGACCTGACGCGCGCGTTCGACCTCGACCGCGCCGTTGCGGAGTACGACGCAACCATCGAAAAACTACACGGTAACTACTTAGCCGATCGCGTCTGAGACAAAAAAGGATCCATTTTTTGCCAGACGAAGCGATTTTTTGCAGGCCGTAGCAGCGCTACGGTCAAAAAAAAATGCGAAGTATGGCGGAAAATGGGACGTTTTGGGCCAGACAGCGAGCCGGCTAAGTAGTTACACTACACGATAAAGATTAAGCGCATGACAACCGACCCGCAATACATTCAATTTACCCTGGACGGCCGGACGATCACCGCCGAAGCCGGCCGCAACCTCGTGGAGGTCGCCCGCGAAAACGGGGTGTTCCTGCCCACGCTCTGCTATTTCCCGCACCACGACCCGCCCCTCGGTACCTGCCGCGTGTGCACCTGCCGCATCCACGGCAAACACGGGGTGGCCTGTACGGAAAAAGTGCGAGCCGGCCTCGAGGTGGAAATCACCGCGCCCGATTTGCTCGATCTGCGCAAGGCGCTGGTGGAAATGATGTTTGCCGAAGGCAATCACTTTTGCCCGGCCTGCGAAAAAAGCGGCGCTTGCGACCTGCAGCATGTCGCCTACGAAATGGGGATGACCGGCTCGCGATTTCCGCACTTGTTTGAAGACCGCCTGATTGACTATACGCCCCGGCGTATCGTGCTGGAACACAACCGCTGTATCAAATGCCGCCGCTGCGTGGAGGAGGTCTTTACCGAGGACGGCAAACGGGTGTTCGCTTATCTCCACCGCGGTAATGAAACCGTGGTCGGGATTGACTACGAACAGGAGGCTCGCCTGAGCGAAGCAGGCGCGCTGGCTGCGATGCAACTTTGCCCAACCGGGGCGATCATCCTCCGCGGCGTCAATCAAAGCCAACCGTTCGGCGACCGGCGCTTCGACCGGCAGGCGTCCGACCATCCGGCGCCCGAAAAGCCGCCCCAGCCTGCGCCGACCGCAAGCCCCGCCGCGCCGCAAGCCAAAAAACGCATCGCCACCGCCTCCCTGGCCGGCTGCTTCGGTTGCCACATGTCGCTGCTCGATTTCGACACCGATTTGCTGGACGTGATCGAACTGGTCAGCCTGGACAAATCGCCGCTGACGGACATCAAGCAGTTTTCCGGTCGCTGCAACCTGGGCATCATCGAGGGCGGATGCTGCAACGAAGACAACGTGCATACCCTGCGGCTTTTCCGGGAACATTGCGATATCTTGGTGGCCTTGGGCGAATGCGCGATCTGGGGCGGCCTGCCGGCGATGCGCAATACGGTGTCGCTGCAGGAGTGCCTCGAAGAAGCCTACCTTTTTTCGCCGACCACCCCGGCGGCGGAGGCGACCATCCCCCACGACGTCGAGCTGCCCAAGCTGCTGGACAAAGTCTATGCCTGCCACGAGGTCGTGCGGATTGACTATCTGATTCCCGGCTGCCCGCCTTCGCCGGAGCATATTTGGAAGGTGATCCGCAACTTGCTATTCGGCGAGCAGAATCAAGTACTGTACCACGAATTCAAATACGACTGAGATGGAACGAAAAATCATTATTGATCCGGTCACCCGCGTGGAAGGCCACGGTCGGGTGAGCATTCACCTGGATGCCGCCGGCCGCGTGGAAGGCGCGTATTTTCATATCGTGGAATTTCGCGGTTTTGAGCGCTTCATCCAGGGGCGTCCGTACTGGGAAGCGCCGGTACTGGTACAAAGGCTGTGCGGCATCTGTCCGGTCAGCCACCACCTCGCCGCCGCCAAGGCGATTGATCAGATTGCCGGCGTGGATCCCGAAAATTTAGCGCCCGCAGCGGAAAAACTCCGCCGACTCTTGCACTACGGACAAGTGTTTCAGTCGCACGCGTTGCATTTTTTCTACCTTGCCTCGCCCGATCTGCTGTTTGGATTTGAGGCGCCGGTGGAAAAACGCAACGTGGTCGCCGTGGCTCAGGCGGATCGGGAGTTGGCGCGGAAAGGCATTCTGATGCGCAAATTCGGCCAGGAAATCATCCGGGCCATCGCCGGCAAACGGATTCACGGCGTCGCTGCGGTGCCGGGCGGGATGTACAAAACGTTCACCCCCGAGGAACGCGATTATTTTCTGCAAGGCGTGGAAATCCCGTCGGTAGATACGATGGTGGACTGGTCGGCGGAGATGCTGGCCTTTATCCGCGCGTACCACGAACAACACCGCGCGCTGCTGGATGATTTTGCCGCGTATCCATCGGGGCATCTCGGCCTGGTGCGCCCCGACGGCGCCCTCGATCTGTACCACGGTCGCCTCCGCGCGGTGGACGCCGACGGTAATCGCACCCTGGCGGATATCCCGACGGATACCTACGCCCAGTATTTCTCCGAAGCGGTGGAGCGTTGGTCGTATATGAAATTTCCGTACCTGACTTCCCTGGGCCGGGAAACAGGCTGGAACCGCGTGGGTCCGCTCGCCCGGCTGAACGTCTGCGATTTCGTCCCCAGTCCGCTGGCCGAAAAGGCGCGCCAGGACCTGGCGGCTTTCCACGGCAGCCGGGTCAATAACCGGACGATGTACAGCCACTGGGCCCGCTTGGTGGAGATGTTGCATTGCGCCGAACTAATGCGCGATCTGCTCCACGACCCGGAAATCCTGAGCACCGATTTGCAGCGGGAGGGCATCCCCCGGCTGGAAGGCATCGGGATCATCGAGGCGCCGCGGGGCACGCTTACGCACCATTATCAGGTGGATGAAAAGGGGAAAATCCTGCGCTGCAACCTGATCGTCTCCACCACCCACAACAACGAGGCCATGAACCGCGCCGTGCGCTGGGTGGCTCAAAAAATCCTGGATAAGCAGCCGGAGATCACCGAGGGGATGCTCAACCAGGTGGAAGTGGCGATCCGGGCGTATGATCCTTGTTTGAGCTGCGCTACGCATGCGCTGGGGCAGATGCCGTTGCAATTGGAGGTGTATGATGCGGCGGGGAAATTGGTGGGGGTATCCCGCAGAATGGGGGGGGCGTAGAATTCGGGAATCCCGCAGAATTCGGGGAATTCGCAGAATGGGGTGGGCTAAAACCCACAGACCCGCCCCCGGCTTCAGCTTCTGCGCGCCTGACTAACCCGCGGCCTCAGCCGGGGGACATACCGAGGGCGCCTGACTACCCGGCTGAAGCCGCGGGTTAGTCAATCTCGTGCGTAAAGTCTTTTTTGATGCACACACGCACGATCGGGATTTTACAAAAAATCAATTTTTTACCCGATTTTTGCTGCCGGGACAAGCTCCTGCAAATCAAAAAAATGCACACATTACTTCTCGGAATCGGCAATCAAAGTCGCGGCGACGACGGGCTGGGTTGGGCGCTGCTCGACGCATTGGCGCCCGAATTCGGCGCGGTGTGCGCGCTGGAATACCGGTATCAGTTGATGGTGGAGGATGCGGAATTGGCGCGCAGGTTTTCGAGGATTTTGTTCGTGGACGCCAGTCGCGCGCCGGTACCCGGCGGCGCAGCTTTGCAGCCTTGTATCCCACTAGAAGCCTTGTATTTTTCTACGCACCAAATGGCTCCCGGCGAGGTGCTGTCTCTGTGCCAAACTTTGTACGATTGCCGGCCGGAGGCGCAGATTTTGGCGCTGCAGGGCTATAACTGGGATTTGGGCGCGGGCTTGTCCGAACCGGCGCGCGGGCATTTGGAAGCGGGCATTCGGCTGGCGAAGGAGTGGGTACTAGATGGAGTTTAAAATAATGTCCGGGCGCCTGTGCAGTCGCGCCAAAAAAATATTCTGTAACTGGCTAGCCGGAGATCCAATAGCTGACATTATTTCAAAACATCCGTTCCGAAAGCCCAAAAAATACGTAAACGGCATAATAATGTCACCCCTTCGGGGTTTTAATGGCAAAACACCAACCGAGCTAGAATAATGTCACCCCTTCGGGGTTTGGCTAACTAGTTATAATATTTTTTGTTTCACGCGCCATGTATGGGTTTATTACGCTTACCGCCAATCGCCCGCGAATAGGACGGCCGCATGGCCGGCCGCGCAGCCCTACGTCTCCATCAAAAACGCCACCAAATTATCCTCATTCGGCAGGTTCAGTTTTTTGCGCAGCCGGTAGCGGGCGCCCTCTACGCCGCGGATGGAAATATTCATCAGGTGCGCAATTTCTTTGGTGCTCAGGTTCATGCGCAAATAGGCGCAAAGCCGGTAATCATTGGGGCTTAGCTCCGGGAATTTGTCGCGCAGGCGCTTCAAAAAATCGCCGTACACGGCGTCGAAGTGGTAGGCGAATTGCTCCCAATCGTCGGCAATTTGCGCATCGTATTGCAAGAGCCGCAAAATCCGCTGCAGTTCCTGCCGCAATTCCGACCCGTCCAATTTTTTTTGTAAAATTTTGTCCAGTTCCTCCTGCAGGCTGGTCAGTATTTCTCCTTTTTGCACCAGGTGCATGGTTGCCAGCGCCAGTTCCTTGTTTTTGTGCTGGACTTCGGACTCCAGTTTTTCATTTTGCAAGCGGACGATTTCCTGTTCGTGCTGCTGCATTCTCCGGCGCTGGGCGGTACTTTCCTGCAGGTGTTCGGAGGCGAGCTCGGCTTTTTCGCTTTCAAATTTCCGCTGCTGGCGAAAAAACAAGGCGCTGATTCCGGCGATCACGGCAAGCGCGTACACGCAGTACGCCCAAAATCCGGCATACCAGGGCGGCCGAATGCGGAAACGAAAGGCGGCGATGGGGCTCTCCACGCCGGCGCTGTTGCGGGCGCGCACCTTGAAGGTGTAGTCCCCGGCCGGCAGGTGGGCGTAGTCGAGCAGCGTCTGTTCGCTCCAGACCGACCAGTTTTTGTCCAAGCCTTCCAGCAGTACGCTGTATAAAACCGGGCGGCCGCCCCCGACCGGCAGGGCGCCGAAGGCAAAACGCAGGCTGTTTAGTTGGTAGGGTAAGACCGGCCTGTACGGCGGATCCGTCGGGAAACCGCCGTACAACAGGCTGTCGCCGTGCTCATTGAGCCGCACGCTGCTAATGGCAACCCGCAATTGGGTATCCAAACCGGCCAGTTGCCGCAAGTCCAAGTGCACGAATCCCTTTTGCGTGGCCACCATGACGTGGCGGTCGTCCACCATTTGAATTTGTTCGAAGCCGCCGACCAGTTGGCCGTTCAGTTCGGGGAAAACCTGTTTTCGCACCTGTTTTCGGACGCCCTCGTCCCGCACCCACAGCACGCCGACGTCCTCTCCGTGCGCAAACCAGATATTGCCGTGCCAATCGGCGCGTAACAGGCGGGTGCGGACGGCGGGATCCAGCCATTTTTCCAGTTCCGCGGCATGGACAAAGCGGTCGGAGGCTTTATCGTAATGAAATAAACCGCCGTCAGCAGCCACGACGATCTGTTTCCCGAGTTTGAATACGTAGTTTAGTAAATCGGAAGGCAGGCCGTCAGCCCGGCCGTACAAGCGGGTGCGCACGGTGTCTTTTGGGTGCTGATAGGTAACTTTGAATACGCCGCGGTAGGGATGCGATACCCAAAGGACGCCGTCGTCTGCGAGTTCCATGATCCGGCAGGATTCGTCCAGCCCTTTTAAGGGGTATCGGTACTGCCACGGACCGCCCTTTTTGCGTTGAAACACGGCCAGGCCGGCATACCCGCCGGCGATCAGGATCGTATCGTTTAATTGGACATACCTCCAAGTTCCGCCAGCGGTCGCCAGGTTGCCGGCCTGCTCCCCTTTCACGCGAAACGCACCCTCATGATGCCCCATAAAAAGCGTGTTATCTGCAATATCCAGCCCCCACACCTGTCCGGTGCTGCCTCGGACCAGTTCAAAACCGCGGTCTTGGAAAGGATCGTAATACGGTTGCCAGGGTTTGGAATACAAACCGTTGGACGTGCCCAGGTAGAGCCGATTTTCGTACACACAGGCGGCATACGCGGCGCCCTCCAGATCGGCGTCGGGCAAAATGCGGTAAAACGGGGCGTTGATTTCTACCAGATCAATGCCATTGTCGAGGCCCAGCCACAGGTTGCCGGACGCATCGCAGCACACGGCCAGCACGTTGTTGTTTTGCAAGCCGTTGTTTTTTCGAATATGTAGTAGCGGCCTGCGGTCGGCGCCCAGTACGACCAGGCCGCCCAGCGAGCTCGCCAGCGCGATCCGGCGATCCGGCAGCAAGGCGGCGTGATAAATTCTTTTTTCTTTTAAAAAGGCGTCTGCCGGCGTTTTCCAGGGCTGCAGGCTGTTCCCGGCCAACGCATAAATGCCGTGTTTTAAATATGCAACCAAGATCGTGTCGTTTTCCCAGGGCAGCATGGCCGTAATGATGCTGCCTGCAGTACCGGCTATTCGGCTGTTTTCAAAGCGCGTTCCGTTCCAACGATGCAGTTGCCCGGCGTCGTCCTGTACCCATAACGCGCGCCCTGCCAGCCCCATGAACGAGATCGTGCGCCCCAGCCGGTAGGTATGTAACCGCTGATCCTGGTAGCGGAGGAGGAAATCATCCGTCCGAAACCAAACCGCGCCGGCGGAGTCTGCTACAATGTCCCAGACATCCTCAAAACGCCGGTCGGACGGAGCGAGCAAAGCGCATAGGGAGCGATAGCCCAGCCGCCCCTGCCCGTCGGGTTGAAAATAACCCAACTCGCCCTGTCCGCCAACATAGATCCGCCCGTCGGATCCGATACAAACGGCGCGTACGCAGGTGCCGTTGGCAATCGGATAAAGACTCCAATACGTGCCGTCAAATTGCAGCAACCCTTCGTTGTTGGCAAAAAACAACAGGCCGCGGGCATCCTGCGCGGCATCCCAATTTTGGGTGCCGGCACGGTAATCCGACCGGGTATAGTTCGTCACGGGCGGCAAACCCAGGTTGACGGGTTGCGCGCGCAAGACGCTCGACAGGAGGATCGCGAAAAATAATATAAGGTGTGCTGCGTGCATGGCTGGTATGCGTCCGCTAAAGTAAGCATATTATCCAAAGTAAGAAAAACAGGCGCCGTTACAGGGGTTGTCGTAGTGTTGTCGTACTGTTGTCGTAGTGTTTTTTTTGCCGGTGTGTAACGGTGTCGTATAGGAAAATAAAGGGAAGGCCAGGGTTTAGCCATAATTTTGCCACTTCAAATCGGTTTTGTGCCGAATTATATTTTAAAACTAAAAAAGTTTATACCGACTATGGCCAGATCTATACTTTTGACTTTGGCGTGGATGTTTGCAGCAACGGCAATCGTGGGCGCGCAAACGACTATCCTCGATTTTGAAACGGCGGCGACCTCCACCACGTTTCAGTATTTCGGCAGCGCGCTCGACGGGCAGCTGACCGCAAGCATCGCAAATCCCAACCCGAGCGGGATCAACACCAGCGCCAAGGTGATGGAGTTTAAAAAACCGGCCGGCGCACAAGTCTGGGCGGGCGCGTTCTCGAACCCCAACCCTACCATGCCGGTGAACGTCATCAACGGCGGCAAGGTATGCATCAAGTTTCATACCGATCACCCGGGTAACCTCACGTTGAAACTGGAAGGCTCGCCCGACGGCGGCCCCAACTGGGTGCTCACGCAACCGGTTACGACCCTCAATCAGTGGGTGGAACTCAGCTTCGATATCAGCCTTCCGTCCATCGAAGCGCCAAACCAACCCGCCAATGGGCACCTGTATAACACCATTACCCTGTTCGCCGATTTCGGCGTCAGCCCGACGAGCGACCTGACGTTCTACCTAGACGATATTATCGTCAAACCGGCCATCAACTGCGTGACGGTGCTGGATTTTGAAAATCCGGCGACCACGACCACGTTCCAGTATTTCGGCAGTTCGCTGGACGGCCAACCCACCAGCACCATCGCCAACCCGAATGCGACGGGTCTGAATACCAGCGCGACGGTCCTGCAGTTTAAAAAACCGGCCGGCGCGCAAGTCTGGGCGGGTGCGTTTTCGAACCCGAACCCCGCCACGCCGGTGGATGTGACGAACGGCGGCCAGGTCTGTATCCTCTTCCACACCGACCATCCCGGCAACCTGACGCTCAAACTGGAAGGCTCGCCCAACGGCGGCCCCAACTGGGTGTTCACCCAACCGGTCACGACCCTGAACGAATGGGTGGAACTCTGCTTCGACGTCAGCCTCCCCTCTATCGAAGCGCCGAACCAACCGGCAAAAGGGTTTATCTACAACACCATCACGCTGTTCACCGATTTCGGCGTGAGCCCCACCACGGATCAAACGTATTACCTGGATGATATCAAGGTATGCTCGAGCGGCGGCCCGCAACTGGCCTCGGTGGTGCTGAAAGCCGATATGACCCAGTACGCCGGCGCGTTCAATAAGGTGTATGTCAGCGGCGGCTTCAACGGCTGGTCGGGCGATGCAAATCCAATGCTCGATTTTGACGGCGACGGTATCTGGGAAGTCACGCTTAACCTGCCCGTAGGCCTGCATGAGTACAAATTCAACCTGGATAACTACGCCGCCGTGGAAATGTTCCAGGTGACTTCGGCTTGCACCCAAACCACCTACGACGGCCCCAATGTGTTCACAAACCGCAAACTGGTGCTCAGCGGCAATACGACCTTGGCGCCGGTCTGCTTCAACAGCTGCTACGGTTGCGGACAAAGTGTACAGATTACCTATAACCTCGGTATGGGCGCCGTCACGCCCAACCCCGAAGGTGTTTATCTCGCCGGCGGCGCGGAGTTCGGCGCTCCGGGCGGACGCTTCCGCATGTTCGACGACAACGGCGACGGGGTGTACGCCCTGACCATCGAACGCGAGCGCGGCTACGGCGGCTTTTACACCTTTGCCAACGGCCCCTGCCCCGATTTCTCCTGCAAGGAAAATCTGGCGGGACAGTCCTGCGCGCAGCCGCAAAATTTCAACGACCGCCTGCTTAATCCGGTGCAGCAAGATACCGTCATCAATACCTGCTTCGCGCTGTGCGCCACCAACGTGGACTGTACCAACAGCACCCGCAACCTCGAATTCGACCGCGAATGGCTGCGCCTGCAACCTACCCTGACGAGCGATCTCGTACAAATTGCGCTCAGCGGCCGGCCGGAACCCGCTACCATTCGGGTGATGAGCGGCAACGGACAGGTTCTGTACGAAGGCCGCCTGCAGGATAGCGTATTCCAGCTGCAAACGGCTGATTGGCCGTCGGGCGTATATACCGTGCTGGCGTTTGCTGGTAATCGCTTCAGCAGCGCCCGTTTTGTAAAACAATAGAAAAAGTATTTCGCCGCCTCCGGCGGCGAAATAAAATGATGTTTGGGCGTCTGTTTTTTGATTTTTTCTAAAAAAAAATCAAAAAACAGACGCCCAAACAAAATATTTTCTTATTTAAAGAGCCGTCAGACTTATTGCCCAACTCCGTAAAATAATGAATTGTTGTCTTTTTTTTAACAAAAAGCCCAAAAAAGACAACGATTCAAAATATAATTTTTCTTCGTAAAGCATCAAGGGGCTTTTTACGCAACCCCGATTGCAAAATGGTTCCAGCAAAAGCCTGTTTTTCATGAGCAAATATCTCCTCCTGTGCGCCTGCTGCCTGCTATCCGCCGGGCTGTACGGCCAAATTTCAGTGACGGGTCGGGTAACCGGCCTCGGCGAACCGCTCATCGGGGCTACCGTGGCGGTTCAGGGCGCGGCAGCCGGCGCCGTCACGGATGTGAACGGCAATTTTAAAATAGACGTGCCGGACGAAAACACCCTTGTCCGCTTCGCTTATACCGGCTTTGTCGAGCAAACCGTTCGGATCGGATCGCAGCGCGTGCTCAATATTATTTTAGAAGAAAACAATGCCCTGATAGATGAAGTCGTGGTTGTCGGCTACGGCGCCCAAAAGCGCAGTACGATTTCCGGCGCCGTAGCGTCGGTCACGGCGGAAGAAATCAGCGAATTGCCGATCCTGCGCACGGAACAGGCGCTCCAGGGTCGCACCGCCGGCGTACAGGTCACCCAAAACTCCGGCGCTCCCGGCAGTCCGCTGACCGTCCGCATCCGCGGTACCGGCACGATCAACAACGCCGATCCGCTGTACATCGTGGACGGTATTCCAGTTGAAGGACTGGATTTTCTGAATCCAAACGATATCGAGCGGATAGACGTGCTCAAAGATGCTTCCTCCGCCGCGATATACGGTGCGCGCGGCGCGAATGGGGTGGTGCTGATTACCACCAAATCCGGAAAGAAAGATCAACCGGGTCGGATTGGATACGACGCCTATTTCGGGATCCAAAGCCCCTGGAAAACCGCCAACCTGCTGTCCGCCCGGGAATATGCCATCCTCTCCAACGAAGCGCATATCGCCGCCGGACAAACGCCGCTGCCGGAATTTGCTAATCCGGACTTGCTCGGACAGGGTACTAATTGGCTGGACGCTATTTTTTCCGATGCGCCCATGAGCAGCCACCAACTCAACTTTAGCGGCGGGAGCGCCAAAAGCGCCTACACGCTGTCGGGCAATTATTTCAACCAAGACGGCATCGTAGGCGGCGATAAATCCGGCTTCCAGCGCTATACCGCCCGATTGAACGGTACGCAGGAGGTAAAACCCTGGCTGAGCCTCGGGTCTAATATCGGCCTCACGTACCTCACGCGCCGCTTCCTGCCCGAAAACAACGAGTTCACCACCCCCCTGGTGCGCGCACTCAACATGGATCCGGTGACGCCCGTGCGAAAAACCGACGGTACCTTCGCCTATTCCCGCTACGCAGATACGGATATTACGAACCCGGTAAACGCGATCGAGCAAACCTACGACCGCTGGCGTACCAACCGACTGGTAGGGGCGGTGTTTGCCGAACTGAAACTGGCGGAAGGCCTGCGCTTCCGCTCCGCCTACAGCGCCGACCAGACTTTTGCCACCCGGGATATTTTTTATCCCCGATTTGATTTGAGCAATGATCCAACCCTCAGCGACGCGCCTGCAGGGGAAAAAAACCTGGTCAATTCGGTTGTGAAACAACACAACACCTGGTCCAGCCGGCAGTGGGAAAATGTGCTTACTTACCAGCGCACTTTCCAGAATCGGCACAACCTCGTCGTGACGGCCGGTACCACCGCGCTCGAAAACCGCTACGAGTACAGCGGCGGCGCCAATACCAACCTGCCTTCCAACAACCCGAAAGACGCGTTCATTTCCAATACCATTGACCCGATTACCGCACAAAGCGCGTACGGCGGCGCGGGTGAATCGGCCTTGCTGTCTTATTTCGGCCGGATTAACTACGACTTAGACAATAAATACCTGTTCACCGCCGCGTTCCGGGCAGACGGCTCTTCTCGCTTCGGCGCTAACAACCGCTACGGCTATTTTCCCTCCGTCTCCGCCGGCTGGGTGCTGAGCCGGGAGGAATTCTGGAATCCCCGGTTGGTCAATTTCCTGAAACTCCGCGCCAGTTGGGGACAAAACGGGAACGATCGGATCGGTGACTACGGCTTCACCACCATTGTGTTCTCCGGCCAGAATTACACCTTCGGCCCCGGCCAGGTGATCACCAATGGCAGCGTGGCACTCACGGCAGCCAATCCGGATTTAAAATGGGAAACCATTACCCAGACCGATATCGGATTGGATGCGGAATTGCTGGAAGGCAGGCTGAGTTTTACGGGCGATTTTTACATCAAAAACACCTCGGATATGCTCTATGCCGCGCCTATTCCGCTGACTGCCGGCACGGCGCCGCCGGTGCGCAATGTGGCCAGCGTGCGGAATACCGGCTGGGAATTGGCGCTGAATTACCGAAACCGCGACCGCGCCCTGAAATACAGCGCGGGCGGTAACATCGCGTTTGTGAAAAATGAGGTGACCAGCCTGGGCGAAGGCGGCGAACCGGTATTCGCCGGCCGCGTGCAATCGGCCAACGCCAACGTCACCAAAACGGAGGTCGGCCAGCCGATCGGCGCGTTCTTCGGGTTCGTGACCGACGGTATTTTCCAAAATACGGACGAAATCGCCCGCCACGCATTCCAAAACGAAGCCACGGCGCCCGGCGATATCCGCTTCAAAGACCTCAACGGCGACGGCGTCATCAACAACGACGACCAAACCTGGATCGGCAACCCCGCGCCGGATTTTATCTACGGTATGACCTTCGACCTCGAGTTCAAGGGCTTCGACCTAGGCGTATTCCTGCAGGGAAGCCATGGAAATGAGATCTATAACGCGACGGTGCGCTACGATTTCACGTACGTCAATCGCCCGGTATCCGTCCTCAACCGCTGGACAGGGCCCGGCACGTCCAATGCCGAACCCCGGGTCAATCTCAACGATCCCAATCAAAACGCCCGGGTGTCGGACCGCTTTGTGGAGGACGGCGCCTACCTGCGCGTTAAAAATTTGCAGTTGGGCTATTCGCTGCCCGCCTCCCTGCTGCGCAAACTGCGTTTTGAAAAATTTCGCCTCTATGTGTCGGCGCAAAATTTGTTCACCCTGACGAAATACACCGGCATGGATCCTGAAATCGGCGCCTATGGCGGCGCATTGGAAGCCGGTATTGACCGCGGATTTTACCCCCAGGCCAGGGTATGGCTGGGTGGCATCAATGTCAGTTTTTGATCCATTACAATAAACACGATATGATGAAATCGCTACGATTTTTACTGCCGGCTATCCTGCTCGTCCTGGGATGCCAAAAAGAATTCCTGGAGCGCAAGCCGTTGGTGGGCGCAACCGAGGAAAATTTCTACCGCACGCCGGAGGACGCCGTGGCAGCCGTCAATGCCGCCTATGCCACCCTGCAGTTCGAACTGTCGCCGGCCGGGCATTTTCGCTGGTTTTGGGGCGATATCATGTCGGATGACGCTGTAAAAGGCGGCTCCGGCGACAACGACGTCAATGAATTGCTCCAGTTGGAGACCTTCAAAGGGCCGGTTAATACCGATTTGCTGGAGAGCGAATGGTCGGCGGATTACGAGGGGATTTATCGCGCCAATGTGGTGCTGGAGCGCGTGCCTGGTATTCAGATGGATTCGGTTTTGAAGGCCCGCATCCTTGGAGAAGCCCGGTTCATTCGCGCCTGGTATTTCTACAATTTGAACGCGATGTTCAGTGGTGTGCCCAAGGCCGACCGTCTCCTGGCGCCGAGTGAATACAACCTCCCCAGAGCGTCGGAGGCGGAGATATGGGCGTTGGTAGAAGACGATTTGCAGCGCGCTATTGCCGATTTGCCGCAGCGCAGCGCCTACGCGCCGTCCGATTTAGGCAGGATCACCAAAGGCGCCGCACAGGCGTTGCTGGTCAAAACCCTGCTCTGG
>JAUMBL010000059.1:0-2747 GCA_032115775.1 Saprospiraceae bacterium | reverse complement strand
TGATGCTGCCTGGCAACTGGGAGGTGACCTATGGGAAAAAAATGATGCTTCAGGATCTCGGCGGATACACTGCCAGTAAAGTGTGCGCCAATATGTGGCATGATAGCCAGGATGAATACCAGGACGAACTCATTTTTCCGCCTTACTGGGTAAAATACCTCGGCGGCGTGAAAATCGGCTTTATCGGATACAACGACCCCCTTACTTTCCGCCGCCAGCCGCCGGCCTACTCGAAAGGCATCCGCTTCACGCAGCCGGAAAAGAACGTTCGTAAGTACGTCAAACTCCTGCGCGAACAGGAACAGTGCGCGCTGGTTTTTCTGATCACGCACATGGGGCTGGCCCAACAAATAGGCCTGGCCAATATGCCGGAGGTCGAAGGGGTGGATTTTATCCTCGGCGCAGATACCCACGAGCGCGTGCGGCAACCGATTCAAGGCGCCTTTAGCCGGGTAACCGAACCGGGCGCCTTCGGCTCTTTTATCAGCAAACTGGATATCATCCTCGAAAATGGCCAAATAAAAGATACCTCCTACGAGTTGCTGGAGGTGGATCCGGCGCGCTACAAAGCGGATGACGCCATGCTGCGCCTGATCGCCGAGCAGGAAGCGCCCCATAAAAAAGAACTATCGCGGGTAATTGGAACCACCAAAACGCCGCTGGTACGGTATTTTGTAATTGAAACGCCCATGGACAACCTCATCACCGACGCGCTGATGTGGAAATTCAAGCCCGATATCGCCCTGTCAAACGGATACCGGTTCTGTCCCCCGCTGACGCCGGACTCCAAAACCGGCATCGCGGAAATTACCAAAGACTACCTCTACGGTATGCTGCCCGCCGATACCGAGGTGCAGTACGGGGAAGTCAGCGGAAAGCAATTGCGCGATTGGCTGGAAGTCGAACTGGAAAACGCCTTCGCGAAAGACCCGGCGAAGCGATTCGGCGGCTGGCTCGTCCGATTCAAAGGCATGGAAATCAATTTTACCATTGGAAAACCTGCCGGTTCGCGGATCAACAGCATCCGGATTGGCGGCAAAGATTTCAATGAAAATAGCACCTACCGCATCACCGCCTGCCTCCGGGAAGGCGATCCGGCCGATACCCTGTGCCGAATTACTAAAGTACAGTCCGTAACCGGCTCCGGCGTCACCATGCACCAGGCGCTGGAGGAATACCTGGCTAAATTTTCGCCCGTGGAGCCCAAGCTGGAAGGCAGGGCGATAGCTACGGACGCTCCTGCTACCCTACTGACGCAGTTAAGTGGTTATGATTATTTTTTTAGGTAAAAAATTTATAAGAAAATTTCGACTGAGTAAAAATTAATTATCTATGACTGATTATTGGGATATTATTCAAAATAGTTATCAAGGGTATGCCCGATATCTTTGGCATTCCATTTTGCACCCGCATTGGGGGAATTATTTTTATTGGTTGATCGGGATTTCCCTGGCGGTGTACGCGCTGGAGTTGCTGTTTCCCTGGCGCAAAAACCAGCCGAGCATCCGGGAGGATTTTTGGTTGGACACCTTTTACATGTTTTTCAATTTTTTCCTCTTTTCGCTGGTAGGCTACGCCGCGATCTCGAATATCGCCGTGGAAGCGTTCAACGGTTTTCTGGCCTGGGCATTCGGCATACGAAATCTGGTGGCGATTAATGTGGCCAATCTTCCACACTGGGTGCAATTGTTAATTTTGTTTGTGGTACGCGATTTTATTCAATGGAATGTGCACGTCATTCTGCATCGGGTTCCCTGGCTTTGGAAGTTCCACATGGTGCATCATTCGGTGCGGCAGATGGGGTACGCTGCGCATTTACGATACCATTTTATGGAGACCATCGTCTATCGCAGTTTCGAGTATCTTCCGCTCGCGATGATCGGATTTGGCATCCAGGATTTCCTGCTGGTGCATCTGTTCACCATTACCGTCGGCCACCTGAACCACGCCAATATCTACTTGCCGCTCGGACCGCTGAAATACATATTCAATAACCCGCAGATGCACATTTGGCACCACAGCAAGGAACTGCCCACCGGAAGCCATGGCGTCAATTTCGGTATTACGCTGAGCGTGTGGGATTATTTATTCGGCACCAACTGGATTCCGAAAGACGGCCGGGATATCGAACTGGGCTTCGAGGCGGTGGAGCAATATCCGCATGGATTCCTGCAGCAGGTTGCGGAGCCGTTTATACACAAGGGGCATTTACCGGAAACGTACCGTGAAAACTCAAAACCGAAATCATGAAAATACTAAATGATTGGAAATTTGTCTTGATCGCCTGCCTGACACTCGGCCTGGCGCCATTTGTCCCGGAGCCGCATCTCTGGGGAAAATTGCGCTGGGTAGCCGGCGGCGCCATCGGCATGAAAGCGCAGGATTGGTTAGATCTGGCATTTCATGGTTTCCCTTTTGTACTATTGATCCGTCTTTTCATACTTAAAATGATGCGTAAAATATGAAACGCCTGCTTCCCGTATTCACCGCGCTGCTGCTTGCTGCGGTATCTCCAACCCTGACCCACGCGCAAGATGCGCCGGTGGTGGTATCCACCAAGAAACACAAAGTCGTGATCCAGCTGGCCTCCGGGGAAGCGGAGGTGCACAAGGCCATGTTCAAACAATTCCAAAACTTCCTGAACGCTGCCCCCAATGCAAAAATCGAGGTTGTATGCCACAACAACGGGCTGTCGTTTTTGAAAAAAAGCAACGATTTCGCAGGCCAGGTGCAGGAGTATGCCGCAA